>CBFHWV010000011.1:3608-25579 GCA_965659565.1 uncultured Flavobacteriales bacterium
CGCGGGCCAATATTCCGAGGCCCTCCAGGGGTTGGGTGGCTATGAAGTGTACCGCCGAATCGGGACCGAGGACGTGATCTCCGCCGTGTGCGACGTCGGCATGCCGGCAGGCGCTGGATATCAGTTGTTGACCACCGTGGCGGGGTTGGGCAACAATGCCCACCTCGATGTGGCCACCTTGAGCTTCGGGGCGACCTATTGCTACCGCATCGTGGCGGTCATGCCGGATGGGGCGCGGAGCAAGGTGGGCCCGGAGGCCTGCGCCCGCATCGACAAGGGTGTGCCGGTCATGACCACCGCCTCCGTGGAGGTGTCCGATCCGGTGGCGGGCGAGGTGGAAGTGCGTTGGTCACCACCAACTGATGCGGACACGGCCGTCGCGTTTCCGGGGCCCTACCGCTACGTGTTGGAAGGCCAACCTGAGGCGGCTGCCGCGTGGAACGTGCTGTGGGATGGGCCTTCGGCGGAATCGGTCAGCGACCTCGACACCGTCCAGGTGCACGTGGGCATCGACAGCGAGCTGACCCTGTGGCGCTACCGGGTGACGTGCTTCAGCGGTGAAGACGCCATCGGCACGTCGACGCCGGCTCCGGTGCCCGAGTTGAGTCTGCTCCCAGCGGACAACAGCGTTGTGCTCAGCGTCCCGCCGGGCCGTCCGTGGTTGGATACTGCTTACGTGTTTCACCGGGTCCTGTCCGATGGCACCTTGTCCTTGCTCGACACGGTGGCGGCCCCGAGCTATGTCGATGCCGGCTTGGTGAATGGCGTGCCGGTCTGCTACCGCGTTCGCACCCTCGGCACGTATGGCTCTCCCGGCATATTGGACCCCATCGAAAATTGGAGTGCGGTGCGCTGCACGACCCCGTACGATACGGAACCGCCGTGCCCTCCGCCGTTCGCTGTGGAAGCCGATTGCGCACAGGAAACGGTCACCGTGCGGTGGTCGGACCCGGATTGCGCCGACGATGTCACGGCGTTTCGCCTGTACCGCAGCGACAGCCTTGGAGCGGAGTTGGCCTTGCTGGCCGAATGGGCGTCGGGCCCAGATACCGCCCGGGTCTGGACGGCCGCTGAACTGGGGGGGTCCATCGCCGGGTGCTGGTCCATGACCGCATTGGACAGCCTGCTTCCCGGTCCCGACGGGGCGCTTCGGCGCAACGAGAGTGTGCTTGGCGACACGGTGTGCACCGACAATTGCCCATTCTACTTCCTGCCCAACGTCTTCACCCCCAACCTCGATGGGCGCAATGACCGCTTCAGGCCTTTCCCTTGGAAATTCGTGGACAGCGTGGATTTCCGTGTCTTCAACCGCTGGGGGGAACAGGTCTGGCAAACGGCCGACCCCCAGCTCGATTGGAATGGCACCCATGCCGCCACGGGGGCCATCTGTGCGGATGGCACCTATCACTACTCTTGCACGGCCTACACCCGCCGCCTCGTCGGCATCGTTCCAGAGCGTTTCTCCGGAACCTTCCAGCTGCTTGGCGGTTTGGATGAAAGCCAAGAATGACGCCCCATGTTCACCGGAATCATTGAAACCCTCGGGACCTTGACCGCAGTGCGGGACGAGGGCACCAACCGACATTTCACCCTGTCCTCGGACATCACGTCCGAATTGAAGGTGGACCAAAGCGTCGCCCACGACGGGGTCTGCCTGACCGTGGTGGCCATCGAAGGCGACCAGTACACCGTGACCGCGGTGGAGGAGACGTTGCAGCGCACCCAGCTCGGCGAACGGGTGGTGGGAGATGTGCTGAATCTGGAGCGTTGCACCAAGGTGGGCGACCGGTTGGATGGCCACATTGTCCAAGGCCATGTGGACACCACAGCCACCGTCACCAGCATCGCCTCCCGCGACGGGTCTTGGAACGTTCGCTTTGCCCATCCCGTGGCGGACCACCACCTCACGGTGGGCAAGGGGTCCATCACCGTCAATGGGGTTTCCTTGACCGTGGTGGAGTCCGACCCCAACGGCTTTTCGGTGACGATCATCCCGTACACTTGGACGCACACCGGGTTTCACAGGATGTCCGAGGGAGACCGGGTCAACCTCGAATTCGATGTCGTGGGCAAGTATGTGGCCGCGATGATGGCACGTCGCAGCTGACCGGTTGGGTCAGGAACCGGCGCGGTGTTGCTGGCTGCGCAGCACGAAGTTCTGACCGAGGTACACCTTGCGAACCTGGGGGTCCGCCGCCAATTCCTCCGCCGTTCCGGCTTTCAAAATGTGCCCCTCAAACAGCAAGTAAGCCCGGTCGGTGATGTGCAGCGTTTCCTGCACGTTGTGGTCCGTGATGAGGATGCCGATGCCCTTGGTCCGGAGCTGCGAGACGATGGTCTGGATGTCCTCGACGGCGATGGGGTCGACGCCGGCAAAGGGCTCATCGAGCAGGATGAAGCGGGGGTTGGCTGCGAGGGCCCGGGCGATTTCGGTTCGGCGCTTCTCTCCGCCACTGAGAACATCCCCGCGGTTCTTTCGGACGTGGGTCAATCCGAATTCTTCCAGCAGCGCTTCCAATCGTGCCTTGCGGGCAGTGGTGTCCTTGACGTGCATTTCGAGCACGGCGAGGATGTTGTCTTCGACACTGAGCTTCCGGAACACCGAGGGCTCCTGCGGCAGGTATCCAATGCCGCGTTGGGCCCTGCGGTACATGGGTTCTCGGGTGATGTCGTGCACGGCACCGTGCTCGTCTTCGAGGGTCACACTCCCGCCGTCGGGTTGGACCAACCCCGTCACCATGTAGAACGACGTCGTCTTGCCGGCACCATTGGGCCCCAACAGGCCGACGACCTCGCCGGTTTGGACTTCAAACCCCACATGGTCCACCACTTTGCGGCGGCCGTATTGCTTCACAATGGCGTTGGCAGTGAGTTTCATGCGGCTCAATCGGAGGTGGGGTTGGACGAGAACTCGGCCTCGCGGCGGCGGTGGATTCGACGTGCTTGGAGGATGCCGATTTCATACAGGCCGAGCACCGGAAAGGCCACCAACACCTGCGACGTGAGGTCCGGTGGGGTGATGATGGCGGCGATGATGAGGGTCGTCACAAGGGTGTGCTTGCGGAATTTCCGCAGGCCAGCGGGGGTCACGAGCCCCATTTTGGCCAAGAAGTGGATGACCACGGGGACCTGAAAAATGAGGCCGGCGGCAAGGGTGATGCTGGCCACCGTTTTCAGGTAACTCATCAGCGCGATCCGGGCCTGCACATCCCCGATTTCGTAATGGCCCAAGAACTGCAGGCTCAAGGGGGCAATCACGAAGTAACCGAAGCAGACGCCAAGGAAAAACAGGAAGCTCGCTGCCCAGGTCACGCCGCGGACGGCTTTGGCTTCATTGCCTCGCAGTCCGGGACGAATGAACCGCCACACCTGTCCGAAGGTCAACGGAAAGGCCACGATGAATCCCCCGATGGCCGACACGAGGATGTGCGCCGAAAAGTTGCCGAGCATGGTGGTGTTGATCAGCTCGTAGCTGATGTCGGTCACACAAAGGCGGTCGCCCACGCCGGTCCAGTGTCCGAGGGCGCACCAGGCTCGAAAGGTGATGAAGTCCGGATTGCGCGGGGCGAAAATCAGCCGGTCGAAAACCCAATCCTTGAGGACAAACAGGACAATGGCCGCGGACAGGATGCCGAGGAGGGCAAAAAACAGCCTGCGCCTCAGTTCCTCGAGGTGGTCCATGAACCCCATTTCCTCGGCCTGTGCATTCGGATCTGCCATGATGCGGAGGTCAACGCAGTCCTGCGTCCATCAATTGGTGAAGGTGAACGAAGCCGAGAAAGCGTCCGTCTTCATGGCCGACGACGACTTGGGACATCCGCTTGGATTCGAGCAGGTCGAGGGCCGTGGCCGCGGATGCATCCGGGGAGAGCCGCTGTGGCGAGGCGTTCATGATGGCAGCTGAAGTGAGGCCAGCCCACTCTGAGGTGGGCCGGTCGAGGGCCCGTCGCAAATCGCCATCGGTGATGATGCCGAGCAGGGCGCCATCGGGCTGTCCACCTTCCAGGATGGCGATGGCGCCCACCCGCCCGGCCGACAGCGCGGGCAGCACGTCTTGAAGGGGGGCGTCAGGGCCGAGGTGGGCTTGCTGGTGTTCGTCGAGGAGGTCGCCCAGCCTCAGCAAAAGCCGCCGGCCGAGACTGCCTCCAGGGTGGAAGCGGGCGAAATCTTCCGGCCCGAAGCCCCGCGCGGTCATCAAGGCCATCGCCAGGGCGTCCCCCATGGCCAATTGCGTGGCCGAGGAAGTGGTGGGCGCCAGGTTGTGGGGGCACGCTTCTTCTTCCACCGAAACGTCGAGCACGCATTGCGCCCCCCTCGCCACCGGACTGTCCACCCTGCCCACCATGGCCACCAAAAAGACACCGCGCGATTGAAGCAAGGGCATCACTTGGACGAGCTCCGCAGTGGCTCCGCTTTTGGACACGGCCACCACCACATCGGCCTCACCCACGAGTCCGAGGTCCCCATGCAGGGCGTCGGCCGCATGCAGAAATGCGGAGGGCGTTCCGGTGCTGTTGAGCGTCGCCACGGTTTTCCGGGCGACATCGGCACTCTTGCCAATGCCGGTGAACACCAATCGACCACCGGCTTCTCCGCGCTCCAGTGCGGCATCCACGGTGCGTTGGAAGTCGGGCCCGATGCGTTGGCTCAGGACCTCGATGGCAGCCGCTTCCATGCGGAGGGTGCGCAAAGCAGAATTCCGGATGTCGTCCTGAGGAATCGACGCTGACGAATTCGAGGGCGATGTGGGCAAATCGGAGGTCGGTTTGAGGTGCCCAAACAGTCGGGCCACTATATATTGTTATGCCAAAGTTAAATGGAGACGCCTGTCCGCCCCCTTGTCAATGCCAGTTCTCTCGTCGGTTTGTCCGTGCAGGAGGCGCTGTCCCAATTTTTTGGATTCGACCAGTTCAAAGGGGAGCAGCAACAGGTCGTGGACAGCTTGATGGCCGGGCGC
Source organism: uncultured Flavobacteriales bacterium (assembly GCA_965659565.1). GTDB lineage: Bacteria > Bacteroidota > Bacteroidia > Flavobacteriales_D > Sanyastnellaceae > UBA8752. The sequence continues at coordinate 8,566 of CBFHWV010000011.1, forward strand.
GATGTGTTCGTCATCATGCCGACGGGCGGCGGCAAATCGCTCTGTTATCAATTGCCGGCACTGGTCCAGGAAGGATGTGCCATCGTGGTGAGTCCGCTCATCGCATTGATGAAGAACCAGGTCGACGCCATCCGCAGTCACTCGGACGACCCGGACATTGCCCATTACCTCAACAGCTCCTTGAGCAAGGCGGAGATGATCCGGGTCAAGGAAGCCGTGGCAACGGGCAAGACCAAGCTCCTTTACGTGGCGCCGGAATCGCTCAACAAAGCGGAAAATGCCGATTTCTTGCGGTCCGTGCGATTGAGCTTTTTTGCCATTGACGAGGCCCACTGCATTTCGGAGTGGGGCCATGATTTCCGACCGGAGTACCGCCGGTTGCGTGACATCATCAACGGCCTCGGGACTTTTCCCATCATCGCATTGACGGCGACGGCGACCCCGAAGGTGCAGCACGACATCCAGAAAAACCTGGGCATTCTGCAGGCCGACGTCTACAAGGCCAGTTTCAACCGACCCAACCTGTTCTACGAGGTGCGCCCCAAGGTGGATGCCCTGAAGCAGGTGGTCCAGCACGCGCTGGAGAACAAAGGCCGAAGCGGCATCGTGTACTGCTTGAGCCGCAAAAAGGTGGAGGAGATTGCCGACACCCTCAAGGTCAATGGTGTTCGCGCTGCGGCCTACCACGCCGGGATGGATTCTGCCCAGCGGTCCCGCATCCAGGACGAGTTCCTCATGCAGGACGTCGATGTGATTGTGGCGACCATTGCGTTCGGCATGGGCATCGACAAGCCGGACGTCCGGTTCGTCATTCACTACGACATGCCGAAGTCCCTCGAGGCCTACTACCAGGAAACGGGCCGCGCAGGCCGGGATGGCGGAGAAGGGCATTGCATTGCATTCTATGGCCTGGCGGACATGGATAAGCTGGAAAAGTTCCTCTCTGGAAAGCCCATTGCTGAGCGTGAAATCGGCATGCAATTGTTGCAGGAGGTGGCCGGATACGCGGAGACCCCCACGTCGAGGCGCAAATACATCCTGCACTATTTCGGAGAGGAGTTCGACGAGCACAACGGTCCTGGCTGGGACATGGATGACAATGCCAAAAACCCGCCCGAGTCCTACGCGGGAAGGGACGTCGTGGTCCACCTGCTGCGCTTGGTTGAAGCGACAGGCGGGCGACATCGTGGGGCATTTCTGCGCGACGTGCTGTTGGGCCACGAGACCCAGGAGACCACAACGTATGCGGGCAAGCTCGGTGACTTTCGCAATTCGGGAGAAGCGCTGGCTCCGGCGGAGGCTTGGGATGGCATCATTCGCCAAGTGACTTTGGCGGGTTTCTTGCAGAAGAAAACCGAGGAATTCGGGGTGCTCCACCTGACCGATGCCGGGCGCAGTTTCCTCGAAGCCCCCACCGATTTCACCCTCTACAAGGAGAAAGGCATGCGGGTGCGCAGTGCCGAGCCTGCCTCTCAAGGTGGCGCCCTCGACCAGCCGTTGCTCGACATGTTGCACGCGCTCCGAAAGGAGGAGAGCAGCCGATTGGAAGTGCCGCCCTTCGTCATTTTCTCAGACCCGAGTCTCGAGGAAATGGCCACGCATTACCCCTGCAACGAGGATGAACTTCTCATCATCAATGGGGTCGGTGCGTCCAAGGTGAGAAAGTTCGGTTCGCCGTTCTTGGCCTTGATTCGAGAGCATGTCGAGAGAGAGGGCATCGAGCGAATGGGCGATCTCGTCGTCCGCAGTGTGGCGGGCCGAAATGCGGGCAAGGTGAGCATCATTCAGAAGCTCGACCGGCGGATGACCTTGGAGGACATTGCCGCTTCCCAAAAGTGCTCCGTGGAGGAGTTGTTGGACACCATCGAGGCCATTGTGTCGTCGGGCACCAAGGTGGCGCTCGACTACGTGCTCGAAGAGTACCTCGATGAGGATTGCATCGAGGAATTGTGGGAGTGCTTCATGGAGAGCGAGGAAGGAACCGTCGCCGAAGTCATGGAGGAAATGGAGGACGCCTACAGTGAAGAAGAGGTCCGGCTCGTCCGCATCAAGTTCATGAGCGAGGTCGCCAACTGACCCGGCCCCGGGGCTTTTTTTACCCCTCGTGTTCCGTGGCAGCGAGCCATGCCATCATGGCCGTCCCCGTGTGCAGGGCGGCTTCATCGATGTCGAACTCGGCCGTGTGCAACCCGGATCGACAACCCCGACCATCTCCACCAGTGCCCAGCCGGTAGAAGCAGCCCGGCACCACCTGTTGGTAAAAGCTGAAGTCTTCTCCTGTCATCCGCAATGGCAGGTCCACCACTTTGTCTCGTCCCAGGAGGGCCTCGGCCTGTGTGCGACACCGCGCGGTGAGGGCCGGTGCATTGACGACGGGCGGGTAGCCGATGGCGAGGTCCACGTCAGCGCGACATCCGAAGGCGGCGGCGGTGGATTCGGCCACCCGGTGGATGGCAGCCCGGAGGGCATCGGCTGTGGCCTCGTCGTAGGTCCGCAATGTGCCGTCGAGAACGACCTCGTCCGGGATGACGTTGCGGACATGGCCACCCGCGATTTTCCCGAAGGTGAGGACGGCAGGCTGGGTGGGGTCGCACGAGCGGCTGACCACGGTTTGCAAGGCGGTCAAGACATGGGCGGCTGCGATGACCGGGTCCGCGGTGCGGTGCGGCAGTGCGGCATGGCCACCTCGACCATGGATTCGGATAAGCAGCTCGTCCGCGGCGGCCATGTAGGGGCCGCTCCGGAAACCCACCAGCCCCGCGTCGAGTTGGGGGTAGACATGCTGGCCGACAATGGCGTCTACGGGTTGGGCCCCAGCGCCCGGTCCAGCCACGGGTGCGTCGGATGACAAAGCGCCCTCCCCCACCATGAGGGAGGCCCCTCCGGGCAAGCATTCCTCCCCCGGTTGAAAGACGAGCTGAATGGTTCCTGTCCAGTGGTCCCGCGTTGCGGATAGGACTTCGGCAGCACCGAGGAGGCAGGCGGTGTGCGCATCGTGTCCACAGGCGTGCATCCACCCGGGCACCGTGCTCGCATGGGGACGGTTCACCTCTTGAATGGGCAGGGCGTCCATGTCGGCGCGGAGGGCCACCCGCCGTGCAGCCGGTTCGGTGCCTGGGATTTCCGCCACGATGCCCGCGGCTCCCCGCTCCGCGCACCAGCCTGTGGTGTGCGCGATGCCCAGGTTGGTCAGGGCTTGGGACACATAGCGGCCCGTTTCGGTCTCCGCATAGGACGGCTCCGGATGAAGGTGGAGGTGCCGGCGGTGGGCCAGAATGCGGTCGGCCGCATTGGAGGTCGCAGAGAGGATGGCGTTTTTGAGCATGTCAAGAAATCCAGAGGGCGCGGGTGGTGTGCACAATCATGCGCACCGCCACAAACAGCATGACCACACCGAAGGCGAGGCGCACTTTCAGGGGATCCAAAGCCAAGGCGATGCGGCTTCCGAAATAGCCGCCCGCCACAAAGGCCAACACCATCACGGTCGCAGCGCGGACATCGACTTCGCCCGCCTTCCAATAATTCAGGACGGCCAGAGCACCGATGGGGGGCAGCATCAGGGCGAGGCTGGTGCCTTGGGCCGCCATTTGGGACATGCCCATGAAGTACATCAGGGCCGGGACGATGAGCAGGCCGCCACCAATGCCGATGAAACCGCTCAACATGCCGGCGGCAGCGCCGATGAGCAAGAGGGTCAACAGGGTTTGGGCATCCATGGTGTTGCGGGGCATCAGAAGTCAGTGGACAAGGACAATTGGAACACGCGCGGCAGGATCAAGCCGTCATCCACGCCCCAGCCCCAGTCCGCACGGACGAAGTAGCCCAGCAATTGGGAGCGCAGCCCGAAGCCAAAGTCCCAAATGATGGGCTCGCGGTTGTTGTCGACGGTGATGCTGACTGGATACTGCTCCAGGGTTGTGCTGTTGAAGGCATTCTCGTCGCTGTACGGGTCCGACCCCGTCCAGGCCGATCCGATGTCAAAGAAGCCCACAGCCTGAAAGTGCTCCATCAAGGGGCTCAAGCTCTTTTTGGGCAGGAGGGTGGCGAATACGGGCAGTCGGATTTCGGCGTTCGCCACAGCGAAGCTGGTCCCGTTTCGCGCATTCCGAACGAATCCGCGCATGGGCGTGGCCACCGTTTGGTAGGCGAAGTTGCCCGGTGGCAGCGGCATGGCCCCATCGATGGTGGGGATGAGGGATTCGTGAACCCCGCCGAGGTAATGCAGCAGGCCCCGCTCGCCAAAGGAGCTGTTTCCGGCCGCGCGCAAGCACAGGGTGACCCGCCGGTAGAGCGGGATGTATCGGCGGGCGTCGAACCCGGCGACCAGCAACATGTCGCCTTCGCCATCCGGAGGGGTGAGCATTTCGAACCATGCTTTGGCCCGCGTGCCGCTGCGAATGTTCAGGGTTCGAATCCGGCTGTCGTCAAACACCCAGCTGATGGTGCCGCCAATGCCTTGGCGGTAGAGGTCGTCGCGGCTCGCGTTGAATGGGTCGGTGGCGAGCAGCGCGGTCCGGTCGAGCCGATAGGTCAGTTGTGCCCGGACACTCATGGTCTCACTGAAGGGAAGGGTGCGCCGGTAATGGACGGCATGGGTGTGTGTTCGGGTCAGGGCGCCCAGGTCATTGTCCAGTCCTTCATTGCCTTGCCGCTCGATGGTCCACTGTCGGTCGACCTTGCGTTCGAGGTCTTGGTGACTCAGGACAAAGGTGGAATTCTGGAGGCTGCCTGCGAGCCGCATGCCGCCCACCCATTTTCGGTTCTCGTGCAGGTCGGAAGCGGCGATCTTGATCAGTCCACTGAGCCCCGGAAAACTGGAGGCCGGTCCCGAAAACGGCTGGTAGAAAGACGTGGCAAAGGTGTTGTCCACCTGGCTCAGGACCTGGTCGACCGCATAGTTGGTGCGGTAGGGCAAGGGGGCCCGAAGGGTGGGAAGGTCAATGGGTGCAGGTGCGGATGGGGCTGCTGTTGGGGATTGGGGGACGGGCTGGGCGCGCTCCGCTTCAAACGTGTACCGCTGGTAATCCACCTGGCCCGGAAGGAGGGACGGAGTGGGGTCGGGGAGGTAGTCGAGGTCGTTCGGTCCATCTCCGACCAATGCGGGCTTGCCCGCCTCCCGCATGGCAGCGGCTTCCGGCATGGGCGGCAGTGGAGCCACATGCCAGACAGGCCGGCCTTGCAACAGGGTCAGGGCGCCCCAATGGGCCTTGTCCTCCATGAGCGAAAAGGCGATGGCCGGTGCGTCCAGCGCCAACCACGGCGTGGTGCGCGTGAAGTAGCGGTAATGGATGGCCGTGTCGATCCTCAAAATGGCGCTGTCCCGAACGGCGAGGTGCATCGAACTCAGGTCGTCGGCGTCGAGGTAGGTGAACCGGGACGCGCTGAGGGCCTGCGGCTGCACTTCATCGCTGGGGGTGTCTGTGATCCGTTCCAAGGTGCGGTCTTCCATCGACCAGATCCACAGGTCGCGTTGTGGGGCCACGGGCCAGGTTGGGGTGTCCGCTCCAGGATCCGGGCGGTTGCTGCTGAAGAGGATGCCGCTTCCATCCGGCAACCAGTCGGGATGGAGGTCGTCCCAGTCGTCTTCCCACAGCGGGACTTGCGATCCGGCCAGGGTGTTGTAGAGATAGAGGTCGGAGCGGCCGGCCCGAACGCCGCTGAACACCAAGCTGCGTCCGTCGGGCGACCAGTCGAGGTGGATGACCTTTTCGATGCGGAACAGCTCGCGCTCCGCCTGCTCGCGGTTGGCGACATCCGTGGTGGTGAGAAAGGCACGGCCTTGTTCTTCGTGAATGTGGGCCAGGATGGGGGCGGTGGGGTGCCAAGCCAAGACCGGATAGGTGGGGTCGACAATGCGGTCCAGCTTGTGGTCGTATCGCGCGATGCGCCGTTGACGCTCTCCGTCCGACACCCAGACCGACACTTGGCCCCGTTCGTCGGTGGTCCAGGCCGTCCATTGGCCATCGGCGGACGTGGCGAACCGGCGGTGAGTGAATTTGCGCTTGGCGCGGTGGGGGAGATCGCCCAATCGGTGGCGTTTGAACGTCTCTGGCTTGGCGGACACCGGATGGCCGCTCCAGTCCGATGCAGCGGTGGCAGCACCCCCAATCAAGTGGTAGGCCTGCGCAGCGGCCAACACCCCTTCGAGGTCGAATCCAATGCGGCGGAATCCAGCGTCGAGGGTGCGCCCGGCCTTGAAACCGCTCAATACATCCACGGCCGCCTGACGGCCAAACGTCTCGAGGATGAAGCGCCACACTGCTTCGCCTGCCACACGGGCGTCTTCCTCATCCAGCACTTGCAGGGCGGCCAGTTGTCCCCGCGCCACGAGGTCCTCCAATGCGGGCTTGTCCGCAGGGTCCATGTTGCCGGCAAGGGCGTGGACCATGCCGTCCTCCATCCACTGTGGCAGGGCATACAACTGCGTGTTTTTCACCACGTCTTTCCAGTCGCTGCCATAGAGGTACTGGCGAAGCAGAACGCGGTACAACCCGCGCCGCAATTGGCTCCGAAAGGCGGACCGGTCTCCATTGAACCAGGCAAAGAGCTTTTTGCCATGGATGGTCGTCGTACCGCCGATGTTGCCTGCATCGGATCCGTCGATGCCGATGTTGCTCTGCCGAAGGTCCGCGTGTTTGTTGAAGACCAGCACGTCGATGTCGCCATCGAGCCTGAGTTGAAGGTCGGATTCGACCCCGGGCAGGTCGGTGAGCAGGCTGTAGAGCCCGTGTTCGGACAAGGAGCGCCCCCCTGGATAGAAGTGAAGCGTGAACGGCTCGGACGCGACGGTTTGCCAATCGAACGTCCGGTATTGCACCCGCTGTTGACCGAATGCCATGTCCAGGCCATTGTGGAATTGACCAGACAATGGTCCGGGAATCAGCCAGGCCAAGAGGGCGAGCATTGCCCCGCATCGGAAATCAAATCGCCACCGCGCCATGCGAAAGGCAAAGTACGACCCGGCCATGGGGTTTGCCCGGGATGGGGCAACTTGCGGGCATGTTCGTCCTGACTTGCAACGCTTTTTCTGAAAATGCCGTCATCCTCCACGACGGAGAGGGCGGGGCCATCGTCTGTGACCCGGGCATGTCGACCGCTGGAGAGTGGGCGCAGTTCGAGGATGCGCTGGCGGAGCGGAATTGGACGCCGCGTGCGGTGTTGTTGACCCATGCCCACCTCGACCACGTGTTGGGCTGTGCCGGCATGGTGGAGCGCTATGGGTTGCACCCGCGATTGCTGGCCGAGGATGGCCCGACCTATGCCATGGCGCCCCAAGCCGCCCAACTCTACGGCGTGCCGATGGACGCCCTTCCCGATGTGGATCCGACCCCGCTCGAGGACGGGGAAACCTTGGTGTTTGGTTCGCTTGAATTGGAGGTCCGACATGCGCCCGGCCACGCCCCCGGCCACGTGGTCTTCATCGACCATGCGACGCGAAACGTGGTGGGCGGGGATGTGCTGTTTCGGGGAAGCGTGGGCCGCACCGATCTGCCCGGAGGCGCCGCCGCAACCTTGGCCCGCAGCATTGAAAACGTCCTCTTCTCCCTGCCCGGAGACTACACCATTTGGCCCGGCCACGGCCCCGAGACCACCATCGCGGCAGAACAGGCCGGCAACCCCTTTGTCAACGCCGCGGGAACCGGCATGATGCAACGTTGAAGGTCAGGCCTTGGCCAGCGTGAAGGAGAATGTGGATCCGGTCCCTTGGGTGGATCGGACGGAGATGCTCTGCCCGTGGGCCTCGATGATGTGCTTCACGATGGACAGGCCGAGTCCGCTTCCACCGGCGTTGCGCGACCGACTCTTGTCGACCCTGTAAAAGCGCTCGAAAATGCGGGGCAAGTGCTCCTCGGACATGCCGATGCCATCGTCCGCCACTTCGACCAGGATGTGCTCCTCCATGTCGTACAGGCGGACTTGAGTTTGGCCGTTTTCCTTTCCGTAACGCAAGCTGTTGGAGATGAGGTTGGTCAGGACCTGGCCAATTTTTGGCGCATCTCCATGGACGGAGATGTCGCCCCGGTTTTCGTCCAAAAAGGCCATGGTGATCTGGTTTCGATTGGCCCGAGGCTCCAATTCTTCGAGGATGTCCCGGATGAGGTTGCTCAGGTTGAATTCCGCCATGTCGACCTCGAGGGAGCCGCCCTCAATCTTGGTGACGATGTCGAGGTCCTCCACAAGGGTCGCCATCCGGTCGACATTCTTGGCCGCTTTCATCAAGAACTTGCGGTTGTGGTCGGGGTCCTCCAGAGCCCCTTCCAACAAGGTCAGGATGTAGCCTTGGATGTTGAAGATGGGCGTCTTGAGCTCGTGGGCCAGGTTGCCGATGAAGTCCTTCCGAAAGCTGTCCTGCTCCTTGAGCTGGGAGATTTCCGCGACCTGTTCGGTGGCCCAGTCCATCACATCGTTCTGGACTTTCTGCATGACATCCTCGTCCATGCGCACATCCTGGGCCCGGCCTTTGGTGCTCTTGAACCGGTGGATGTTTTTGTAGATGATGCGCACCTTCTGGTAAATGAACCGTTCGATGACGCTGTAAATGACGAGCAGGGACAATGCGAAGAGTCCCAATGCGCCCAGTGCATAGGCCTGCAGCGGGGCGGTGACCCCATACATCCACAGCACGCCGAAACACAGCCCCATGCCGAGGAGGGTCACGACGATGGACGCCAAAACGGCCAATCCCCGCGGGGTGTGGACGTTCATTCCTCCTCGAATTTGTAGCCGACGCCTTTGATGGTCTTGAAGTAGTGGTCGCCCAGCTTCTCGCGGAGTTTCCGGATGTGCACATCGATGGTGCGGTCGCCCACGACCACATCGTTGCCCCACACGCGGCTGAGGATGGTCCCGCGGGTGAAGACCTTTCCGGGCTCAGAGACGAGAAGGGACAGCAGCTCGAATTCCTTCTTCGGCAAGCTCCGCTCTTCTCCATGGACCACGACCACATACCGGCCTCGGTCAATGGTGATGGTCTTGCTCCCAAACACTTGGTTGGACGCAGGGGCGCGACCGGCCCGCCTCAGGAGCGCCTTGATGCGGCTCACCAGCACCCGGGGTTTGATCGGCTTGGTGATGTAATCGTCCGCACCCGCATCGAATCCGGCAATTTGACTGTAGTCCTCTCCCCGTGCCGTCAAAAAGGCGATGACGGTGTGTTCGAGCGCTCTGCTCTCGCGGAGTTGCATGCAGGTTTCCATGCCATCCATCTCCGGCATCATCACATCGAGCAGGACGAGGTCGGGCCTCACCTTGGCCGCCTTTTTGAGTGCGGCATGGCCGTTTTCCGCGGTGTGCACTTCGTAACCCTCTTTTTGAAGGTTGTATTCCACCAGTTCGAGGATGTCCGGCTCGTCGTCCACGACGAGGATGGTCTGCTTGTCCATGGGGAGCGGGCAAATCGTTTGTGGGTTGAATTTAATGGACAACCGCCGCGATTGCAGGAAGAAATGTTCAAGGGGTCAAAGACGCGGGCACCATTGGACTACCCAACTTTCCTCGGCAAACGGTGCGGCAGCGCGCTCCGCTCGGCGCTCCAGCAAGGCGTCTTCTAGCGGCATGGCGAGCACTTGACAGGCCCGAAGCCCCCCGATCAGCAGCAGACCAAAGGCGAAGCCGTGCAGCCAAAGCGAGACGGCCAAGGCCAGCAGCCACCATGTGATGGTCGTGCCGAGCAGAAGAGCGGGAATGCCAAAGGTGGTCCGGAAGCCCACCGACCGCACGTGCTGGGCCGTGCGCCGTTCGATCAGGCGCGGCAGCCAGCCGGTCGTACAGCGGTAGACCCCCCAAAACGGCCACCGCCAAACATGGGGGAAGAGTCGGGTGGGGCGGCCAGCGAGGATTCGGCCGAGTCCCTCAAAGGCGTCGTGTTGCCGAGGGTGGGGCATGCCAGCTTTGATCAGGGCGTCGAAACCGGCCGTCACCTCCGCTTCCCGGGATTGCATGCGGTCGCCCATCTCGCGGAGGAGCGTCGGGCTTGGGCGACATCCATGGGCGCCTTCCAAAACCCGGCAGACGGCGAGGTGGGCATCGTAAAGCGGGCCTTCGAGAAGTTCGACGGAGATTGCGGTCAACGCGGCCTTCATGCGGTCGCTGACGGCCACCCGGTTGGGGCCATTGTCCTCGGGGCTTGCACCGATTTCGTCGAGTGAGATCGCCGGGCCGATTCGGAGTCTTGCCGTGGTTCGGTAGCCGTCGTACCGCCCGAAATCAAAGGCCATCGGCAATACCTCCAGCCCGCGCTGTCGGATGGCGGGCCGCGCCAGTGCGCCAAGCACAAACCGGGCGGAGCCATGCTTGAAGCGCCGCGTTCGGCGCTCGGGTTGATGGCCGGCTTCGGGAAAAATGCCGCACCACGCGCCGGCGTCGAGCCGTTGGTGGGCGGCGGCGAACGTGTTCTGGTTCCGTTCAGGCAGATCCGGAATGCGGTCTTTGGGCCGATAGATGGGCAACATGTTCATCCGCAGGATGAACCACCGGGCGACGGGGTGAGTGAAGACGTCCGCCCGGGTGAAATAGTGCATCTGGCCCGGCAGTGAGACGCAGGCAAAGACCGGGTCGGCCATGCCATTCTGGTGACCCGAAAAAAACAGCCTTGCCGGTGTTGTGTCACCGGTCTCGCTCAAGTGCTCCAGCCCTTCAATCTCCACCCGGTGCCACCAACGAAAAACCCAGCGCGCCAGCGGGCGCAACAGCGCGTAGACCCCGTTGGTCGCCGCTGTGGGCAGTGGGAAATGGGGGAGGATGCGTTGGGCCAATCAGCGGAGGGTCACACCCAGCGACTGCGCGAGCTGGTCTTTCACGCGCTGGACGGTTTTGTCAATGGCCTTGTCCTCCAACGTTTTGTTGGGATCCTGAAGGGTCATGGACAGGGCGTAAGACGTGACACCCGCGTCGTCGGTGTAAACGTCAAAGAGGTTGACGTCGCGCAACAGCTTGCCAGCCGACTGCTTGACCACGTTTTCGAGGGCGGAATACGTGGTCCCTGCCGGCACCACGAGACTGAGGTCGCGGCGCACCCAGGGGAAGCGGGGGAGTTCTGCAGCTTGAATGTGTCCGCGTCCCACCCCGCGCAGGAGCCCGGCCACAGGGAGGTCCGCGCAGTACACGGCGTCATCCACTCCGAACTGGCGCGCCAGCGTAGGGTGAACCTGCCCGATGCGGGCTGTGAATCCCCCTTTGGCTTTGAGCACGATGCCCTCGCGGAACAAGGCCGAGGATGACAGGTCGGAAGCCTTGGCGTGGCTGAGGTGGCTGCGGGTGAGAATGGCATCCACCGCCCCCTTCAAAAAGGACATCCCGTCCTGGGGCAGACCTCTCCAGCTTTCTGGAGCGGTTCGGCCGGTCACCCAGAGGCACAGTCGCTCCTCTTCTTCGTGCCCCCCTTCGCCGTTTTCGCGGTACACCTTGCCGAATTCAAACAGGCTCAGGTCAGGACTTTGGTGGTTCCGGTTGCGGGCCAGGGTCTCCAACCCTTGGAAAATCAGGGTCTGCCGCAAGGTGTCCAGCTCGGAGCTGAGCGGGTTCAGCAGCGACACGGCACGGTCGGGGTGGAGGGCCTCGTCTTCCACCAGGGTGACATGCGACGCGGGGACCAGCGAATTGTGCATCGTTTCGTGGAAACCTCGGCCGACCAAAATCCCCGCCCACTCCGTGCGCATGCGCTCCGGATCGGGTTTGGGGCGTTCCGACAGGCTGACCTTCATGCGGCCCGGCAAGGGAATGTGGTCGTACCCGTGGATGCGCAGGATTTCTTCGACCACATCGGCAGGTCGGGTGACGTCACGCCGGTACGCGGGCACGCACAGGTCCATGCCCTGCTCGTCCTCCTCGGTGACGTCGATGTCGAGGTCGGCCAGGATGCCGCGCACCCGGTCGCGGTCGAGAACCACACCGACCCATTGGTCCAGCGCACCCCATTGGAGCCGGACCTCTGCAGGTTGGGGAAGTTGGCCCTGCGCCATTTGAAGTCCGCCCTCGACGCGGGCGCCTGCGTGTTCCTGCAACAAGGCCACCGCTTGCTGAAGGCCAGGGCCTGCCGTCATGGGGTCGATGCCCCGCTCGAAGCGGAAGGAAGCGTCGGTGGACAAGGTGTGCCGCTTGGCGCTCTTGCGGACGGTCACCGGCTCGAACCAGGCACTCTCCAGAAAGACGCGGGTCGTGCTGTCGGTGACACCGGAGTGGTCGCCCCCGAAAATGCCGGCGAGGCACATCGGCTTTTCGGCATCTGCAATGACCAGGTCGGCCGCATCGAGCTCCAAGGCCTTGCCATCCAGCGTGGTGAAGGACTCGCCAGCAGCAGCGCGGCGAACCTGGACTGTGGCACCGGCCACCTTGTCCGCATCAAAGGCGTGCAGGGGCTGACCGAGGTCGTGAAGGACGTAGTTGGTGATGTCCACCACGTTGTTCTTGGGTTCGATGCCAATGGTCCGCAGCCGCTGTTGCATCCAATCCGGGGATGGGCCGACGGTGACATTCGACAAGGTCACACCGAGGTACAACGGGGCGCCTTCGGCATCTTCGACGTGCAGGGAAATGGGGCCTGTTCCTTCGGTCAGCGCCAATCCGGGCATGTCCTGGAGGTCGGATACGGGGGCGCCTTGGCCGTCTCCCCCATTCCATTTCCAAGCTGCGCGCAGGTCCCGGGCCACCCCCCGGTGGCCCATGGCGTCCGTTCGGTTCGGGGTCAGGCCGATTTCGATGCAGTGGTCGGATTGCAGGCCCAAAGCGGACGCTGCGGGGGTCCCTGTTGCCAAGCCGCCGTCCAGGACCAGGATGCCGTCGTGATCGGAGCCGATGCCGAGCTCATCTTCCGCGCAGATCATCCCCATCGACACCTCTCCACGAATCTTGCCCTTCTTGATTTTGAAGGGCTCGCCCTCCAGCGGGTGGCACGTGCTTCCCACGGTGGCCACCACCACCTTTTGACCGGCGGCCACGTTGGGCGCTCCGCAGACAATCGGGAGCGGTTCGCCGTCGCCCACGTCCACGGTGGTGATGCGAAGTCGATCCGCATTGGGGTGCTGCTCACAGGTCAGGACCTCGCCGACCACCATGCCTTTGAGGCCGCCGGGCACAGCCGGCATTTCTTCCAGCCCCTCCACTTCGAGGCCACTGGCGGTGAGGATGTCGGACACCCGTTGCGGGTCGGAGGCCTGCGCCTCAGTGAGGGGCAACCAGGTGGTGATCCAATCCAGCGATACTTTCATGATGGGCGTTTTGCGGCGGGTCGGGCGCGAATTTAACCCACACCCACCGAGCGCTCACCCTAGGTTGCGCCAAGAGAAGGCGCGGAGGTTCGAAGACCCACAGTCCCGACTTAACTTGCCCGAAACGGCTGGGCACATCCCCGGCAGAAGCGCGCCAAGGACGTGAAGAAGATTCTGATCATCGAGGACAACCAATTCCTCCGCACCACCACCGCCGACATCCTCCAATTGGCCGGCTACGAGGTCATTCAGGCCGAGCACGGGCGCCAGGGGGTGGACCGCGCACAACTGGAGCGGCCGGACATGATCATTTGCGATGTCGAAATGCCCGAACTCGATGGCTACGGCGTGCTGCACTACCTCTCCAACGACCCGCAGACGGCCATGATTCCCTTCATTTTCCTCACCTCTCGCGATGGGGCCGAGGAGATGCGGCGGGGCATGACCAGCGGTGCCGATGACTATCTGGTCAAGCCGTTCAGCGAAGCCGATCTGTTGGCCACCATCAATGTGCGCCTGAAGAAGAGTGCCATCCTGCAGCGCGAATACGGCCGGGCGCCACAGCGCCTCAATGAATTCATCTCTGATGCTTCTGAGCAGCAGGGCATCCCCGGCCTCGATCTGGGAGACCGTCCCCGCCGTTACAATTCGGGTCAAGTCCTCTACGGAGAAGGGGACCCGACAAACCACGTGTATTTCGTGGCGAGCGGGGTGGTCAAAATCCTGCGCACCGATTCCTACGGCAAGGAGCTGATCATCGAGCTGTGCAAAGCGGGCGATTTCTTTGGCCACATGGATGTGCTCAAAGGCCTCGAATACGGCAGCGCGGCGGAAGTGTTGGAGGATGCGGAAGTGCACCTGATTCCCCGAAAGACCTTCTTGGATTTGATGCACCGGAACCGGGATGTGGCCATGCGGTTCATCCGCCTGTTGGCCGGTGAAGTCACCCAAAACCAGGAACGCCTGTTGGCCCTCGCGTATGCGTCAGTTCGGGAGCGGACGGCGCAGGCATTGCTCGATTTGCAAGCCCGCTTTGAAGAAGCGGATTCTCGCCCTCAGCTCAGCCGAGAAGACTTGGCGGGCATGGTGGGCACCGCCAAGGAGAGCCTGATTCGCGCGCTGAGCGACTTCAAATCCGACGGTTGGGTCATCCTCGAAGGCAAGAACGTCGTGATTCAGGACGAAGTGGCGCTCAAGCGTTTTGCGGGGCGATGACCTCGCCGGGCTCGTCTCCAAAATAATCCACGAGTGCCCTGCGAATCAGGGTGTCCTGTTCGGCTGGGGCCAGTTCAGGCAACGGCATGCGCTCCTCGAAATGGGGCCATCCGTCCTCATCCCTTCCCATGAAGGTGAAGAATCCCTGCGGCACCAGGAGCGTGCAAATGGCCACGTGCATCAGGTCCATTTTCTCCTGCTTCTTGAAGGGCCGAAAGCCTTGACCGAGCTCTTGTACACCGACCAGGTAGAGGATGTCCTGCAGGTCCATGCCCCCGCCAAAACGGGATTCAAGGGTCTCGAGGAGGCGGCGCCATTGTTGTTCGAAGAGGACGTCCATGCGATGTCTATAATGCGAAAGGAGAGCGCGGGGCTCTCCTTTCAAAGGTCGGGATGACTGGACTCGAACCAGCGACCACACGTCCCCCAGACGCGTACTCTACCAACTGAGCTACATCCCGATTCCGCCGAAGCGGAGCGCGAAAATAGGCAACTTTCCGCTCCGAGCATCGGTTGGGATCACTCCATGATGACCGTCTGCTCGTTGGTCATCTCCTCCTCGATCTTGATGATGCCGATTCCGGTCAGCGAGCCCTTCGTGGCCTCGATGTCGAGGACGGCAAAGCCGGCTTGGCCCTGCTTGTAGTAATCGCTGAAGTTGAAGCTCACGCTGCCGGCCGCATTGGTGACTTGGGTGGTGTCAAACCGAAGCTCTCCAATGAAGTCCTGGTCGACAGAGCCCACGGCAAACAGCCGGACCTCTGCCCCTTGCACGGGGGCGCCCAAGCTGTTCTGGACGTAGACCACGGCCACCGTGTCCTCGATTTCATTGCAGCCGTTGAAGCCGATGGCACAGAGCACCAGAACGGCGAGCGAAAGGAGGGCGCGGAGGGGGGTCGTCGATTTCATATTTTCGAGGTCGCTAATCTGCCGGGACAAGTCCGTGGCAGCAGGCGTACAAATAACGCAAATTCCAACCGATGGTTGTTTCCCCTTTCCGTCCCGCCCTGTTGATGCTGCTCGCCCTGGGATTCTCCCTGTCCGCTGTCCAAGCGCAGGAGGATGCCGCCCGCCCACGGGTCAAAATGTCCACCTCCCTCGGGGACATCGTGGTGGAATTGTACAATGAGACCCCGCAACACCGGGACAACTTCCTCAAGCTGGCCGGTGAAGGGTTTTATGATGGCACCCTGTTCCACCGCGTGATTTCCGGGTTCATGGCGCAGGGTGGGGACCCCCAGTCCAAAGACGCGGCGCCCGGTGCCCGACTCGGCACAGGCGGCCCGGGTTACACGGTGGAAGCAGAAATTGACCCGGCTTTCGTCCATGTGAAAGGCGCCTTGGCGGCGGCCCGCCAGGGGGACCAGGTCAACCCGAACCGCCGCAGCAGCGGAAGCCAATTCTACATCGTGCAGGGACGGGATGTCAGCCCGCAAATGCTGCAGAACATGGTCAACAGCAGGCGCAACAGCCCGGGCCAACCGCTCAGCTACACCCCGGATCAGATGGCTGCATACCAGGAGTTGGGGGGCACGCCCCACCTCGACATGCAGTACACCGTCTTCGGACAGGTCATCGAGGGGTTGGAAGTGGTGGACGCCATTTGTGCTGTCCAAACGGACCGGTCCAACCGCCCCAGTGAGGACGTGACCATCACCATGGAAATCCTCCAGTGAGCATGTCCACCTTGAATACGGCCGAGCTCGACGGCTTGTTGGCGGAAGCCCAGGCCCAGGTCCTCGACGATGCGGACAAATTGGAGGCTTTCCGCATTGCCCATTTCGGCAGACAAGGCCTGCTGAAATCCCTCAACGAGCGATTCCGCGAAGTCCCCGGTCCCGAAAAGCGCGAGATGGGACAGGCGCTCAATGCGTTTAAACAGGCGCTGCAGGCTCACTTTGATGCCGCCAAAGCTGCCTTGACGGCCCAAGAAGACGCGTCGTCGAGCGGTGCCGATCACACCCGACCGAGTGGCGAGACGCCCCTGGGTTCCCACCACCCGATCAACGTGGTGCGGCGAGAGATCCTTTCCATCTTCGATCGGATGGGCTTCACGGTGGCGGATGGCCCGGAGATTGAAGACGATTGGCATGTGTTCTCCGGTCTCAATTTTCCCGAAGAGCATCCGGCACGGGACATGCAGGACACCTTTTTCATCCAGCGCAACCCCGATTTGCTGCTCCGCACCCACACCAGCTCGGTGCAGGTTCGGGAAATGGAGCGGCGTCAACCTCCACTGCGGATGGTCATGCCCGGTCGCGTGTTCCGCAACGAGGCCATCAGCGCGCGTGCGCACTGCATTTTCCACCAGATCGAGGGCCTGTACATCGACAAGGATGTCAGTTTCGCCGACCTGAAGCAGACCCTGTTGATGTTCGCCGAGCAATTCTTTGGGGCCGGCACCCGCATCCGGCTTCGTCCGAGCTACTTCCCCTTCACGGAGCCCAGCGCCGAGATGGACGTATACTGGGGCCTCGAAACGGAAGTGGACAAGCGCATCACCAAAGGCACGGGGTGGCTGGAAATCATGGGGTGTGGCATGGTCGATCCGGCTGTGCTGGAAGCCTCGGGCATCGATCCTGAGGTGCACTCCG
>CBFHWV010000011.1:25677-27957 GCA_965659565.1 uncultured Flavobacteriales bacterium
TGGCTGGAAATCATGGGGTGTGGCATGGTCGATCCGGCTGTGCTGGAAGCCTCGGGCATCGATCCTGAGGTGCACTCCGGATTCGCCTTTGGCATGGGCATCGAACGCATTGCCATGTTGAAGTGGCAAATCGGCGACCTCCGCGCCTTCTTCGAGAACGACGTCCGTTTCCTGGACCAGTTCACGCCGACTTTCTGACGCCAACGGGGTTTTCCACCATCGTGCGCGCATTGCCCGATGGGGCTGCCCTGCAAGCCGGGGTGGTCCGGCGTTAGCTTGGCGGGGAATGCGCCTCTTGTATCTCATGGCTTGCTTGGTGATGGCCCAGGGCGCGGTGCGCGCTGAGGTCTGGACCCTGGACCAATGGTTGGCACATGGAGATTCGCTGCGCTCTGCCGGTCAGGATGCGGCGGCTTTGGACGCGTTTTCCAACGCAGAGCAGGCGTTTTTGGACCTGGGAGAGGATTGTGCAGTGGCCCAATGTGCCGAGCGCATCAGCCGCATTCACATCGAGTGGGACAACCCGCATCATGCGGACGCCGCATTGTCCCGTGCTCTGAATTCGGGCATGTCGTGCCCGGGATTGCACAGCGCGCGGCGCCTGTGGGCCTTGGCTTTGGGCGAGCTGAAGTTGGATCTGGGTTTGCGTTCTGAGGCGAGATCGTGGTGGGAACAGGTGCCGATGGCGGTGACGGATTCGTCTGCGCTGGTGTTGCGGTTGGCCGCAGCAGACGCTTGGGGTCGGATGGCCCGGATGTCCCTCGAAGAGGGCGATTACGAGCGGTCAGAGTCGGAGCACCTTCAGTGGGCGGCCGGATGGCTGATGGCCGGTCGGCGCGAGGAAGCAGCGTTGGCCATCGGGTGGTCCGGGGTGTGCGCAGCCTTGTCGCGCCCGGATTCCGTGCCCGTGGTGTGGGCGTCATTGCCAGATGATCCGGGGTGGTTGGCCCAGTCTCCCGAAAACAGGATGCGCCACGCCTTGGCTTGGGCAAAAACGCTCACGGGCGGACGCGCTTATGCCGCATTTGATGCCTTGGTGAAGGGGCCGGGATGGGTGCAATTGGAGCAGCTCGACCCGGTGTGGGAAGCAGAATGGGCCCTGTTGCAAGCCCAACGATGGCGGTCACGGCCGTCGCAGGCGCTGGCCGCATCGTTGCGGGCGGAATTGGCGGCCAGGCGCATTTCAGACAAGGCGGCCCGAGAGCCGGTCCTTCAGGACGCCTTGCGCCTCCGTGCCGATCTGCTGGCCCAAACGGGGGCCCACAGGCCCGCCTACCGCGCCTTGCTGGAAGCCGACAGTCTGTTGCTGTCAGACCAACGGGCAGCCAGCGCCAGAACGGGCCTGTTTGAGAGTGAGCCTTGGTTGGCGGCCATTGGAGACGCGCGCACGGCCATGGAGACCCGCCGGGCCGAGCGGTGGCGCCAAGCGGCAGTCGCCTCGTGCGCTCTGGCCTTGCTGTTGCTCGCGATGTTGTGGAGAGGCCGGCATCTGTCGCAACGTGCACACCGCCGCCTTCGCCGGTTGCAGCAGCAGTGGCTGCCGGGCAAGCAGCAACAGGTGGAAGCCCTGGCGCGGAGCGGCACCCGCATGGTCGAGTTGGCGGGGGGGCATGCATTGCCTTACGAGCTGCAGCGGGAAATGTCCGCTTTTGGCCGGCTGGCTGCCCTGTGTGCCGCGGAGACCCGCCACGCCGAAGTCGACTTGGAATCGATGTGCACCGAACTGGCGGGTGAGGAGGCGTGGGCCGGCCGCTTGGATTGGACCTTGCGAGAAGATGTGCCCTTCCGCGGGGACGCCGATCAAGTCCGGGATTTCCTGAGGGTGCTGCTGGACGGTGTGGGCCGCGGAGGCTGCAGATTGGCGCTTCACAGCCAAAGGGAAGGGCTTCAGGTTCGGCTCGATGCCTTCGAGGAACGGGGGTGGTGGCGAGACGCCATGGACCTGTTCGCTGGAGATGGACAGGACGCGCATTGGTCCATGGTGCGCCTGCGTTGCGACCGGTTGGGCGGAACGCTTCACCTGGATTGCACCGCCGCGGGCGCCGAAAAGCTCGAGGTTGCCCTGCCGGTTTATTCGGCGTAGACCACCTGGGTCAACACGTCTCCAACAGCCTGCAGGACGTCCGGATCGATGGCCTCGAGGTTGTCGCCATGGGTGTGGTGGTATTGAAAGTACCCCATCATCCGGGTGTCGAGGTGGTAGTGCACGATGTTGGCGGAAGGGATGCCGGCCATCTGGCTCACAAACAGGTTGTCGTCAATGGTCTGGGGCGTGACGCG
>CBFHWV010000011.1:28056-35676 GCA_965659565.1 uncultured Flavobacteriales bacterium
ATGCACGATGTTGGCGGAAGGGATGCCGGCCATCTGGCTCACAAACAGGTTGTCGTCAATGGTCTGGGGCGTGACGCGGTTTCGGAATAAATCGCCGTGGCCCATGCGCCGGGCCGTGTTCCAGACCTTGTCCACCACACTGGGAGCCAATGCCATGGAGGTGCCCTCTTTGTGGAAGACGGCGCCTTTGGCACCGACCATGTCGAGCAGGATGCCATAGCGCGCCCGGTACCCTGGAACGTGAGGCTTTCGCGCCCAGTACTGGGACCCGAGACACCAGTCTGTGTAGTCGGCGTCCCGGTTGGGGAGCCATTCAGGCTCACCATAGTCTTCGGCATCGAAGAAGGCGATGTCCACCCCCACCTGTGGCAGACTGTCCCCAAGCAGGCGGGCCAATTCCAGCAGGACGCCAACCCCTGAGCCGCCATCGTTGGCGCCATCGATGGGGTCTTTTGTTCGAATGGAATCCTTGTCTGCAAAGGGGCGGGTGTCCCAATGTGCGAACAGCAGGATGCGGCGCTGAGACGCTGGACGGAACGCGCCAAAAATGTTGCGGATGTCCAGAGCGGTGCCGTCATAGGCGGTGACCCGTCCCGTTTGCACGGTCACGTCTGCTCCATGGTCTTCCAATGTGGATGCCAGCCAATCCGCACAGGCCCGGTGAGCGTCGGTGTTGGGCACCCGGGGACCAAATGCGACCTGAGTGGCAATGTGGGCGTAAGCGCTGTCTCCAGAAAACAGGGGGGTCTTGACCAAGGGCTTTTCCGCGGGCGGGGTGGCTGGCTTTGGACGGGGCGGTTTGCCAGCGTCACCGCTGCACCCTGCAGCCAGCAGTGCGCCCGTCAAAACCCCGATGGCCGCTTTCTGGCGGACCTCAATCCATCGTCCAAGTCGTGCCATCCTTGCCGTCTTTGATGGTGACCCCGAGGTTGGCCAGCTGGTCTCGAATGAGGTCAGCGGTGGCCCAGTCCTTGTTGGATTTGGCTTCGGCCCGAATGGCACACAGGACTTCCATGAGCCCGTCCGTCCGATCGTGGCCGCCACTTTCTTCGCCTTCCATTTCCAGACCCAGAATGTCCTGGGCGAAGTCTGTGAACAGGGCACCGACCGCGGTGATGCCGGCCGAATCCAAGGCCATCCGCCCGGCAGCGACCGAGTTGACGACTTTGACCGCATCGTAGAGCACCGCGATCAAAATGGGCGTGTTGAAGTCGTCGTTCATCGCCGCAAAGGCGCGGCTGCGCAAGTCGGCCACATCGGGGGCTGGCTCGACGCCGTCTCCTGCCGCGACGGGCTGGAGGTCTTCCGTCAATTTCCAAGCGCTCATGAGGCGATCGAGGCCTTTTTCAGCAGCCTGCAGCGCGGGATTGCTGAAGTCGAGGGTGCCGGCATAATGGCCCTGCAACATGAAAAAGCGCACCGTCATGGGCGAGTACCCCTTTTCCAAGAGTTTGTGGTTGCCCGTGATGAGTTCGTCCGGGGTGAATCCGTTGCCCTCTGACTTGGACATCTTGCGGCCATTCACGGTCAGCATGTTGCCGTGAATCCAATACGAGACCTGGCTTTCCTTGCCGTGGGCGCCGACGTTTTGGGCCATCTCGCATTCGTGGTGGGGAAACTTCAAATCCATGCCACCACCGTGGATGTCGAAAGACTGTCCGAGGTATTTGGTGCTCATGACGGAGCATTCGAGGTGCCAGCCTGGGAATCCGACACTCCAAGGGGAGGGCCAGCGCATCAAATGGCTGTCGTCCGCCTTCTTCCACAGCGCAAAATCGAGGGGGTCGTTCTTTTCATCCTGACCGTCCAGGTCGCGCGTCTGATTTTGGAGTTCGTCAATTCGGCGGCCACTCAGGGCGCCGTAATCGTGCGCTTCGGCAAACTTTCGGACGCTGAAGTAGACGCTGCCGTTGGATTCGTAGGCGTACCCGTTGTCGATGATGGAGGAAATCATCTCGATCTGCTCCACAATGTGTCCGGTGGCCGTGGGCTCGATGGAGGGAGGCAGGATGTTGAACACCCGCATGACATCGTGGAAGTCATTGGTGTAACGCTGGACCACCTCCATCGGCTCGATGTTCTCCAGGCGCGCCTTCTTTCCGATTTTGTCTTCTCCGTCGTCGGAGTCCCCGGTGAGGTGGCCCACATCGGTGATGTTGCGGACGTAGCGCACCTTGTATCCCAGGTGCAGCAGGTAACGGAAGATGACATCGAACGTCAGGAACGTCCGGACATTGCCGAGGTGCACATTGCTGTACACGGTGGGCCCACAGACATACATGCCCACGTAGGGG
The DNA here is from genome assembly GCA_965659565.1 of uncultured Flavobacteriales bacterium. Taxonomy (GTDB): domain Bacteria; phylum Bacteroidota; class Bacteroidia; order Flavobacteriales_D; family Sanyastnellaceae; genus UBA8752. Next base: position 30,351 of record CBFHWV010000011.1, read on the forward strand.
GCATTCAGGGGCTCAAATCGCTCCTTCTTTCGACTGAGGGAGTTGCCAATGTGCAGGTCGCTGGCAAAGGGCGACAAGGTTTCAGAGGAATGGGGGGCGTCCATGGCTGGGCGTTTGGGTGCAGGCCGGATTCTCCCGCGAATATCGCAAAGCAAAGACCGGCCCGCACAATGAGGCGGACCGGTCTTCTTGGTCAAGTGGGGCCGGCACTCGGGCCAGCCCAATCGGCATCAAGCAGGTAGAACGTGAATGGGATCAGGAAGCGCGTTGGACCAATTGTCCATTGCGGTAAGTGGTGCGCTGGATGACGCGGCCTTCTCGGTCGAGTCGAATGAGGTCTCCGGACTCCTCGCCATTTTGCAGGTCGACGACCATTTCGAGTTGTCCGTTGTCGTGATAATGCCGCTGTTGGCCTTGGGCCACACCTTGACTGTCAAACGTGAGCTGCTGCTGGAGTTCGCCATTCGGCCAATACCGCAGGAGTTGGCCCACGTTCATGCCATACTCCCAGCGCCCTTCTTCATACAGGCGACCTTGCTCGTCATACAACCGATAGTCACCGAAGGGAACGCCACCCGCATAGTGGATTTCGGACCGGATGAGGCCGTTGTTGTGGAACCGTTTCCAAAGCCCATTCCGCTCACCTTCGAGCAGGGTGCCTTCTTCGTAGATGGCATCCGCGGGGAAGTCCGAACGGCCGGATTCTTTTCCAAGCACGACGACGTGGGTCTCGCCAGAAGCCGCGGCAGTGTCGGTGCCTGTGGCGGTACCTGTGCTGGAGATGAGGGTGAGTCCCATCAGCAGGGACCAGCCTTGGAGGAGGAGTGAAGCGTACATGTTGGTCACCGATACGCGGCCCCTTCCGTCCAGGTTACATCCCCGACCAAAAAAGAGGGAGGATCAGTTCTCCAGGGTCGCTGTTTTGCCCTTTGCGGCCACCATGCGGGCCACCAAATCGGACAAGCCCACTTTGGGGCTCCACCCCCAATCCTCGCGGGCGGCGGTGTCGTCGAGCTCATCCGGCCAACCATCGGCAATGGCCTGTCGGAAGTCCGGAACGAATTCGGCGCGAAACTCCGGAACGTGACGGCGAATCTCCGCGAACAGGGTCAGCGGATCGAAAGACATGCCTTGGATGTTGTAAGCCTCCGCATTGCGAATCGAGCTGGCCGGCGCGGAGAGAATCTGGAGCATGGCGCCAATGGCATCCTCCATGTGCATCATCGGCAACACCGTGTCGGCTTGCAGGAAGCAGCGGTAGGCCTCGGGCCCATCGAGGTGGTCGAAGACCTCCACTGCATAATCCGTCGTGCCGCCCCCAGGTGGGCAGAGTTCACCGATGAGGCCGGGATACCGCACGGAACGGACATCCACACCGTGGTGCTTTTTGAACCAAGCGCACCACTGCTCGCCAGCCTGTTTGCTGATGCCGTAAACGGTTTCGGGAAGGCGGTGCCCATTTTGGGGCGCCACCGGGCCATTCTCTGGCCCGAAGACGGCAATGGAGCTCGGCCAGAAGATCTTGGCAATCCGGTTTCGTTCCGATGCGATTTCCAACACATTCAGCAAGCCGCGCATGTTGAGGTCCCAAGCCCACTGCGGCTCCTTTTCACCGCGCGCACTCAAAGCGGCGGCCAAGTGGTGCACATGGGTGGCTTGGTGCCGTTCCAACACCGAGGCGACCACATCCCGGTCGCGGACATCCACCATCTCAAACGGCAATTCGGCCAATTCACCCAAAGCCGGTGGCTTGATGTCGGACAGGACAACCTGCTCACCCGCGCGATGCAGGGCGAGGGCAAATTCCGTCCCGAGCTGGCCTGAGGCTCCAATGATGAAGTGGACGTCCTTGGACATGTTGCAAATATCGGCACGACTTAGCTTGCGGCCGGTATAGAAGGACACGTTGGATTTCCATTACGACCTCCCCGATGAACTCATCGCCAAACGCCCCGCCGACAAGCGGGAGGATGCGCGGCTGCTCCACGTCGACGTGACGGGCCACATTCACGACCGCATGGTGACCGACCTGCCGGGCTTGTTGCCCGCGGAGAGCGGCCTATGGGTCAATGAAACCAAGGTGCTCCACGCGCGGCTGATGGCGCAAAAGCCCACGGGAGGCCGATTGGAATTGCTTCTGCTGGACCCCCGGGGTCAGCCGGTCGAGTGGGCCCTGAACGCCACGAGCCCCGTCTACTGGAACGCCATGGTCGGTGGCGCCAAGAAGTGGAAGGAAGGGACGTTGGCGGTGCCGGACAGCGGATGTGGGTTGACCGTGGAGCGTTATCGAACCTCCTTGAAGTTCACTTGGGAAGGCGGGGAGCGTTTTGGCACCGTCTTGGACCGGCTGGGCCAAATCCCCTTGCCCCCCTACATGCGGCGGGAGGCGGATGCCTCCGACGAAGACCGCTATCAAACCGTGTTTGCCCGGCTGCCTGGCAGTGTGGCGGCACCCACGGCTGGACTGCACCTCACGGAGTCTCTGCTCGCCAAAACGGCCCAGAGCGGTGTCCAATTCGGTAAGGTGACCCTGCACGTTGGGGTCGGTACCTTCAAACCCCTCAGCGGGGGCATTGAAGACCACGACATGCATGGCGAACGCTGCCTGATTTCTCCGGAAGCGCTTCGTTCACTGTCTGGCATCTCGGATTTGACGGTGGTCGGCACCACCACGTTGCGCACGCTGGAGAGCGCCTTTTGGCTCGCTTGCCGATGGCGGGAGGGCGGTCCTGGTCCAGAGGTGCCCGTTCAGCAATGGATCCACAGGGAGGTTGACCCCGTGTTCTCCGATTTCGCCACTGCCGCCTCATGGCTGGCAGATCAGGCCGGTGAGGCTGGCATTGAATTCGTCACGCACCTCATGGTGGTTCCCGGATACACCGTGCGCTCCGCCCGGCGGTTGCTGACCAACTTCCACATGCCCAACAGCACGCTGCTCTGCATCGTCGAAGCCATGCTCGGGCCGGATTGGAGACGGGTGTATGGCCATGCTGTGGCCGCCCGATACCGGTTCCTCAGTTACGGAGACGCCTGCCTGCTGGAACGGCAAGGTTGACCGCTCCTGCAAGGCAGGCGCCTGTTCGTTCAGGGGGCTGGATCAGCTGCCCTGGCGAAGGTCCTCGACGTCCGCCTTCTCGCGGATGGCGTTGGCGAGGCGAACCGGAGCACCGCTGGTGAGCGGCAGGTTCCGGAAGTAGGTCCGATCGTTCAAGGAATTCACCTCACTGGCGAAGTCGCCGGAAGCGGCCACATCATTGCGGTTGGTGGCAGAAATGACCCAGACACCGTTGGCCCCTTGGATGGGCGCGCTGAGCGTGTTGAGGTCCATGGTGAAGGCGGCACCGAGCACTTCAGGCTCTGGGCTTCCTCCAGCTCCTTGGATGCTGGGGAACTTCAGGCTGACACCGGTGGCGTTGGCCACGCGGGACCCGACGCTCTCGGCAATGTCGGCCAGGGACTCTCCTTTCATCAGGTCGAGGTACATCTCCGCTTTCTTGGCCTTCAAGGCGCCGGCACGCATCTGCGCTTCGACGTTTTCGAGTGGAGGAACACCCGCTTCTTTGATGCGAACCAACGTGGCGATGACGTAGTTGCCATCGATGCGGAACGGGTTGGAGACGTCGCCAGCCTCAGCTCCGTAGGCCCATCCCACGACCTCGCCTGCATTGGCCAGGCCGGTGATGGCGGCAGTGCCGGCCTGCAAGTCGCGGGCTTCCACAATCGCGTAGCCCAAGGTGTCTGCTGCGTTGCGGAAATCCTCCGTCGAACCATACTCGATGGCGAAATCCATGGCGGTCTGGGCCGCTTCGTCTGCGGTGGCCGTGGAGATCTCCACTGTCCGCTCAACGCGCGTGATGGTGATGGCGTCGGCGGTCCATTGCTGATCGAGCACCTCGATCAAGTGCAGGCCATAGTTGGTCTTGGCCGTGCCAATCTTGCCCACCCGGTTGTCAAAGCAGAAGTCTTCGAACGGCTTCACCATGCGGCCGCGCTTGAACTCGTACTCTCCGCCGGTGGCCTTGGAACCCGGGTCCTCGCTGTGCTTGTTGACGAGGTCGGCGAAGTCATCGCCCGCCCGCAGGCGACGCTTGAGAGAGTCGGCCCGGGCCTCGAGTTCTGCCAGCTGGGCGTCGTCGTTGATGTCGTCCGTCTTGAGCAGGATGTGGCGGCACTTGACCGTGCTGTCGGCCACGGCTTCCTTGGACAGGACCTTGTCCATGCGGATGGTCTCTCCTTCGAAGTAAGGACCGATCACGGTGCCCACGGAAGCGGCCTCCAGCTCAGCGGCTTTGGATTCCGCGTTCAAGGCATCGGCCTTGAGTTCCAATTCGCGCGCCTCGGCGTTCAAGCCCGTCTGGGCGAGGAAGACGTCGTCGTCGGCCGCCTCTTCCCAGTCCTCGCTCCACTGCTCGAATTGGGTTTCGGCCCGCTTGCGGTCGTCGAAGTTGGCCGCGATCGGAATGCGGATGTACTCGAGGTCACGTCCGGCACGCTGGGCGTACTGGGGCTCGTCCTTGTGGTCGCGGTAGTAAGCCCGGACATCGCTGTCGCTGACTTCCACCTCCGTATCCGGAATGGCGGAATACTGCTTCAGCACGTAGTCGAAGTCCACTTTGGCTTCGGTCCGGAGAAACTCCCGCTTGCCCTCCAAGGAGTTGGCGGCAAGGCCGGCCTTCACCAAGCCATCGAGTTTTTCGCGCATGCGCTTCAGCGTGATGATGTCGGCGTATCCGTTGTACTGGGCGCGGCCATTGGGGTCGCTGTACATGGCGCTGAACGTCTGGCGCCAGTTGTCTTTTTGCTCTTCTGTCACCTGTCCGCCGTAGAACGTGCGGGACACCCATGGAGAGACGTAGTCGCCGTAGCGGATGTCGTCAAACTCCTCCTTGGTGATGGCCAAGCCGAGGTCGCTGAACTCGTCGCCGTAGAGGCGCTCGGTCACGATGTCGTTCCAGACCTCGTTTTGGGCAGCACGGTTGTCGGTGTAATTGAACAGGCTGCTGCGCTGTTGCACCTTGGTGCGGTACTCGAGGAAGCTGACATCGTCTCCGTTGACCACACCAGCACTTTGGCTGCCTGCGGTATTGCCGAAAAGGGCAATGACGGCGTCATACGGAATGAGGAAGCTCAACATGCCCAACCCGATGAGGGTGAGGAGGAGCGTTTGGCGGTTGCGGATGCTTTCGATCATGCCCATGGTGGCAGGATTTTTCAATGGTTCGCGAAGATACGAACGGAGGCCCGGACCGCATTACTTCGATTCGTGGGCGGAATCGAGCACTTCCACGAGCACGATGCGCGCTCCGTCGACCCGGTTGACCGTCAG
>CBFHWV010000011.1:35774-39340 GCA_965659565.1 uncultured Flavobacteriales bacterium
GTACGATGCCCTCCAAATCCAGGCGGTGACCGGCCGCGGGAATCTCCTCCGTCAAGGACAACACCAGACCGCCGAGCGTTTCATAGGCTTCGTTTTCCGGCAACGTCAAACCGAAGCGCGCATTGAGGTCATCCACCTCACACCGGGCACTGAACCGGTAATGGCCGGGGCCCAATTCCATTTCCACCAGCGCCTCGCTGTCATGCTCGTCTTCGATGTCGCCGATGAGCTCTTCCACGATGTCCTCCATGGTGAGAATGCCGGCCGTGCCCCCGTACTCGTCCACCACCACAGCAAGGTGGCGACGGCGGCGGATGAATTCAGCCAGGATGTCTTGAACCCCCATCGGCTCGGGCACGATGATGGTGGGGTGAAGGAAGCTGGCAATGTCGGCCTCATCGGGGGTCTCGCCGTCTTGTCCCGGAAGGATGGCGCGCCGCAACACGTCTTTGGAATGGACGTAGCCGACGATGTGGTCGATGTCGCCGCGGAAGGCCACCACCTTGCTCAGGCCGGTGTCGGAGAAGCAGCGTTCGAGCTCCTGCAAGCTGGAGTCCACCTCGACGGCGATGATCTCGTTTCTGGGAACCAAACAGTCCCGGGCCTTGAGGGTCGAGAAGTCGAGGGCATTCTGCAGGATCTGCAGCTCATTGTCCAATTCAGCTTCCTCCTCCGGATCCAGCCGGTCATTCAGCCCGCGCACGTAGTGGTCGAGGTCGATGGCACCCAGCTGCTCTTCGCCTTCAGCGTCGGGCTGACGTCCGAGGAAAATGCGGCTCAGGGCCAGGACCACAGCGGCAGGGGCAAGCAGGAGGTAATGCAGGATGAAGAGGGGCAAGGAAAAGACCCGCAACCAACGGTTCGGAGCGCCGTGGAAGAAGCTTTTGGGCAGGAATTCAGCCGTCACGAGCACCACCACCGTTGCGATGCCGGTCTGGGCAGCCAGCGCAGCAAGGGGAGATGGCGCCGCTTCCCACTGCGGCACACCAAACAGCCAAGTGCCCAACAGCCTTCCGGATTCCAGTCCGAAGATGACCAGGGCGAGGTTGTTGCCGACCAGCATGGACGCGATGAAGCGCTCTGGCCGCCGGAGCAGATGGTCGACGATCCTGCCTGCGACGCCCCCGGAGTTCCGGTCGAGTTCGGCCTGCAACCGGTTGGCCGAGACGTAGGCGATTTCCATCCCCGAAAAGAAGGCGGAAGCCAACAGGGACAGCAGCAGCAAGATCAGACTGGAGGGGTCAGGGTCCATGGGGGGACAGGGGAAGTCTCAAGGTAAGAAAGGTCGGCTCAGTCGACTCAGTCGGCGTGGTCCTCGTGCCCGATGTCGCGTCCAGCGGATGCTTCGACTTTCCTGCGCAGCGCGCGGCGGGTCAAGTACCAGGTGCCGGCAATCGCGGGAAAGAGCAGGCTCATTCTTCCCCCCTCCCAGCCGAGGGTGACGATGTCATACAGGGCCACTCCCGCAGCCGCGAGGGCCACCACCGCCCAGAGGCGTTCAGCGAGGAGGTGAATGCGGTCGGTCATGGCGTGGTGCTTCTGGTGGTGTCGATGAGGAAGGTGCCGGTGGGCTGCAGGATGGTGTACCGTTCGAAACGGGCGTCCGATTCGAGGCCATTTCCATGAAGCACGCCGGTCGGTGTGACCACTTGCACGGCGGCAGGGGTGTGGACCCGGTCGCTGTCCGCACTCCAGTAGAGCAGCTCCGTCAGCAAGGTGTCTCCACCTTGGCCCACGAGCTGGACCTGTCCCTCGGCCCTCAAAAAGCGCTCGCCCTCATCAAACGTGCCGTGATCGGCGGACAAGGTGGCACTGCCCTCGCCGTTTTTTTCGAGCACGTCGAGCACGAATCCGCCGTCGACCTTCCAGGTGGCCTCCTCTTCGGAGGAGCGTTCCATGGAGCCCGCACGCAGCCGATGGGAGGGCTCCCCCATTTCGCTGTACTCAAGGGTGGCGCCGGTCATGTGTTGGGCGGGATCCTGGTCCAGCGTCTCAAAGTCGGCCACGTCGCCGAGGTCGTTGCGACAACCGGTCCCGGCCACCACGGCCATCCAGCAGATGGCCCACAACGTCGCCCGCAGGGTCGTCAAGGCTTTCGGGCGGTGGTCGTCTCGCCCAAACACTGGATGGTGATGCTCTTTCCTTCGTCGATGCCGTAGGTGAACAGGTCGTCCACGGTGGGGTAGGACTTCTTGACTTGGGAAATCTTGGTGTTGGCCTTGGAGGCCACTTCGCTGTCCACCGACTTGGCACGCTGGTAATAGTCCGTGGCGAGCCAGTACACTTCACGTCCGCCAGAGGGGGCTGTCCGAGCACTTGCTGACCATCGAGGCCACAGCATCCCCGATGAGCAAGTAGGGTTCGCCGTTTCCGGGGTCCGCCTTGGCGGCTTTCCGAGCGTAACGGATGCACTTGGACACCTGCCCCGCATTTTTGGCGACCTGCCCCGCCTTCATCAGGTTGCGGCCCGCTTTTGGACAGTCTCCACACAGTTCGACCGCCTCTTCAAAGTAGGGCAGTGCCGCACTGTAGTCGCCTTTCTTCGCCAGCTGAATGCCAATGGAGTACGCTGCATCGGCGTTCTTTTCGACCGCGTAGACAGCTTCCGCAACCGGAAGGAAGATGTCGTTGTCCGTGCAGTTCTTCTCGTTGAGGAGGCGCAGGGCCTTCTTCTGGGTGTCGAGGTCATCGGGGTTGGCGGCCAATTTGCCTTCCAGCACCGGCACCATGTCTTCGCAATTGGCGACCTGCACGAACACTTCGTCGAGGTTCTTCTGGGTGGTGGCGTACTTGTCGGCACCTGCACTGTCTCCCGCCGCCAATTCGATCTGACGGCCCGCTTCGATGAAGTCGCTCAGACGCAAGTACTCGTTGAGCAAGTCTCCAATCGCGGCTTGCTTGGCCTCCGCATCCTCAGCTTCATTGAGCACCTTGGCCAGCAGGCCGTAGTATCCGTTGAGGACGGCGGCAGAGCTGCGCTCTTTCAAACAGGCGATGCTCTCCTCAAACGCCGGGCGCGCCTCCAAGGCCTTCTTCTTGTTGAGGCTGGTCCAATCCATGGCTTTGCGGCCCAGGACTTCGCAACCGTTGTCCGGCTTTTTGGTGGTGGAGGCGAAGTGCTCAATCCGCAAATCGTAGTAGACGAAAATGCTGTCGCGCAGGCCGATGGCACGTGCATTGTCCTTGGCCTTCAAGGCGGCCTTCATCTGCCGCTTCAACAGGTTGATGCCCTTGATGTACATGTTCTGCGACACCTTCGGCGGGCAGACGTCACAGGCTTTCTGCCAGAAGGGGTACGCATCATCGTAGTTCTTTTGCTTGTAGTAGGTCTCGTAGAGGCTCAGGTTCTCTTTGCAAGCGGCCTGTTGCTCGGGAGTGTCACCATACTTGCTGTCGTCCTGTCCGTATGAAGAGCCGGCCACAGAGCAGGCGAGGAGCAGGAGAATAGAGGAGAGGAAACGGGTCATGGATGTGGGCGTATTCGTCTTTCAAAGCAAGGACCGGGCCAAAAGGTTCGGACCTTTCAAGGGCGGCAAAATTAGAGGAACGGAAGGAGCCTTGCTCGG
>CBFHWV010000011.1:39349-40523 GCA_965659565.1 uncultured Flavobacteriales bacterium
TCAAAGCAAGGACCGGGCCAAAAGGTTCGGACCTTTCAAGGGCGGCAAAATTAGAGGAACGGAAGGAGCCTTGCTCGGAGTCAGTCGTAGCGGCGTGGCACCAGCCACTGGTTTTTGAAGAAGGGGTGGAGGGTGAAACCCACCGTGGCGCCGAATCCACGCTCCTGCAACCCGGTTGAATCGGCACCGGATTGGAGGTGTCTCCAATTCACGGCAAGGTTCAGGCTGGACCCCGATCGGGACCCGAGCATGGGAAGGGACCACCCGGCGCTCCAAGTGGTGGCCGTGAGCAGTCCGGCATCCAGGGCGATGTACCCTTCGCTTTGGCGCCAACCCAGTTGGTAGGTGGCGCGTTGCCATCCATTTTCTGCGTCATCCAAGCCCCGGGGGGTCAGCATGACGCCTGCGGCCATGGTGGATGCATCGGCGAATCCAACGCCGGGGTCGAGGAGGTCGGGGGCCACGTCAGACCAGCGGGCACGCTCGAATTCCAACCCCATCCTCAGACGAAGTCCCGCTGCGGTGTTCCGCTCCACTTCGAGCCCCGCGGTCCAGATGAGGGGCAGGGCGAGGTCGAAGTCAGCGGATTCATTGTGCACGGAATCCACCTCCAGCGGACCGGTGGAGAGCGTTTGCCAAGAGGCCCAGCGCGTGTCTCGGGCAATGGAATGGGAACGTCCCAATTGGGCCATGCCCCCGATCCGGAGCAACGTGCTCGCCACGAGTTTGTGGTCCCGGTCGAAGCGCGATCCGAGGAGGCGTTCGTGGCCGAAACCTACACTGAATCCTGCCGAACGGTGGGTTTCTTCCGTCTCGACGCGCGTGTCCAGAAAGATGGGGTTGGCCACGTCAATGGTGCGCGCGCGGCCCAGCGTGCCAAAGCGTTGTTCGAAACGCGCGCCAAGGGCCGTACCGTGGGCGATGATGCGCACGCTGTCCGCCGGCATGCCTTCGGGCCCCTCAAAAGTTTGCCAGCGCGTGCCTTCCCATTTGCGGGCGTAGCCGGCATACGCTTGGGCCAAGCCCCCTTCGCCGGAATAGGAGATGCGGTATTGGTCGGCGATGTCATCCGTTCGAACCTGGCTGACGTCGTAGCCCGATTTGGACCAAGGCTGTACACCAAAGGAGAAGGCCCCCTTTCCGCCGGCGCGTTTCAGCGAAAAAGCGACTTGGG
>CBFHWV010000012.1:0-9470 GCA_965659565.1 uncultured Flavobacteriales bacterium
GCTGGCTGTGGTGCCGGCTTTCCTGCTCGTTTCCTGTGCCGACGATGAGTGCTGTTCCGCCCCCGGGCATGATCATGCTGCCCACGAGGGTCACGGCCATGACGCCGAAGCGGACGATTACCACGCCACCGGGAACTGCGCGATGGAATTCACCGCCGCCGACAGCGCCCGCCGCGCCGCCAAATACGCCGAGCCCGGCGTCAAGATGGTCGAGCTGTCCAACGGCTACCGCGTCTTCACCCAGACGGTGGGGGAGAACCCGGACGTCAAGATCCTGACGCTTCACGGCGGGCCGGCCTGCACCCACGAGTACATGACGGCCATTTCCAACGTCCTTCCCGAGGGCCAGGGCTACGAAGTCATCCTCTACGACCAGCTCGGCAGCTACTACAGCGACCAGCCGACCGAAGACATGTGGACCATCGACCGCTGGTGTGAGGAGGTCGAAGAGGTGCGCCAAGCCCTTGGCCTCGATGCGTCGAATTTCTACCTGCTGGGCAACAGCTGGGGCGGCATCCTTGGCATGGAGTACGCCTTGCGCTATGAAGACAACCTCAACGGCCTCATCGTCTGCAACATGGTCACGAGCATTCCGGAGTACGCCGCCTACAACGAGGAGGTCCTGCGCCCGCAAATGGACCCGGAGGTCCTGGCCAAGCTCGTCGCCTATGAGGAGGCCGGGGACATCCAGAACGAGGAGTTCCTGCAGCTGGTCAATGACCACTTCTACGCCAAGCACATCTGCCGCCTCGAGGAGTGGCCCGAGGCCATCACCGGCTCCTTCGAGCGGCTCAACTACAAGCTCTATGATTTGATGCAAGGCCCGAGCGAGTTCCGCGTGGGCGGACGCCTCATCGACTGGGACATCACCGACCGCCTTGGCGAAATCACCGTGCCGACCCTCATGGTGGGCGCTGAGCATGACACGATGGATCCGGACAAGATGAAGCTGCAGGCGGACCTGGTGTCCAATGGCCGGTCGCTCCACTGCGCAGGCGGTTCCCACATGTGCATGTGGGACGACCAGGAAGCCTTCATGGGTGGGGTTGCCGCCTTCATCGAGGACGTCGAAGCCGGCCGTTCCTTGCGTTGATCACTCCAGGGAGCAGGGCGGGTCGAGCCGGTCGAGGCCGTGCTTGCGGATGATGTGCTCGAGGCGTCCGTCGGCGCCTTCGGGGTCGAAGGACCGGTTGAGGCGGTAGCCGGTGAGCCGGCTGAACATCTTGATCGTCCGCCAGTAGGGCAGCTTGATGGCCTTGGCGTAGTCGTCGGCAAAGTCCAACATGCCTGGGTTTTGCCGGTCGAGCAGGTGCACCAGGAGAAACCCCTCCTTGAGGCCCATCTCGTCTTTGAATTCGGGGTCCCTGAGAAGCATGCGCTCGCCCTCGGCGTTGAGGCTGTCCGTCCGGACGTAACCATCTTGCTCCTGCATGGCGATCCAGCAGTCGACGTCCGGCATGAACAACGTGTCCGGCCCTTCGGATTCCTCACCGAGGTGGATGCTGACCTCGTCGGTTTCTGAAGGGTCTTCTTGGTTCCGCGCCTTCTTCTCTTTTCGCTCTTCCTTGCGGTCGGCCTTGGCTTGGGCTTGGCTGTCCTTGACGCCCTGTCGATGGGCCCGAAGTGTGTCGGTGGGGACGGATTCGATGCCGGAGAGAAAGGTCGGGCGCAGGGTGTCGAGCATCACCGTGATGATCTGCACGCGCGGCCAGAGGGCCAGCACCTGGGCTTCAAGCTCGCGGTACTTCTTCTGGTCCTGGTCGTAGTCCTTGATGTTCATGGACCGCCAATCGGGGCCACCTTCCGGCGCAATGACCTCGGCCGATCCAAGCAGGTGCACATAGGGTCGGAAGGACGCGGGCACTTGGGCGCTGTCCAAGCCGCCCTGTCCGAGAACCGGGGGGCACATCGAGACCAGTGCCACGATGAGGACGGAGGTGGCAGTGCGCCAGAGCGGAGCCAAGGTCGTCAAGGGGTCAAATAGAGGCGGACCTCGTGGGGACCGAGGGCCAGGGAGACCGGTGGGGCCATGCCGTTCCACGCATCGGTCAGGCCGAGGTCCTGCCAGGCGCTGAGGTCGGTCGTGCGGTTGCCATCGCGGACGTGCGCCACGAGCAGCGCGCGGTGGACGGTGCCGTCGGCGTCGGTGTGGGTGCGTTCGGCGCGGAAGACGTTGGCCTGAACATGGAATTCAAGGTCGCCGTGGATGAGGGCCGGATGCTGTCCCCGCTGGCGAAGGAGCGTGGTCATCCACGGCCGCATGTCGGGGTGGGTGGACCAATCGATGGGGATGCGCTCAAACAGGTTGAGCACTTGGGTGCTGCCCACTTCCTGGCCGTTGTAAATGAGCGGTGTGCCGGGGAGGAAGGTCACGATGGCTTGGGCGCAGCGGGCGGCATCTTGCCCGCCAAACAAGGTCGGCGGCGGGGCATCCCAACTGGTCTCGTCGTGGTTGGTCGAGAAGCGCAGTCGCCGGTCGAGCGGCCCCAGCGTGGCCGATTCTCCTTCGAAGCTGCTCTGGAGAGCGTTGGCTGCGGCCCCATCCACGAACACGCTGCGGAGGGCGCCATATCCATCCCAGCTGTAGCTGAGGTTCATGCCCACGTCGTGCAGCCACGGCGCCGCGCCCTCGGCCAGCATCACCACGTCCGGGTTGATGGCCTTCATGTCGGCAATGGCCTGCTCCCAGAAATCCTGGGGCACGCCTTCGGCGTAATCGCAACGGAATCCGTCGATGCCCACATCTGCAATCCAAAAGCGCATGGCGTCGATCATGGCCGCGCGCAGGGCGCCCGAGTCGTAGTTCAAGTCGGCCACATCCATCCAGTTCGTGCCCGGCGGGTGAACGATGTTGCCTTGGGCGTCTTGGGTGTACCACTCCGGATGGGCGGAGATCCAGGGGTGGTCCCACGCGGTGTGGTTGGGCACCCAGTCGATGAGGATGCGCAGGCCGCGGCCGTGACAGGAGAGGACCAAATCCCGGAAGTGGCCCATCGTCCCGAAATCGGGGTGAACGTCCGTGAAGTCCTTCACCGCATAGGGAGAGCCGTAGGTGCCGAGCGCATTGACCTCACCATTGGGGTGGATGGGCATGAGCCACAGGGCATTGACCCCAAGGTCGACCAACTCATCGAGCCGGTCTTCGAGGGCGTTGAACGTGCCCGCTTCGGAGAAATCGCGGACAAAGACTTCGTAGAGGATCATGTCTTCGAGGCTGACCTTCGGAGCCACAGGTGGTTCGGGTGGTTCCACACATCCGGGGTCGCAACCGACGAGGCCGAGCGCAAACCCGAGGAGGACGGGAAGCCAGGAAAGCGAGCGGAATGCCATGCCACGAAGGTAACTTGCCTTCATGGCGCATGTGTATTCCGTCGGCGACCGCGTTCGCTTTTTGCACCAAAGTGGAGAAGGGGTGGTGTTGGCCGTCGAGGAAAGCGGCCACATGCTCCTGGTGGAGGACGGCGATGGTTTCCCCATGCGCTTCGCGGCCAAGGAATGCTTGCCCGTGCCGAGTGCAGCGGAGGAAGCCAAGGCTTATGCCTCCAAGGAGATCAGCAAAGGCGAGCTGCTCGAGCGCAATGTGGATGATCATGTGCTGAAGGCTTCGCAAAAAGACTTCGACGTCAAGTATCGCAATCCCGACGCGACCAACATGCGCAAGCGGGATGCCCACATGGAGGTGGACCTGCATTTTCATGCGCTCACCGGCGCCCGAGACCGGGCCACGCCGCATGAGATGCTCAGCCTGCAGATGGAGCACTTCGACCGCATGATGCGGCGGGCAGAGGAAAAGCGCATTCCGCGGATTGTCTTCATCCACGGGGTGGGCCAGGGCCGGTTGCGTCAAGAAATCCGCGACGCATTGACCGCCTACTGGCCGCAATGCACCTGTCGACAGGGGGACCCGCGGAAGTACGGGCACGGCGCCACAGAAGTGCGCTTCAAGGGCGGCTGATCACTGGCGTTCGGCCTCGAGCCGTTCACGCATCATGTCTCCGGCACTGACCGGGAAAGTGAAGCCCTCGAGTGAAATCTCCACTGGCGCTTCCAGTTTTTCGGTCCCCTTGAACTCCAATACGATGCGCGGATCCCGGCTGAATTCCGTGTCGATCGACACCCATCGGGTGGCCAATCCGATGTAGGTCCCGATGGCCAACGACTGGAAGCCGGGCTCGAACCGCGGCCACAAGCGCCCGATGCTGACTTCTTCTTCAGGGGCTTGGCTGTCGGCCCACAGTTCTTGGATGGTGGTCCCGCTTTCGTACCAGAAGTGGGCGCTCATGCGGCCGTCGATTTCCCGGTCTCCAGAGACGCGCGCCATCTGAATGGTGTCCAGCATGGCAGCGCTGAGGGTGCTTTCGGTGCCGAGTTTGGCGGCTCCGAGGTCGCTCAAGGCATAGCGCATGCCCAGCCGCAAATCGCCCACATTGGTCAGGGTCACATCGTCGGTGATGACCTGTCGGGCGTATGCGCTGTCGCCAGGGGTGTAGTACAAATCCATGGAGCCCTCCACCTTGTTGGGGGGCAGCCCCTGGCCGGCCTCCACAAGCTGGGCGAGGTCGTAATGGATGACGTGGGTGAAGGTGTACCCCTGTGGACGGGGCGGTGGAGTACCGTACACCTTGTCGATGATGTCCTCTTGGGCAGAGGCGGACAGCACGAGGCCGAAGGCTGCAGCGAGCAGCATCAGGGAACGCAGAAGCATGACTGGAAGGTACAAAGGGCGCCCCGGCTCACCGCTGGTTTCGGCGGCGGTTTCGTGGACGCGGATCGAGGAATGGCCGGTCTTCCTGGAGGGGTTGAATGGCCTCCACATTTTCCAGAAGAACCCAGGGTGCACCCCCTTTCTTGCCAGGGACAAAGGCGTCAAAGGTCATGTCGGGGCCGTAGTAGGCGGTGATGCCCGTCAGGTGGGGTTCGCGCGGAGCGAGGTGGTCAAAGACGACCGATTGTGGCCGGCCGTTTCGCCCTTTGGTGGCCGGTTGGTGACGGAGGGAAGCTTGGACGGCATCGGCGTACTCGAGGACATGGCGCCGGGCCATGCCGAGGGGCGTTTTGAGCACGGGTGCTCCGAACCGAATGCCCCGGCCGCGAAGCTCGAGGGGCTCCACCGTTTTGCGCGTGACTTGCGCGTCGGCATCGTCCCAGCCGAGCAGGAGGTACGTGTTTCGGTCCACGGCATCGGGCACCATGGCGTAATAGAGGGCCCCGCACCAGGTCTCGAAGGTGTAGCTCTGTTGGTCCGAGGGACGGTCCGCGCTGTTGGGGTCCAAGAGGCGGGTGAAACGCAGCTCTCCCCGGTCATTGCGGTCCACCACAAGTCCGCCGTAACCGGAGGTGCGGTCGGGGTGGGGCCAATTCCAGGTGAACACGCGAAGCCTGCCATCGGCCGATTGCAGGCTGGCCATGAAGTCGGTGCTGCTCGGCCAGGTGTCAAAGGCGTCGGAATCGCGGAGTGCCCCTTCGATGGCCTTCGCCAACGCCGCGCTGACAGCTTCGCAGTCTTCGCCGGCACAGGAGGCCAGTCCGGCGTGAAGGGGGCGGATGTCACAGAATGGGTCCCCTTGTCCGGCCGTGCGCAGCACAGCCAACACGGCCAAGGCGAACAGCCCCACCCGCATTAGAGGTGCATGAAGGCCTTCTTGGCCAGCAGCTGGTCTTCGGACTCCCGGTGGTCCGGGTCGTCCACGCAGCAGTCGACCGGGCAGACGGCGGCGCATTGGGGTTCGTCGTGGAAGCCTACACATTCGGTGCACTTGTCGGTGGCGATGTAGTAAACGTCCATGCTCCCCGGTTCTTGTGTGGCGTCGGCCTCAATGGCGCCGGCCACAGGGTGCTGCCCGCTGCCCTTCAGGCCTGTTCCATCCGCAAAGGTCCACTCCGCGCCGCCTTCATAGATGGCGTTGTTGGGGCATTCCGGTTCGCAAGCGCCGCAATTGATGCAGGCGTCGGTGATCATGATGGCCATAGGTCTGTCTTTCTGCTCGGAGCAAAAATAACCGCTGAGGCCCTCCAATGTTGCGGTCCATCTTTGCAGCCCATTCAGTTGTCCCCATGGAAACCCACAATGTCTCTGCCTGCCCCGTCGATGTCGAACGCTCCCGCATGGTGCTGGGCGCCTTGCGCGCTGGATTGGTGTCGGCCCTCAGCGATACGCCGGATGCCGCTTGGGAGCGCCTCCACGCGGCGATGCGGGCGGCGGAGCACGCCAACGGTTGGTTCAGCTTGTCCGAGG
Organism: uncultured Flavobacteriales bacterium; assembly: GCA_965659565.1. Lineage (GTDB taxonomy): Bacteria > Bacteroidota > Bacteroidia > Flavobacteriales_D > Sanyastnellaceae > UBA8752. The sequence continues at coordinate 6,236 of CBFHWV010000012.1, forward strand.
TCCGGCATGCGGCAGAAGTCTGGGTGGACGCCCTCGACACCGATGCGGTGGACGCTTGGATCGGCGGTCTGACCGGCGAAGCAGCCCCGGGCGCGCCGCAAACCTTGGGCATGGTCATGGCGGGCAACATTCCCTTTGTGGGCCTGCACGACCTGATTTGCGGTGTGGTGTCCGGACATCGGGTGCACGCCAAGCCGAGCCGCGATGACGCTGGATTGATGGCGGCCCTCGTTCAAGGTTGGGCTGCCGCGTATCCCGGCATCGGGGAGCAGGTCGAGATTGTTGAACGCCTCGAAGGATTCGACGCCGTGATCGCCACCGGAAGCCGCAACAGCGGCCGGTATTTCCAGCATTACTTCGGAAAGGTGCCCCACATCATCCGCGGTCAGCGCACGTCGGTCGCGGTCCTCGACGGATCGGAAACCCACGACCAGCTCGTGGCCTTGTCTGAAGACATCTTCCGGTACTTCGGTCTGGGGTGCCGCAACGTGACCCAGCTGTTCATCCCTGAAGACTTCGACCTCGACCGCCTGTTTGGCGCCTTGGTGGGGTGGGCGCACCTGGCGAATCACCACCGCTTCTACAACAACTACACCTACCACAAGGCCCTGTGGCTCATGGAAGCCGTGGACTTGCTCGAAAATGGGTTTGTGCTCCTCAAGGAGGACCCGCAGTGGGTGTCGCCTGTCGGGGCACTGCACTACCAGCGCTACGCGGACATCGCCGATGTGGAAGCGCGCCTCGCGGAGGGCGCCGGGCACATCCAGTGCCGCGTCGGGCAAGGTGGCTTGCCGTTTGGGGCGGCGCAAAAGCCCGGATTGGCAGACTACGCCGACGGCGTGGACACCATGGCCTTCCTGCTCGGTCTCGGACGCTAACTTCGCGCCATGTTCAAGGTCTCCGCGCACGCTTGGTTTCTCGGTTTGGTCATCGCCCTCGGATGGGGGTGCAGCACGGACGTGGACCTCAACGCGCCTTATGAGGAGCGCACCCTGGCGTTTTGTTTGTTGGATCCAGGGGCTGAGGAGCAGTGGGTTCGGGTCAATCGAACCTGGTTGGGCGAAGGCAACAACCTCGTGTTTGCCCAAGAAGCGGACAGCAGTGAGTATGCCCCGGGTGCGGTGACCATCACCATTGAGGGCTTTGAAAGCGGCGATGTCGGATTTCAGAATCCTTTCGTCTCTTTCACCGCACAAGACACGGTGCTTCAGGACAAGGACGACAACGGCATTTTCTTCGGGCCCGAATACCGCGCTTACCATTTCGACACCCCGGACGGACTGGAGATTGCAGCGCCCAATGACAACGAGGACCTGCGGGTGTACCGGATGACGGTGGCCTTTGCAGATGGCCGTCCGTCCCTCACGGCCGTGACCACCTTGATTGGCGAATCCCTCGGCAACATCAGCAACCCGCCGGCGGGCATTCCCGGATTCTCCTTGAATTTCGCCAGTGGTACCGGAGGTCAGGTCACCTATCCCAACGTCAATTTCAAGTGGTCCTCCACGCCCGGCGCCAAGCGCTACGAAGTGGCCGTGGAGGTGAAGTACACCGAGCGCATCTGGGCCGATCCTGCCCATACCCAATTGGTGAGCGAAACCGATCGGATTGCCCGCTGGGACCTCGGGGAGGAGAGCGCATCCGACGACGAGGGCGGAGAGGAAATCAAGCTTCCGACCAATGGTGAGGCCTTCTATCTGTTCTTGGCCAACAACCTCGAAGTGGACCCGCTCATCACCCGCGAGTTGGGCGAATGGAACGACAACATCGACCGGGTCCGCGCCTTCGACTTCGTGCTGAGCATCGCCAATGAGGAGCTCGACACCTATTTGGCGGTCAACGCACCGGTGACCGGCATCATCCAAGAGCGCCCGGTGTACACCAACGTTGCGGGCGGCCTGGGGTTGTTTGCCAGCCGGACCCAGCAACGCGTCAACGGCCTGGGCATCTCCAAGCCCTCGGTCCAAGAGCTGGTCGAAGGCGAGCACACGGCTGCGCTGCAGTTCTGCCTGCCGCCCGAAACCGAGGGTGACGTGGCCGAGTACGCCTGTCCCTGATCGAAGCCGGGGGACAAACGGTGAACAATCCCGCCTTGGTTTGTGAATAGCTGCTCCGACGGCTTCGAAAAAGACGGCGCATTGAGGTTGAACTTGGCCCCATGGCCCATGCCTTTACCTATCAAGCGCCGTACGGCACCTTCCATTTTTCGGAAGGGCTGCTGATGGTGGAGTTGGCGGAGGATCTGATTGTGGACTTGCCCCTGATGCAACGCGTGGCCGCACAACGCCTCGAGTTGCTGGGGGACCGCGAAGTGGCCGAGCTCATCGTGATCCCGAGGGCGCACTTGCTGCTCGACCGGGCCGCCTTGACGTGGATGGCCCAGGGGCCTTCCTTGAGCGGGGTGCACCACCGCGCCATTGTGGTGCCTGCCCATTTGCTGGTCTGGCGTGACCGCTTGTACCAGATGATGAGCCGCATGCGCCCCAACGTCCGGGTGTTCCGGAACCGCCGGGTGGGCAAGGCCTGGCTTCAGGACCGCGCCGGCATCTTCACACCGAAAAGACCGGCTTCGACCTCCGAGAAGGTCGAAGTGGGGCTCGGGGTCAGCGGAGGATGATCCGCGCGCTGCGCCCGTTCTTCTGATTCATCAGCACCACGGTTCCGGCCGGCCAACCGCTTGTGTTGAGCTGGGCTTTGCCGGCTTGCACATCGGGGATGCCTTGGAACAGCACGCGGCCGTTCACGTCCATGGCCACCCAGGTGTGGCCGGCTTCAGCGTCCACCATCACCGGCTCGCCGGATTGCAGGACGGTGGGGTAGACGTGGAGTGCCATTTCCGGGACGGATTCCACGGTGGATGGGGCGGGTTTGAACTGCCAATTGGCGGGAACGCCCAGCACAGCCTGGACACTCAGCACCGGCATGCCTTCACCCGCGGCATACCACTCGTACACCGTTCCTTCGCGGGGCAGGGCAAAGCCGAGTTCAGCAGCGGCCAAAGCGATGGTGTCCTCGGAGGCGAAAGCGCGCTTCACACGCACGCATTCGTAGCTGCCACCGGGCAATTGCAAGGTGCCCCACGCATCGACCTCGATGTCCGTGGTGCCTTCGGTGGCGTAGTAGAGCACGCCGGGCAGGTCCACTTCAAAGGCCTGCGCTCCGGACAATGTGGCGCCGTAGGTCAGCGGAAGCGGCAGGATTTCTTCGGCATCGTCATAGATGACCGGGAGGTCGA
>CBFHWV010000012.1:9477-15019 GCA_965659565.1 uncultured Flavobacteriales bacterium
CGTTCCGGACAATGTGGCGCCGTAGGTCAGCGGAAGCGGCAGGATTTCTTCGGCATCGTCATAGATGACCGGGAGGTCGAAGAGGTCGGTGGTGATGCCGAGACCGATGGTGCGATAAGCGCTGCTGCCGAATTCGTTGTACACCGTCGCACCGCTGATGGGCAGGGCAAAATCCTCTCCGAAATCCGGCAAGTTGAAGGCCGTGAAATGGTCCGCGCCGGAAAACACGAACTGCGTCGTCAGGCTCGCCTGGCTCATGGGGAAGTAGGGCGTCTCCGCCTCCGTGGCCACTTCGAGCGTGCTGAAGTCCCACACGAGGTCGGCCCCTCCTTCATCGAGGTCACCGGCGTCAAAAGGAGGAATGGCCGTGGCCCGGACATATGTGGTGCCCCCTTGAGGCAGGTCGTTGCTGTCGAGAACGGGTTGGGCGTGAAGTCCTGCCGCGATGGAGCAGGCCACAAACAGAAGGCGTGTGCGCATGCTGACAAGGTACAAACGGCAGACAGGTCAAGGCACTTCTGGGCGTCTGAAGAGGTCGCGGAACCGGTCAAACCGCAATTGGTAGGCCGCACCAATGCCCTGTCGGGGCTCTTCATCGAGTTCGCTTTCCGGCAGCCGATATCCTTGAATCTCCCAGCGTCCATCCGGGGTCAGTTTGTACCGCACATCCACACCGCCTCGGAATTCAGAGCCCTCCAAGGACAGGCCGTCCATCCCCTGTGCGCCGACGGTGCCGGCAATGTTGAGCCGGTCATTCAACAGGCGCAGTCCCAAGTCCAGTTCAAAGGCATCTTCGGATCGGAAGGCATCTGGATTGTCTCCTGCGCCGAGGGTGCCAGCGGAGTTGCTGCCGCCATTGGCCGGGACGTACCTCACGCCGATGTCGAGGTCCTCCGAGAGGCCGCTGAGCAGTTCCGAGACGCGCGATGACAGCAGCTCCGAGGCCTGTGCCGTGGCGGTCTGCGAGAAGAGGTTGGCCGATCCGCCGGCCGGTATGAACTGTCCAGTGGCGAGCAAGGCAAAGGCTTGGCGTTCCACCTCTTCAGGTGCGGACAGGGCGGCTTCGACCTGCGCCAACATGGTGGCATCCGATGCGGCGTATTCGGGAAATCCGATGGAAAATTGAAGCGCTGGCGACTCCAATGCGCCTTGGATGCCCATGGCCACCTCGACTTCGGTGATGCCCGGATCGACCATGCTCGGGATCAAGGGGAGCGGGGTGGCACGGTGGCGCGACAAGGCGGTCAAGTTCAGCTCCGCTGAGTAAGGGTCTCCGTCCCAGTCGATGCGGCCACCTGGTGCCACGGCAATGCGCTTGGTGAACAAGTCGCGCAAGCTGAAGCGATAGGCGCCCTCCACCACGGCAAGACCGCCTTCCATGGACAGCGGGGTTTCTGGGCTCATGCCAATGTTGATCTGGCCACTGGCCCGGCCATCGACCCGCTCTCCGGCCCGGCTGTCGAGCAGGAGGGTGAGCTCCGCATCTGACGTGACCTCCACGTCGAGGTCCAGGGTCAACCCAAAAGGCGCTTTGCGCGCCAGGGGAGTGGGGGCAGCGTCCCCGCCAACAAAGCGGATGCCCGCTGGCAATTCTGCGCCGTCCAAGGCGTCCAACGGCAGCACAAACGCCGTTCCACCAGCACTGGTGAGGTCGGATTCGATGATGACGCCGTGGCCGTCGCCAAACAAGTTCAGCCGGCCCGTGGCTGCGACGGTTCCGTAGAACAGGCGCTGAGGTGCAGGGGCGAGGTCCATCAATTGGAAGGGCGCCTCCGAGAAGTCGAGGTCGACGTCGTAGTTCCAATCCGCAAAATTGTTGTGCAGCACGCTGAGGTTGAGGTAGGCCACCCCGCCTTGGGCATCGGTGACCGTGGCGTGGTCGAGGCCGATGTAGTCGGGTGTCAGGCTCAGCACCCCTTCCACCGCCAGGGTTCCCCCCGTTGCATCGACTTCCACGACAGGGGCTTGGAAGGTGAGTTGTCCCCGAGGTAGAGGGGTGGGCCCCGTGAAGTCCACATGGAGGTGCCCGTCCAATTCCCCTTCGAGGTGGACACCGCCTTTGGCCAGCAGGGGGTCGAGGGTCGCCAGCGGCCAGCGTTCCAGGTCGGCTTCGAGGTGGTCGTTTTCCCACTCGATGCGGCTGGTGAGCCGCTCTGCCTCGAATTGTTGCAGGCTGGCGGTCCAGCGCGTCTTCCTTCCAATTCGCCTGAGCGCACAGGTCGCCGAATGCATAGCCGGCGATGGTGGCGTCCTGCCATTGGACATCCGCCTCAACGCCCAAGCTGCTGAGGTTCACCAGGAACGCGCCGTTCATGTTGCCGGACACATCTGGGATGGGGGTTTTCGTCCAGGTGTCGGCCCAATCCGCCCACGCTTCCATGGGCCAACCGTCGAGCTGGGCGGCGAGGTTGAATTCCGAGGCGGCGTCTCCATCAGGGCGGCCCACAGCCAAGGTTCCCAGGGTGCCCCGCCAATTCCAGTCTTGGATGTCCAGGCGGGTCCAGTCCGCTCCCGGCCATGCCATCTGCGCGGCCTGCGAAGCGTCCAGCACCCATTCGCGGCCCTGCACATCCAACACTCCTTGCAGCCAATCGACCTCGTGCAGGTCGCTGTTGCGAAGGGCGTGTCTCAGGCGCCAGGAACCCGACACCGGGCCTTGCCAGTCCGCTTGGATGAGGGTCGTCTTCTCCCCGGCGCTGGCGACGTCCACTTCCAAAGCGTCGATGTGGCCGTAGCTCCGGTGATCGATGCGGTCCGAGCTCAGCTGAAGGGCCAAGGGCACCGTGTCGCTGCTGAGGGTGAAGCGGGTCTGCGTGGTGCGCCAGGGCCCCCAGTGGGCGCTGCTGAGGTCGACCTGGGCCAACAGGGTTTGGCCATCCCAATTCGCGTCGATGCGGCTGCCGGGACCCACCGATTGTTGGCCGTTGCTCCAGCGTTCGAGCAGGTCGTCGCGCAGCAATTCCAGCCGGACTTCCCAGGGTCCGCTCTCGGCGGGCTGTCTGGAGCCTTGCCACCCCGATTCGGACAGGGCTGCCAGGAGCGGGTCACTCCACGCTGTGGCGTCCATGGGGCCGGCAAAGGTTCCCCGCATGAAGTCGCCTTCCAATGCGCCCTCCATGCGCCCGCCATTTCCCTTGCCGAACAGCGTCCACCGCTTCATGGACAGCGGCGGGCCCGCGGCCACCTTGCCGCCAAAGCCAGCCTTGGGAATCCAACGCGCATCCAACACATCGACCTGGCCCGACCATGGCGTGCCTGCGTCTCCGCCGAGGGTGGCATCGAGCCGAAGGCGGACATGGCCATACAATTCCAGCTCAGGGGTCAACGCCAGCGGCATGGCCCGTCCTTCCAATCGGGCGGCGCACTTCAGTCCTTCCTCTGCAGGACGGAGGTCCATGGTCCACTGTCCCTCGGCAGCTTGCAAGGCCGGGGATTGGCCCTCCGCGTGGACATCCCACATTCCGCCGACCGCAAGAACGTCGAGGTGATCGGTCCCCTCGAATTGGAGCATTCCCGCGGCTTGCAGGTGGGCGGCGTGTCCCAGCGTCTGTGGCATCGCGTTTCCAGACAGGACCGCATTGATTTCGATGGCGCCTGTCGACGGGGTCCATGCCGCCGCGCACCGCAGCGGTGCGTCACCCGGAAGGGACACGGCGGCTTCGAGGGACATTTGCCCGGAGACCGTTTCCCATTGCCAATGGGCCAAACTGTCCAGTGGAAGGTGAATGGGCCCCTTGAAGTCTGCGAAGAGGTGCCCTTGAGGAAGGGGAGAGAGGTCTGCTGGACAATGCGGCACGTCGAAGGAGAGGGTCGTCAGCTCGAGTTGGCCGCCTTCGACCATGCCATCGGCAGTGGCGTGTCCCCAAGGGCCTTCCACACGCGCCTTCATGCGCCCTCCCCATGCCGATTGCCCCGGCGCCCATTCTCCAGAGATGCGGTCCGGCCACCAAGGAAGCAGGGTCGTCCATGCCTCGGGAACATGCTCTTGGATTAGAAGTGACGGGTGGGCCGACCATTTCAGGAGGGTGTCGTTTCCGTGCACGTTCATGGCGACCTCGACGCCCCCACCCCCGACATGTCGCACGGCCATACTGGCGGCCGCTTCAAAGCGAGAAACCGACCACCGGCCTTCTTGCATGTCGAAGCCCTCCAACACCAAGTGATCGAGCTGTCCACCGTCCAATTGCACGTCACTGGCCAGAAGCGGTCCACTTTCCCAGCGCAGGTGGGCCAAATGCACCTCGTCGAGGCGAACATCCAAGGCGGAACCAGCAGCGGAGTCCTCCAGGGCCGCCTCTTGCGTCAGCGCCTCCAGCCGTGCCCAGGCTGGTGCGCGAAGCCACAGGCCGTCGAGGTGGATGTCGGCCCAATGGGTGCCGCTGGCGTCTGCGGGGCGTGCCGTGAGCGTCTGGATGGAGGCCAATGTGTCGCGGCTCAGCCCGGCGTCCAGCCAATGCACATCATGGAGGGCCACCCCGAATGGCCGGGCACTGAGGGCCACGCTCCCGAGCTCAAACGCGGTCGGGCCCGCTTCTGTCGGCCACGATTGGTGAAGGGCATCCAGCGCCCATTCCACAGCCCTTCGCTGTCCGCCCGGCGTCGACAAGGCCAAGGTGAACAGGACCCACGGCGCCATGAAAATGCCCGCCCAAATCAAGGCGCGTCGGCCCCATTTCCTGGGGCGACGTTCAGAATGGGGCTTCGGTGTGCGGTCGTTCATGCGCTTCCTGCGAAATTCGCAACAGAAACGATGCCAAAAGCGCAAACGACATCGGAGTCCCATACGGGGGAGGGGCATTTGCCGGAAAACCGGCTGATGCTGGGCATTGAAAGCTCGTGCGATGACACCAGCATTGCCGTGTTGCGGGGCCATGTGTTGTTGTCCCAATTCACCGCAGCCCAGCACATTCATGCCAAGTATGGCGGTGTGGTGCCGGAATTCGCATCCCGGGCGCACCAGCGTCACATCTTGCCCGTCCTTGAGACGGCCCTAGAGCAAGCGGGCGTTTCCCTGTCCGATTTGGAGGGGGTGGCCTACACCCGTGGTCCAGGCTTGAACGGCTCGCTGTTGGTCGGAAGCGCCTTTGCGCGCAGTCTGGCGTGGTCGCTGGACATTCCCATGTGGCCGGTTCACCACATGCGCGCCCACGTGCTCGCCCATTGGATGGCGGATGCGAACCCGCCGCGCAAGCCGATGATGGCCTTGACGGTGTCGGGAGGCCATACCCAGCTTGTCGACGTGGTGGACCCTTGGTCGCTCGACATTGTTGGCACCACCTTGGACGATGCCGCAGGCGAGGCCTTTGACAAGGTGGCCAAGATGATTGGCCTGCCGTATCCCGGCGGTCCAGTAGTGGACAAACTGGCCAAAGCAGGGAATCCGGCGGCTTTTTCATTTGCCACACCCCGTATGGATGGCCTGAATTTCAGCTTCAGTGGGCTCAAGACGTCTGTGCTACGGAATCTCGAAAAGGAAGGGCGAGCCAACATGGAGCGCGACGGGTGGAAGGCCGATGTGTGCGCCTCCTTGCAAGCGGCGATT
>CBFHWV010000012.1:15266-25192 GCA_965659565.1 uncultured Flavobacteriales bacterium
TTCCCCGTTGGCCGCTGGCCTGATCAAGCGACCGCGACGGCCTCCTTCAGATGGGCCGACAATGGCGCCCAAAAGGACTTGGTCCACGCATCGGTGACCCAGCCGTCATCTCCAGAGGGGACGCCGAGGTGGTTGAGGATCAGTCGGGTGCCTCCGGATTCATTGCGAGCCAACCGGATGTCCACAGTCGTGTAGTGCCCAGCAGGCAGCTTTTTGTGGGTCCATGACATCACCAGTCGTTTGTTCTGGACGATGTGCAGGAAGTATCCGCTTTGGTGTTGGTTGCACAAGGCAAAGGCGCCGCCCTCGTGGGGCTGAATCAACGCCTCCTTTCCGGTGAAAGTGGCCGTGGCGTCTTGATCGAGGAGGGTGTCGAAGACCCGAGCCGGTGGGGCATCAAGCTCAATGACCTGGTAGATGTTCTCCGTTTGGAGTTTCATGACTCAAAAGGTGAAAGACCAAAGTAATGCGATGAAATGAAGTTCCGCAGTCAAGGGGGCGACGTTCTCAACACGGTTTCACGAACGGGCAGAAGCAGGGTCGCACGGGATTCTGTCGGGAAGTGCTCGAGCGTGAATTGCCCTTCTTTCTCTGCGCCAAGCAAGCGCAGGCGGTGGCGAATCAACTCCCCCGCATGTCGGCGTCGCGTGGGGGCCTTGGGTTTGTCCTTGGGGTCGGACGGCATCGCGGGTGCATCGCCATCGCGGCTGTTGCGCACCTCAATGCGCACTTTGTGGTTGGATTCCCGGCGAGCTTCAATGCTCAGGGTTCCGGAGTTTTCCGAGTGGGTTGCATTGCCGCCCAGCCCATGCCACAGGGCGTTTTCGACCAGGGGCTGAACCATGAGTGCAGGAATGCTCGCGGCCGACAAGGCAGGCGGAAGGGGGTGCTGCGTCACGTCTACGGGCCGGCCGATTCGGTCCAGTTCGAGGGCCACATAATCCTCAAGGACCCGCCATTCTTCTTCGAGCGACCACCAGCCGTCTCGCCCCGCTTGGTTCTGGCGAACGGCGAGCCTCCGAAAGGCAGCGAGGTGCCCCAGGGCATCGGGCGTGCTGCCCTTCAAAAAGCGCTGCATGACCCCATTCAGGGCGTTGAACAGGAAATGTGGGTCCATCAAATGCCGCAACGCTTGCCCTTGGATGTGGGCCAGCTCCTGTCTCTGCAAGGCGGCCCTGCGAATTTGCAATTGCTCCGCTGGGCCCCGGTTGCGCCAATGGTCGAGCTCGACTTTTCGCCGCTTCGCTTCCCAACCCAAATGTCGCGTGACGTCCCGGTCGGCTTTCCAGGCACAAATGAGCCCCAATGCAGCAGCGGGAACCAGGGGCCACAGACTCAATGTCAAGGCGGCGAGGAGATTCAGACCGAGCCCGATTGCGCCCCAGACAGCCGGGTGTACCGAAGTCCGCATCACCCTCCTGTACTGTTGGGAGGCGCTGGCTTCCTGGGGCGTCCAACGGGACCAGCTGACCCCGGTGGACAGGGCAGAGGCGCCTTGGATGAGCAGCAGAAGCGCCGTCCAAACTGGGGGTGACATCAGGTCCACATTCCAAGAAAATGGATCCCTGAAAACGCGCCAAGAAGGGCGCCGTCGGATTTGTCAGCGCGGCCATTGCGTGTGTGGACGCAACACCGAGGGACAAGTCAGTCGAACGCCTGGCGCAACTCTTGGCGCAGCTTTCGGCAGTACTCTTCAATGAGCCACTGGCGATAGTTGTCCGTGGTCTTGGAGATGCACTTCGTGTAGTCGCGGATGCGCTGTTCGATGTCGCCATCGAGCTCATCGATCAACTCGATGGCGTGGAATTCATCCTCTGCGACCCGCGCAATCATCGACACGTGGTTGGCCAGGCTCACATCAATGGCCGCCTTGGGCCGCTTGCCCTTCCGCGTCACCTCGATGTAGGTGTCTTTCATGATGAAGGGCTCCATGTCCTCCACCTTGAACAGCTTCTGGAGCTTTTCGGGCATCTCGTAGACAAACGTCTCTTCAATTTCCTCGTCCGTATACAAGCCTTCGAGGTAGGCGTTCGGAGCTCGGAAAATGTCGGGCCAATTCACATGGGCATCCCACAGTCCGAACCGGCGTGCATTGTTGCCCAGATCGATGACGGTGAAGTCCTTCTTTTCCTTGAACACGCGAGAGCCCCGTCCGATCATCTGGTGGTAGAGGGTCAACGACTTCGTCGCCCGGTTGAGGATGATGGTCTCGACAGAGGGCTCGTCAAATCCGGTGGTCAAGATGCTCACCGAGGTGAGGATGGCGTCGGGCTTTTCGTGGAACCAAGTCAGGATATCCTGGCGCTCTTTTTCGGTGTGCGTGTTGTCGAGGTGGCGAATCTCGTACCCTTCTTCTTCGAACAGCTGGGCCACCATCAGTGAGGTGTGGATGCCGTTGTTGAAGATGAGCGTCTTGGTTCCCTTGGCCTTTTCCTCATAGGCGTACAGCAGCTTTTCCTGCATGAGGTAATTGCCATACAGCCGTTCGGAACTGGAGACGGTGTAGTCGCCGTTGATGCCCACCTTGAGGGACTTCAAGTTGACGTCGTAACTGTACGTCGCGGCCTTGGCGAGGTACCCCTCATTGACCAATTTCGAAATGCTCTCCCCAACGATGAGCTCCTGGTAATTGTCCTTCAAGGGCAACTTGATGTTGCTGGACAAGGGCGTGGCCGTGACGCCGAGCAGAATCTGCTTGTCGAAGTGCTTGAACAGCTTTCGGAAGCTGTTGTAGTGCGCTTCGTCGATGACCACCAAACCGAGGTTGTCAAAGGTGATGTGCTCGTCGTTCAGGCGGTTGTTGAGGGTCTCCACCATGGCCACGAAGCACCAGTGCTCCTTGTCCTCCTCGAGGACCTTCACCTTGGAGTCGATGATCTTGTTGTCGACCCCGATTTCGGAGAGCATGCGGCTGGTCTGACCGAGCAATTCGATGCGATGCGTCAGGATCAGCACCTTTTTGCCCATCTCGAGGATGAACCGCTTGGCGAGCTCGCTGAAGATGACGGTTTTGCCGCCGCCAGTGGGGAGTTGGTAGAGGACGTTGTAGTTCTCAGGGAACTTCCGCATCCGATCCAGAATGGTCTCGATGGCCTTGGCCTGGTAGCCGTAGAGCTGTTTGCCTTGGGTCGAAATCAGCTTTTCTGTAACGGCTTCCATTTTCATCAGAGGCGGCAAAAGTACCCACGGGAATGGCGGGCAACAATTGGGGCGGCGCTCTATTTTCGAAGGTTTCACACATGCCGTCAAAATCTTTGCCTTCGGAGGGGTGGTCCCTGCTTCTTGAAGGCGCCCCCGGCTGGGCGTTTCTCGAGCAGGTCGTCCCCCCGGATTTGCCGCCAAAACTGGAGGTCGCCATGAGGAAGGGGGCGTGCCTCCCGGAGCCTCAAAACTGGTTTAGGGCCCTCGCGGAGGTGGGGCCACCGGAACACGTCCGCGTGGTCATCCTGGGCCAAGATCCCTACCACGGGCCGGGTCAAGCGCATGGTCTGGCCTTCTCGGTCCCCGACGGCTGGCCGCTCCCGCCATCGCTGAGAAACATTTACAAGGAAATCGCCCGCGACGTCGGCGGCACCCCTCCGGTGAGCGGAAATCTGCTGGGCTGGGCCAAACAAGGGGTGTTGCTGCTCAACGATGTCCTGACGGTGGCGCCCGGAGAGCCCGGCAGCCACGGCCGTTTTGGTTGGCAGTCCGTCACCGCGGCGGCCTTGTCGGCCCTGACCCACCGACCGGTGGCCTTTTTGTTGTGGGGGCGACATGCCCGCCGGCATGCCGAGGGACTGCGAACGTTGCATCCCGGGCATCAGATTCTGGAGTCGGTCCATCCCAGCCCGCTGAGCGCCCACCGTGGATTCATGGGCTGTGGCCACTTCGGAGCGGTCAACCGCTGGTTGGAAGGCCGCGGGGAGCCTCCCATCGCGTGGTTCGATTCTCCGTGGTGATGGAGCGGACGGCGATGCGTGGCACCTTTGCACCATGACGTCGAGCCCCTCTCTTTGGCACTGTGCCGCCCAATGGCGTGGACATCAGGGTGCAGTGTATGACCTCGCCGTGGATGCCGAGGGAAGCGTCTGGAGTGCCGGGGGAGACGGGCTTCTGGTGAAGTGGACCTCAACGTCGCCGCATGGAGAGGCCACGGGCGAAGCCATGGCGCGCACCGACCAAGCCTTGTTTTGCGTCGGCGTCGTCGACGATGGCGTTGTCGCCGGTGGCGCCTCGGGGGGACTCGTGCATTGGACTCCGACCGAAACGCGCATCCTGAACGGGCACGAGGGCGGCACGTTGATGGTGCAAGGCGCGCTGTCTGCAGGGGCGGATGGCCGGCTCTGCACATGGGAATCCGGGGCCGAGGTGCTCTCTGTTCCAGGCCGCATTCGGTGTTGCTTGCCAGATCCACATGCGGATTCGATGTGGGTGGGCACACACCAAGGCCACCTGTATTCCACCTCGGGAACGGTGCTCGCAGATGCCCACCGTGGTCCGGTTCGGGGGTTGATGGCCTGGCCTGGCAAGCCAGCGGTGGCGTCTGTCGGGGGAGACGGGGCGATGAAGCTCTGGTCGACATCGACAGAAGGCTGGACCGCATTGCTCTCGGTGGATGCACACAAAGGGGCCATCTACCGGATCGCGCCTTCGCCGGGTGGGGAATGGGTGGCCACGTCGTCGCGCGACAAGTCGGTCGCCATTTGGTCTGCGTCATCCTTGCAGCTCGTGGCACGGTTGCAAGGTCCCGGCATGAAGGGGCACACCCGTTCGGTCAATGCGCTGGCGTGGATCGATCCCGACACCCTGGTCACAGGGGGGGATGACCGTCGAATCCTGCTGTGGCGCCGAGGTGCTTCCGTCCATGCGGACCCGGTCAACGGGCAAGGCTAACTTTGCGCCGTGAGCAAGCCCAGCATCCCCAAAGGCACCCGCGATTTCACCCCGGCCGTGATGGCCCGTCGGCAGTGGATTTTCTCCACCCTTCGTGCGGCATTCGAGGCCCGCGGGTTCCAGCCCATTGAGACGCCTGCCATGGAGGCGCTGGCCACATTGACCGGCAAATACGGCGAGGAGGGGGACCAGCTCATTTTCAAGCTCCTCAACAACGGGGATTTCCTCGCCAAGGCCCAGGACGACACCCTCGCGGAACGGGACAGCAAGGCCCTGTCGTTCCAGATTTCGAAAAAGGCCCTCCGGTACGATTTGACCGTGCCGTTTGCCCGCTTTGTCACCATGCACCGCAACGCGCTTCCGATGCCGTTCAAGCGGTACCAGATGCAGACCGTGTGGCGGGGGGACCGGCCGGGACGCGGTCGCTACCAGGAATTCGTACAATGTGATGCCGACATCATCGGCTCCACGGGTGTGCTCTGTGAGCTCGAGTTGGTCTCGCTCTTCCACGAGGCGTTGACGGCGCTCGGCGTCCCCCAGTTCCGCATTTTGGTCAACGACCGGCGCATCCTGGCCGGCATGGCCGCCTCACTCGGGGTCGAGGACCGCTTGACCGAATGGACGGTGGCGGTCGACAAGCAGGACAAGGTCGGCGTCGATGGGGTCTGTGAGGAATTGGCCAACCGGGGGTTCGACGCCAGCGTCCAAGCCGGCACGCGCGCGCTGTTTGCAGACCGGCCAGAAGGGTTGCCGGGCATGGCGGCCCTGGCGGCAGAATTTGACCACCCCGCGGTGCGCGAAGGGGTGGAGGCCATGACCGCGTTGTGGAACCTGGCGTCGGGAGAAGGCATCGGGGCGCCGGAACTCGTGTTTGCCCCAGGCTTGGCCCGGGGATTGAACTACTACACCGGTGCCATCTTCGAGGTGCAGGTGGTCGGGGCTCCCGTGGGCAGCATCTGTGGAGGCGGTCGGTATGACGACCTGACGGGCATCTTCGGCATGCCGGGGGTGAGCGGGGTGGGCATCAGTTTCGGTGCAGACCGGATCTACGATGTCCTCGAGCACTTTGATGCCTTTCCAAGTGACTTGGAGACCGACTTGGACGTCCTCGTGTTGCACATGGGGGCGGACAGCGTGCCCCACATTCTCGACGCGGCACGCCGCTGTCGACAGGCCGGCTTGCGCACCGAACTGTATCCGGATTCGGCCAAGCTGAAAAAGCAGTTCAAATATGCCGACGACCGGAAAGCGCCCCACGTCCTCATCCTCGGAAGCGATGAGGTCGCGGCAGGGCATGTGACCTGGCGCAACATGGTGACGGGCGACCAAACAACCGCAGCCCTCGGCGACATCCTCTCTGCGCTCAAGGGCTGACCTCCGCCGTGCGCTGCAGCAAGGGCAACTGACAATCCCAGCGTCCGCCGGCGTGCGCAATGCCGCCATGGCGCAGCATGAAAGCGGCATCCCAATCCTTCAGCAGGTGACTGGGCCAAGTCGAGGACAGGTTGGCATCGGATTCGAGGTGCACCATGCCTTCCGACACCGTCCAAGTCCACGCCATGGGGGCCGTGCGATGTTCGCGGAGGGCGTCGATGCCCCACCGCTCCGCAGCCCCCAGGAACAGCATGGATGGCACCTTGGACGAGGGGGGGAGCCCTTGGAGTGCGGCATGGCCTCCCACGTGGATGGTCACCCCCAATTCCCGGAGCCACCGCGCCCAGCGGTCCACGTGGCGAATCACCTCCGTCAAGGGAAGGTCGTCCTGGTCCCGTTCGATGAACACATGGCGCAGGTGGGCGGCCATGCCCCCCACCAACTCGGCCGCATCCGGGCCTTCCATGTCGCCATCCGCGACCCGCTGCTCCAAACGGGCGAGCAAGAAATCGAGGTCTTCTGCATTCCCTTTGGACAACAGCAGTGCCGATTTGCACCTGCGCATGCGGCGCTCCATCACTTCCGCCTCGCGCGCGCGCATGATTTGCTGCTGCACCGTGCCCCGCTGCGCAATGATCTGCTGCCGTTCTCTGGAGACCGTCTCCAGCCGGTCCCTCTTCTGACTCCGCGCCTGCAGAACCCATGGCCAGATGACCACAGGAGCCAGCGTCCATCCCAAAGCCCCCACCAGGCCTGGCAGGCCGGTTGGCAACACCATCCAAGTCAAGACCAGTGCGGCTGACAGCCCCATCGCCAGTCGGACCATCACCCCGTTCTTGCCCTTCCATTGGAGGTCAGGACGGCCCATTTGGCGCAAGGGCCAAATCACGGCCGCCGTGGCCGCCCACGGAGCGAGTACAAGGAGGGTCAAAAGCAACATGGTCGCGGGCGATGGTTCGCCTCAGGACCAATCTAACCGGTCCAGCAATCTTCGGACCGCATCAAAGGGAAGGGTTTGTGAGCGTTGGGCCTCGGTTTGCAACTGTACCCAGGCGGCTTCAAATCCAGGGTGGGCCAGTGCCCGTTGCTTCAACTCCGAGCCGAGGGCCGCTTCGAGGGCCGCGGCCTGTTGGTGTGCGCGACGGACGCCCAGGGTGCCGGTTTCAGCCGCCTCGACCAGGCGGGATTCCATGCGGTCGAGCCATTCGGAGACGTTGGCCGGATCGAGGCTGCTCCCGAGTCCGAAGAGGGGCGGAGCGCCATGCAAGGGGGGCGGCAGCAAGTCGAGGGCGCCGCGGTAGGCCGCCAGGCTGGATTTGGCCTGCGCCACCTGTTCGGCCGGGCCGTCGCATTTGTTCATGACGAGCACGTCGGCCCATTCCAGAATGCCCCGCTTGATGCCTTGCACGCCATCGCCACCGCCTGGAAGCATGAGCAGCAGGAAGAGGTCGGTCATGCTCCGGACTTCCGTCTCGCTTTGGCCGACGCCAACGGTCTCGATGAGGATGCGGTCAAATCCAGCGGCTTCGCAGAGCAGCAGCGTTTCGCGTGTGGCCCGCGCCACCCCACCCAACGCCAAGCCGGCCGGGGAGGGGCGGACAAACGCGTCCGCGTGTTGGGCCAAGCCGCCCATGCGCGTTTTGTCGCCCAGCATGCTGCCGCCTGTTCGCTGGCTCGAAGGGTCCACGGCCAGCACCGCCACGCGGTGGCCACGCCGAATCAATTCCATCCCTGCGGCTTCAATCCACGTGCTTTTTCCAACGCCTGGAACGCCAGTGATGCCATACCGAAAAGCCGCCGTGCGGTGGGGCGAAAGTTGGGTCAGCAGCGCCTCGGCGGCAGGGCGGTCATCCGGGCGGTGGCTTTCGATGAGGCTGATGGCCTTGGCCAGCGCCACGCGGTCTCCTTGGCGAATCGCCTGCGCCCAACCCGCCATGTCGGCTGGAGCGGCGTTTCGGGCATCCCGAATCCGTTCCATGGCGCGCCGCCTTGCGTCATTTTGGGGGTCTTTGGCCATGCCGGGCCCCAAGTTAGCGGTAGTTTGGCCGCGTGATGCGCACCGACCTGGTTCAATTCCGACAAATGCGTGGTCCATGGGGCTCATGGTGGCCTTGGCGCTGGCCTGCAGCACGGCGTTCGGCCAGTCGCCTCAGGCCGCGGCCGACACGGTGGCTCAAGTGGGGTTGCAAGGGGAAGTGCTCGGGCCGGATGGCCGAGGGCTGCCCGGGTGCATGATTGTCAACCGGTCGACGGGGGAGGGGCGATTTGGCAGCGCCAGCGGCCGGTTTGCGCTCCAAGTGATGCCCGGAGACACGGTGCAGTTTGCCGCCATCGGGTTCCGCACCGTGACGCGCAGGGTGCCGATGCGCGAGGCGGAAGAGGGGCGATGGAATTGGACCGTGCACTTGGCTCGCATTGCGGTGGATGTCGCCACAGCCGAGGTCATCGCGCCCCGCGATCTGGGGGACATTGTCCGGGACATTCAAGCGCTGGGCTACGAGGAAAAGGAGATGCGCACGAGCGGCATCGACGCCTTGACCAGTCCGATCACCTACCTCTACGAGCAGTTCAATCGGATGGAACGGAGCAAGCGGGAGGTGGCGCGTCTGGAGAATGAAGACCGGCGCAGGGACTTGCTCAAGGAGCTCATGGGCAAGTATGTGGACTACGACATCGTGGCGCTGGAACCGGCCGAATTCGACGACTTTGTGGCCTTTGTGGACCCGGGGGAAGCGGTGTTGAAAGCCTTGACCCAGTACGAGTTCATCCTCTGGACCCGCGAGCGGTTCACCGCCTTCAAGGCGCGACCGGAACGCTTGGAGGATGCGGATTTCGAATACCAGTGGGACGATTGACGGTCCCGGTCACTCGAGGTAGGAGGAATTGAGGTAAAACGCGAAGGCTTTGAAAATCAAGCCCGCGCCGGCAATGGCCACGCCCGTGATGCGGACTGCGCGCCACCGTTCCCCGTACTGATCAAATCGGACCACCATGTCGGCAAACAGGGAGGCCGCCGCGATCGCTTCAAACAAGGTGACCCAGCCGCGTCGCGCATCGATGAAATCCATGAGGCGCACGGCGATGTGGTCGGGCTGTCCGTCCTGCAGGGCGATGTCGGCGAGGAACAGCGCATTGTACGCCACGAGCAACACAAGGCTGGTGTCGAGCAAACGCTGTTCGGTGGAGACGGAATCTGGAGCGGCCATGGTGCGAAGGTAGCCGGGGGTTTCATGCCCGAAACTTCTCGAACAACATTTCGGTTCCTACTTTCGTTCCCATCCCGCCATGCAAAACGAACCACGCCCCAAAGTCCGCGTTGCGACCCTGCGCAACGCTTCCCCGATTGCCCCGGACCAAAAGGGACGGCAGGATCGACTCCAGCGCTTCGCTGTGGTGGCCTTGGGATGTCTTTGGCTCCTCGCTTTTGCGACCGGTTGCAGCCGCAACACCAAGAACTGCAGCGCCTACGACGGCGTTCGCTTCGAAGTGGTGGCCAACGCTCAGAACTGAAAGTAGATGAAGGGCGTGCCGCCTGCAGCGAGCACGGCCATGGCCACGGCGACTGCGGTGGCGGCACACAGGCATTGAAGGCCGAATGGCGCCTGAATGAAGGCGTCCCTGTACCGGGATTTCCACGCTGAGGGCAGGAGGTGAATCGCATACCCGACGCCCATCAT
>CBFHWV010000012.1:25205-28590 GCA_965659565.1 uncultured Flavobacteriales bacterium
CGTAGTGGCCACAGATGCTGGCGATGTCCTGCATCGGGGTGGAGGTGCCCAATTTGCCCAAGACCACATTGGCCGCGGTCCATTCCGCACCGAGGTCGTGGTCCGTGCCAAAGCTCGCCCAGGTGGTGTGGGACGCTGTGCGGAACCAGATGCGGGTAAACGTGATGAAGTGGAACGTGATGAGCACAGCCACCGCCCGTTTCCAGAAGCGGTCTTTCGCTTCCCACGGGCTGATCTTCCGCCACAGTTTGTAGACGGTGATGCCCAACCCATTGAGCCCGCCCCAAATCACGAAGTTCCAGCTGGCGCCGTGCCAGAGTCCCCCGAGGAGCATGGTCATCCAGAGGTTGATGTTGGTGGTGACCCACGCCTTGAACTTCGGGATGCGCGCCATGGCCAGCGCCACGCCCACCATGCCCCCGACCAGGCTGGCGATGAAGGTGGGGTCGGGGTAGAGCAACAGGACGAAGCTCAACAGGAAGCTGCCGCTGATGGCCGTGAACCAAGACGCATGGCGGTTGCCGCCCATGGGGATGTACAGGTAGTCTTTCAGCCAGCCGGACAGGCTCATGTGCCAACGCCGCCAGAAATTGCCGCAACTGTCCGCCTTGTAGGGGCTGTTGAAGTTTTGCGGCAGGCGATAGCCCATCAGCAAGGCCACGCCGATGGCCATGTCGGTGTAGCCGCTGAAGTCCGCATAGACTTGGAGGGAATAGCCGTACATGGCCATGAGCACCTCGAAACCGCTGTGGGCTTCCGGCGCCGCAAAGACCCGGTCATTGAAGTTGACGGCGATCCAATCGGCGAGCAGCACCTTTTTCAGCAACCCATTGAGGATCCAGAAGCCGGCGGTGCCCACCGTGGCCCGGTCCACGGGATTTGGACGGAGGATCTGGGGCACGAAATCGGCCGCCCGCACAATGGGCCCCGCGACCAATTGCGGAAAGAAGGACACGTAGAAGCCGAAGTCGGTCAGCCGGCGCAAGGGCGCGATGTGCCGCCGGTGGATGTCGACCGTGTAGCTGATGGTCTGGAAGGTGTAGAAGCTGATGCCCACCGGCAGCAGGATGCGGTCCACGGACCAGGTGGTGCCCAACACGGCATTGCTGCCTGCAGCCAGCCAATTGCGGGGGACGATGGCCGCCCCCGTGGCACTGTTCCAAGCGTCGGTCAGGAAGTAGGTGTACTTGAAGTAAAACAGCAGGCCGAGGTTGAGCGCGATGCTCAGCGCGAGCCAACGGGTTCGCGCCCCGTCGGAGCGCCCCGCGTGAATCCGCCGCCCGATGACGTGGTCGCTGACCGTGGAAAAGAGCAGGATGAGCACGAACCATCCGCTGGTTTTCCAATAAAACAGGCCGCTCGCGAGCAGCAGCCACACGTGGCGGAGGCTGCGCTGTCGGTCCCGGTGCCACAGGCCGTCCACGAGCAGCACCACGAGCAGGAACACCCAGAATGGCCCGTCCAAAAAGGTCCAGGGGGCGGAGGCGTCGTGCCGGAACCAGGAAGTCCAATCGGTCATGGTGTCGGAAGGCTCAAGGCGGCTCGGGTCAAGGTCGCATACAGCAGTTCGCCAATGAGGACGTAGCCATTGCGGTTGAAGTGCAAGTGGTCCGAAGCGGCAAAGCCCGCCTCGCGAAGGGCCTCGATGCTGCGGGCGCCGCCGAGGGCGCCATAGAGGTCCCAGCAGGCCACCTCCATCTCGTCGGCCAATTCCAGCATCGCCGTGCGGACCCGTTCGGCATTGGGGTTGTGCTGGCGGCGATAGTGGCTGTCATTGTTGGTCACGAGCAAGATGTCCATCTGCGGAGAGGAAGCGCGCAGCGTGTCGATCAGCTGGCGGTATCGGGCTTTGAACCGCTCGGGTTGAAAGCGCGCTTCGGACATGTGGGCGTCGTTGATGCCCCAGGCGAGGATGGCCAAATCGCCCGCGGTCTGTTGCAACTGAGAACCGAGGTGCGGATGGCGAAGCCAAGCAGCTGTGCTGGCGCCATTGCCCCCGAGGTCGTGGTAGACGACATCTGCCTGGGTGTGGTGAAAGCGCACGCCATGCAAATGCGCGATGCCGGAGTCCGGTGGCAAGAGGCACAGCGTGTCACCCAAGCCGGGGGAGTGGGGCTCGGCCAAGCGCCATTGGCCTGCCTCACCGGGGCGGGTCAAGATGTCCACGCCATCCGGACAAGCATCTAGGGCGCTGCACCACAGGCGAACGGTGTCGGGGTTGGTGGCGGCCACCTCCAGGCCGGCGATGCCCCATTCGCCCTGGTGGCGGCGGTGGGCCGACCGCTGGCCCGTCCAGTCTGCCCGGCTCGACCACCGCGTGTCGGGAGGGCCGTTTTCGCCGGCAAGTCGGTGGGGAGGGACAATGCCGCGGGTCGCAACCACGCCCGGACGGTCCGAGGTCAGGGCCATGCGGAAGGCCCATCCGATTCGGCCCGCCTGCACATGCGAGCCGCCGAAATGGAGCAGTTGGAGTGGTCGGTCGGCCTCGGATCTGCCCAGCAGGAGGGCCCGCCACGCGCTTAGAAATGGGCCGATGTGGTCCGGGTGGTGCAGCCAAGTCGGGGCGTCGTCGACCCGGCCGAGGGCCGGGGAGCGAAGGGGGTCGGAGGCCACAAGCGTCGAGTCGGACCACCCCATTTCTGCCTCAGAAGCGGCCTTGTCCTGGGCGAGGGACACCCCGCCGAAGCCGCAGATGCAGGCCATGAGGAGGGCGGTCAGGGGGCGATTACGGCGCATGCTGCAAGCCGGTTTGGACGGGCAAGTGGCCGGCGGATTTGGGCTGCATGCTCTGGATTTCCGGCGTGGCCTCGCCTTGTTCCCATCTGCGGTATTCCGCCCAGAGTGCGCGGTCGAGCAATTCGCCCACCTTGCGCGCGCCGCGTGGGGTGAAGTGAATGTGGTCGGGCCCGGCCAGGGGCGGCTCTGCTTGCACCCAGGCGGGCATGCTGCCCAAGCCCCCCATGACATCGAGCAGGTCCCAATAGGCGGCGCCAGCGTTGAGGCTGGCGTCGAGGAGGGCATCCCGGATGGGGCTCAGCATGGGGTAGGAGGTCCAATCCACTCCGGTCTTCTCGGCCATGTCGGAGGGGCCGATGACGAGGATGGCCGCCTGGGGCTCCAGCGATTGGAACCATTGGATTTGTCGCTGAATCCAACCGGCATACCGCACCGCCGCTGCCGAGTCCCGACAATGGGGAACGCTGTTGCCGCCAAATTGAAGGACCACCAAATCGGGAGACAACCGGTCCAATTGATCGGCAAAGACGCCCCGGTCCAGTTTCCGGAACAAGGTGCCGGACGAGCCGCGCATGGCCACGCCGTGCCATTGGACGCCGCCACCCACCGGGTGAAGGGCAAACAGCCGAGGAGGGGTCGCCGAGAAGCA
>CBFHWV010000012.1:28812-35424 GCA_965659565.1 uncultured Flavobacteriales bacterium
GACACCGCCTTCGGCATCGGCGTAGCTGGCGAGCAGGCCGTAATTCTCGTCGGCATCGGTGGTGTCCCGGCGGCCGAAGCGGGTGTGCCGTTTCCAGGCGCCCTCACTGGACTGCCGGAGGGCAAAGCTTTGGACCAGCGGAATGGGCGGCTGAATGCCTGGACCAAATCCGCCCCAGCGCTCTTGCCACCGCGACCGGAGGGTGCCCGAGATGCGGTCGCCCTCAATTTGGCTGTCGCCGTAGTGCAAGACATGGACGTCCTCCCCGCGCTGCAGCCGCTGCCACAAGCGGTTGAACATCTGGGGCTGGTCTTCGGGGATGCGCACGCGGAGAGCCCCCGGGATCCAGGCCGACGCCTTGGCTTCGGTGCTGCTGTTGTCTTCGCGGCCAACCGCTGACGGCGGATGCATGGAAGGGGCCACAGGTGCCGCCACATCCGCGACATCCGCCGAAGCCTCCGAAGCCGAGGCAGAGGTGGACGACGGAGCCGGGGCCGCGGGTCCTGCAGCAGCGGCGCTGTCGAGGTTGGAGGCCAGCGCAGCGGCAGAAAGCGGAGTGGCAACGGCCATGCCCGAATCGGAGTGGGCCGACGTGAACAGGGTGTCGGCCTCCACGGCGCTGGCCTCGGATTCAGTGAGTTCTGCGTCGTAGGCGGCCAGGAGGTCTTCGACGTCTTCGGGCTTCCAGCGGGGCACCACCGGCTTGTCGGTAGACGGCATCAGCAGCGCGGAAAAGCTGGCGGGCAGCTTCAGCCGGACTTCGGTTCCAGCAACCGTCCACCCTTCGGTGGGGCACAGCGTGGCCAGTCCCGCCGTGGTCAGGCCGACCAGCAGAAGCGCCAGCACAGGGCGCCATCGGGCATCCGGGGCAGGGGGCTGGCTCATCTCTGCGGGATTCGGATGCGCATGTCCGGCTGCAATTCAGAGGGGGACAGGGCATTGGCGGCCATGATGTCCGCCATGCTCACACCGGGATACTGGGTGGCGATGGACCAGAACGATTCGCCCGCTTGAACGGTGTGCCAGCGGAAAGCCCCCGAATAGGCAGGGGGGGGCGTGGCGGTCGCAGCAACGGGGGGAGTGGCCGCAGCGGAGACGAGCAAGGTCAAGGATTGCCCCGCGCGAATCAGGTCCCCATCCAGTTTGTTCCATTCCTGGATTTCGTGAATGCGGACTCCGTATTGGCGGGCGATGGTGCCGAGCACTTCTCCGGGCTGCACGACGTGGATGACGGTCGGACTGGGTGCATCCGCAGCGGGCGACCACGTGCACCACGATGCCCAGTCATCCGCCCCCACAGCGGACCACGCGGCGGCGGGCACCCGCAAACCGGAGCGGGCCTCGGTCCACCCGATGGAGTCGGTGGTGAACCACGGGTTTTCGCGTCGCAGGGTGCGTGCGTCCAAGCCAATGTGCCCCAAGGCGCGGAAGTGGGCATGGTTGCGTTGCCCTGCGCACGAAGCCACGGTCCAGGCCTTTTCTCGAAGGGCCCACAGCGCAGACAGGCGGTCACGCTGAAAATTTCGGTCCACCTGAATCCAGACGCGCAGCAGGTGTAGCCATCCGAGCAGGTCTGCCTCCAATGCGTCGGGGTTGAACCGGCGGGCAGCCTGCGGCCCTTGCACGACGTCAATGACCTGCCGAAGCGGGGAGTCGGGGAAGCGTGCCGCGGCTGTCCCGATGCGGGTCACCGCAGCCGGGTTCATCCGTTCGGGCAGGTGGCGCTCGTCCCACCCGCGGCGGACCTCAAGGCCGAGGGACAGGGCTGTGGGCAGGTCCATGGCCCAGGCACCAGCACGCCGACCCGGTCCGTAGTACCCCACGTCCCAACCTGTCAGGGCGATCGGCAACAGGGCCCATTCTTCAGGCAGGCCGCCTTGGGCCAGCGCTTCCTCCATGCCCGGCCTCCAGCGGTCGGCATGGGCTTGGGCCAATCGGAAAAGCCGCATGCCATCGGCCAGAAGGCGTTGCAAGGCGCGGTCGGCGTGGTGCTCGGCTTCGGGCAACGCGTCGAGCTCTGCCACGAGTTGCTCGGCCCATGAACTGCGCGAGGGCCAGTCTTGGACGCGGAGTTGGGGCTCCATGGACCCCAGCACACATCCGGCCTCCAGGGCCTCCAGTTCTGCCACCCAAGCCTGCGCTTCGAATTCCCCCACGATCAGCGTCCAGCGGGCCAAATCGGGCTGGGCCCAAGCCACAACAGGCATCGCCATGAACCAGGCCAAGGCCCACCGCACGGATTGGAGCTGGAACTTCAGCATATTCGGACACGAAGATGCACGAGGCGGTGGCTAACTTGACCGCGAGACTTGCATTGTTCCCCTCAATGGCCCCCGATTCCATCCACGAAGACGCTCCGCAGCGCCGCATCCAAGAGTTGGAGGCGGAGATTCTGGCGTTGCGGAATTCGGAGGCGCGGTACCGGGGCATCATCGAGAACATGGAGCTCGGCATTCTGGAGGTGGACTGCGCCGAACGCGTGGTGCGCGCCCTGCCCCGGTTTTGTGAGATCGTCGGGTACACTGAGGCGGAGCTGCTCGGAAAGAAGGCATCGGATGTCCTGCTCGACGCAGAGGCCAAAGCCAACATGGATGCGGAAACAGCCGCGCGAAATGCCGGAAGCTCAGGACTCTATGAAACGCCCATCCGGACGAAGTCCGGTGAACTCAAGTGGCTGTTGATCAGTGGCGTTCCGACCGTGAGTCCCGATGGCGACATCACGGGGTCCATGGGCATCCATTACGACATCACGGAGCGGAAGCGCGACGAACAGCGGATGGCACAGGCCATGAAGGAAGCGCAATTGGCCCGCAAGACCGAGCGGGAATTCCTCGCCCGCATGAGCCACGAGATCCGCACCCCCATGACGGCGATTCTCGGCATGACGCGCCTGCTCGGGGACACCCCCTTGACGGAGCATCAACAAACGCTATGGAGGGCGATGTCCGAAGGCGGTCAGGTGCTCCAGAACCTCCTCGATGGCGTGCTCAATTTGACGCGATTGGATGCCGGGCGAATGGAAGTGCGCTCCACCGCGGTGGAGATCGCGACGCTGACAACAGGCGTGGTGGCCCCGTTCCGGCCGGTGATGGCGGAAAAAGGGGTGGACTTTGACTTCAGCCTGCCGGATGCGGGATTGCAGGTGGAGATGGATGGCGCGCTCTACACCCAGGTGCTCATGAACCTGCTCGGCAATGCTGTGAAATTCACCGACACCGGGGTCATCTCCGTCAAGGTGGAATTGGCCCCATTGGAAGGCCAGGATCATGTGAAGCTTGTGGTGACCGATTCCGGAATTGGAATCCCAGAAGAGGACAGGGCGCTGATTTTTGAGCGGTTCAAGCAGGCGTCCAACCGGGAGTTCCGGCACCAGGGATCGGGCCTTGGGCTGAGCATCGTGTGTGACATCGTGACGCTGATGAAAGGCCGCATCCATGTGGTGAGCGATGTGGGCCAGGGCAGCCGATTTGAAGCGCGTTGGCCGGTGGAGCGCGTTCAGGCTGAACCGACATCCAAAGAGCGCATCCCGGATGAGGATTGGACGCTCGACGCTGCCGTTCTCGTGGCCGAGGACAACGAAATCAACGCACTGCTGTTGCGCACCATTTTGGAGCGCTGGGGTGCCCGGGTGCAGGTCGTGGACAATGGACTGTTGGCCCTGGAAGCATGGCAAGGCGGTGCATTCGACCTGATCTGCATGGACGTCCAGATGCCCATCCGCGACGGCATGTGGGCCACAGGCCGCATTCGCGAGGAGGAGGAAGGGCGCATTCCCATTTTGGGACTGAGCGCTTTCGCGATGGAGGCCGACAAGCAGGCCGCCTTGGATGCCGGCATGGACGGCTATGTGACCAAGCCCTTTGCGCCCGAAGCGTTGAGGGGGGCCATCCGGCGCTTGCTGCCTTGAATTTGTCCCCGTCCCAGATGCGGGGGCATGACGACGAAGGGGTCGAAATAGACATCAAAGAACATGAATAATTCGACTAAATAGAATATTGTGTTGCGGAAAATGGACATAATGCGTATCTTGAAGGTGTGGTTGACAGGCACTTCCTTCGGGGAAGTCAATCACAGTTGTGAATCGTAGAGAAGCACCCGCAACGGCGGGTGTTTCCATTTTAGGCGGTTTCATACCCGGGGTGCATCCTTTGTGGAGAACCCCGACATCCGTGCCGTTGGGCCTCCCGCATTGCCTTCTAATTTGAACGGCATGGAAGGCGACAGATCGGACAGGCGGTTCAAGGTGATGGGCGGACGGCGCAGTTTTGATGTCTGCGATTACGTCCGGGAAATGCAAGACAATGGGCAGCCCTTCGCTGTTCATGTCGGCTGCGACAGCCAGAACCACCGGAATTTCACCGTCTACGTGACGACCGTGGTTTTCCGCTTCCCGCGGTCCGGCGCCCACGTCATTTACCGCAAGGAAAAGGTGCCCAAAATCCTCGACCTCTGGACCAAGTTGTGGGGAGAGACCGAGCGGTCGGTGGCCCTGGCGAATTTGCTGCGCGACGAGAACGGGGTGGAGATCGAGCAAATCGATTTGGACTTCAACACCGACCCGAGCCACCCGTCCAACAAGGTGCTCAGCGCGTCGACCGGCTACATCCAATCGCTGGGGTTCCAGAGCGGCGCCAAGCCCGGTCTGCTGATGGCCGCTTGGGCGGCCGATGCCCTGTGTCAATGAGCGCGCCGCAAACCCTGCGAACGGCCGTGACCGTGGCGAGCCCCGTCGAGGAAGTGTGGGCGTTTTTTCAGACCGCCCAAAACCTCAAGGACATGACGCCCGCGGACCAGAAGGTGCGCATCGGAAGGGGAGGCGACGTGCCATTGCACGCCGGGCTGGAGGTCGAGATTTCGGTGTCGCCGTTTCCCGGCATCCGCACGGGGTGGTTGACCCGCATCGAAGAAGTGCACCCGCCGGAGCAAACCGGTGGACAACCTTGGTTCCGGGACACGCAGTTGAAAGGGCCGTTCGCGCTGTGGGACCACCGGCACCAGTTTGAGCCCGTGGAGGGCGGTTGCCGCGTGGTGGACGAGCTGCAATACCGGTTGCCGTTGGGGCGGCTCGGGCACGCTGTGGCCGGCCGATGGGTGAAGGGGCAAATGGAAGCGCTCTTCGCCTACCGCACCGAGCAAATGCACGCCCGATTCGGACCGCTTTGATTGGCGCCATCACGGCAGATGTCAGGGAGAAGTACGCCCACACCCCAGCCGAGCAACAGCCGCAAATTGGACGCTATCTTGACCCCATGCAAACGAAGTGGAAGCGCCTGTTCGGATTGGCCGTGGCGATGTGGCTCGCCTCAGGGCCAGCCAGCGCCCAATTCGGCATCACCCCGACGGACAGCCTGGTGGCGGAGTTTCCAACGGACAGCCTGCCCCGCATTTTCCAAATCGATTTTCCCAACGAGACCTCCGATTCGCTGGGCCTGACCTGGCGATACATCGACGGCGGCTGGACAGAGGGGTGGGACGTCAACCTGTGTGACTTGGGCGAATGCTACACCGGGGTGCCGGCCGATGCGGACATGTTGCCGATGCCCGCCGAGGGCGCCGGGTTCCTGAAGCTCATCGTCAACGCCCTGGAGACAGAAGGGACGTGCTTCCTGCATTTTTGGGTCTGGCCCACCGGCAATCAGGACGCCTTGGTCGACGTGTACTTCGACCTGCGCAATGGCGGGGTCAATGCCGTGGCCGAAGCCCCGATCGAAGCCGTGTTGCAGCCCCACCCCAATCCCGTTCGGGCTGGCGCCACCGTGACCTTGCCCACAGAACTCCTCCTTTCTTCCGCACCCATGCAACGCTTGGGGCCCGAAGGAAGGTTGTACCCCTGCAACGCGACCGCTGGCGCCGCGGGTTGGATTTTGTCCACCGAGG
Source organism: uncultured Flavobacteriales bacterium (assembly GCA_965659565.1). Classification (GTDB taxonomy): domain Bacteria; phylum Bacteroidota; class Bacteroidia; order Flavobacteriales_D; family Sanyastnellaceae; genus UBA8752. The sequence goes on from CBFHWV010000012.1 coordinate 34,690, forward strand.
GATGGCCCTCCGGACAGCACTGGATTCACCTCCCCAACCAGCGCCCCGTGCGAATCGTTGTCGAATGACCTGTAAATCCGGAACCATGAAGTTCACCTTGACCCAAGCGCTCGCCGCGCTGACGCTCTTTGTCGGGACGATGTCCACGGCAATGGCCCAAACCGCCACCCTCGTGGCCGACGACCACGACGGCATCGTGGTGCGTTTTGATTTTTCCGACCCCCAATTCCAGGAAGTGGACATGGAAGGCGGCATGGCCCTGTTGCCCCGCGTCTTCGGAGACACCCCACTGCTGCGCGCCGGTGCGCCCGATGTGTCCAAGGTGGATGCGACGGTGATGATTTCCGCTGCGGCAGGGACCGAGCTGGAGATCCTCGAAGAGGTGTACGTCGATTTCAATGACATCGACATCGTGCCGAGCAAAGGCAACCTCTACCGCAACGTGAACCCGGCCGACATCGAATACGTCAAGGGTGCGGTCTACGATGAGGACGCCTTCTACCCCGAGACGGCCGCTGCGCTGCAGACGCCGTTTGTCCAGCGCGGTGTGCGCGGGCAGAGCGTGTGGGCCTTCCCATTCCAGTACAACCCGGTGACCCGGGTGCTGCGCGCCCACACGTCCATCACCGTGCGCATCGTGGAGACGGAGGCCGCACCGGTCAACCCAGCGGTGGCCCAACCCCGCGTCTCAGCGGAATTTGCCGACCAGCTCCAACGCCGCTTCCTCAATGCTGG
>CBFHWV010000013.1:0-35086 GCA_965659565.1 uncultured Flavobacteriales bacterium
GGCTTGATCACTGGTTTTCGTAGGGGTTATCTCCCTGCTGGAAGGGGGTTCCTTCGCTTATATCAAGGGTGGGGGAGCAATGAAAAAGCCCCGCTCGGTGGCGGGGCTTTTCAAATGGGTGGGTCGGCGAATCAGTTCTGCTTGTTGGCGATTCCGCTGATCATTGCGCCACCGGGCATCGTGCCCACAGAAGTCAAAACTCCAGTGCTGGGGTTCAACGTGTACAGACCTCCATTCTCGCCGCCTGCGTAGAGGATGCCGCCGGAGTACCGGAGAGAGCCAAGCACAGTTGCAGGGCTCACAGGCATCGAGTTGGTCACACTGCCAGTGGCTGGGTCAATGTGCAGGAGAGAGGAGGGCACACCTCCGGAGGTGATGGCGTAAACAAGATCGGCACCTGCATTGTACTCGACTCCACCTTTGATTCCTCCCACGGTAAAACCAATGTTGGACCAATTTCCAGTCGTGGGGTCTATACTGGCCAATTCTCCAGCGTAATTCACAGTGATGAGTGTGCCATTCATGGACGCAATGCCGTTATACACCCCCCAAGGATTGGGCATATTGACGGGCCCTGTACTGGTCATGTCACTGTCCGTTGCTTGGATGCCTCCGCCGGCTCCCCCGCCATAGGAAAGCAGGTAACCGCCATTGTATTCGATAAACTCAGTGACGCCCCCTGGAATGGAAACACCGGGGTCGTTGAAAGTGCTTGTCACGGGATCAAAGTCATAGACATCGCCCTGGGGTGAAATCAGTCGGAGGTCTCCTCCACTGCCGCAGTTACCGTAGCCGAGGCAGTCGCCATTGCCGTCGGGGTAGACGCAGGTTTCGTTGCAGTCATCAGCAAAGTTGCACGCCGTCTGGTCGGTGCAGTTGTCGCTGTCGTCGCAGATGCCGTCAGCATCGGAGTCGTTGACGCCGCAACCGCTGCAGCAGAGGTCAAACGGAATGATCAGCTGAAGGAAGATGCCAGGTTGCTGGAGGGTGGTGCCACCTGTTGAGGTTTGCGCCACACCCATGCAGCCGTCTGCATCCATCACGGAGACCGTGTAGTAGCCCGCTTCGAAATTGTTGAGATCGGCAGGCAAGGCCACGTCGTAGTCTGGGGCGCCATTGATGCCGGTCATGATCAACTGCGTTGCCGTACCTCCAGTGATGTCCAGGCTGATTTGGCCATCGGCGGAAGACATGGTCGTCGCAGCATCCACGACACTGACCGCGTTGAAAATCGGGGCATTCGGACACGGAGCACACTCCTCACCACCCGGGCTCTGGTAGTTGTTGGCCAGGGGGTCGGTGCAGAGGTCGTTGTCGTCACAGACGCCATCGCTGTCCACGTCCGTGTCAACGTTGCCGCAACCGCAAATTCCGGGTGCCGTCTTGTTGGGGTCGTTGGGACAACCGTCTGCGCTGTTGCAGGTGCCGTCCGAATCGTCGTCGTTGGCATCGACGCCGCCCGTACCATCATTGTTGGTGCAGGTTTCGCAACCGGAGGTCGTGATGCAGGCTGCGTTGCTGGCGTCTGCGTAGTTGCAGGCGTTGGTGTCGGTGCAGTTGTCCGCGTCATCACAGATGCCGTCTCCGTCCGCGTCGGCCGCACAGGGTCCGCCACAGACGCCGAGGGCGTCATTGACGTTTCCGGCACAATCACAGGCGCCAGGAGCAATGCCGCTTCCGCCGCACACGCCGCACTCGTCCTGGAACAGGCAGCTGTCATTGCCGGAATCGTCGTAGTTGCAGGCGCTGGTGTTGGTGCAATTGTCGCTGTCGTCGCAGATGCCATCGCTGTCTGCGTCGGCTGCGCAGGGTCCGCCACAGACGCCGAGGGCGTCGGTTTGGTTGCCATTGCAGTCGCAGTCACCGGCAGGGATGTTGGCGCATCCGCAGTCGTAGACGGCGCCCGGTCCGTTGCAAATGCCACACACGTCATGGGTGCCGACACAGTCGTCCACATCGTCGCACACACCGTCGCTGTCTGCGTCTGCTGCACAGCTTCCTCCACATACGCCGAGGGCGTCGGCTTGGTTGCCGTTGCAGTCGCAGTCGCCAGCCGGGATCCCAGAACAACCGCAGTCATAGATGGCGCCGGGGCCGTTGCAGATGCCACAAGCGTCGGGGGTGCCCACGCACGGGTCGACATCGTCACAGATGCCATCACTGTCCGCGTCGGCTGCACAAGACCCTCCGCATACACCAATGGCGTCGGCTTGGTTGCCGTTGCAGTCGCAGTCACCGGCAGGGATATCAGAACAACCGCAAGCATAGATCGCCCCAGGACCATTGCAGATGCCGCAAGCGTCGAGGGTGCCCACACACGGATCTGCCTCGTCGCAGATGCCATCGCTGTCTGCGTCGGCCGCACAGGTTCCGCCACAAACGCCGAGGGCATCCGTTTGGTTTCCATTGCAGTCACAATCACCGGCAGGGATGTCAGAACAACCGCAGTCATAGATGGCGCCGGGGCCGTTGCACACGTTGCAAGCGTCGAGCGTGCCGACACAGCTGTCGACATCGTCGCAAACGCCGTCACTGTCTGCGTCGGCTGCGCAGCTTCCGCCACAGACGCCGATGGCGTCTTCTTGGTTGCCATTGCAGTCACAGTCACCGGCTGGGATGCCGGATCCGCCGCAATCGCCGCACACGTCGACGGTGGTGCATGCGCCGTTGGCTGGGTCGTCGTAGTTGCAGGCATTGGTGTCCGTGCAATTGTCGACGTCATCACAGAGGTCATCTCCATCGGCATCGGCTGCGCAAGAGCCACCGCAAATGCCGAGGGCGTCGACTTGGTTGCCGTTGCAGTCACAGTCACCTGCAGGGGTGTCAGAACAACCGCAAGCATAGATGGCTCCAGGACCATTGCAGATGCCGCAAGCGTCGAGGGTGCCCACACACGGGTCGACGTCGTCGCAGACGCCGTCACTGTCTGCGTCGGCAGCACAGGTGCCTCCACAGACGCCGATGGCGTCCTCTTGGTTTCCATTGCAGTCGCAGTCACTGGCAGGGATGCCAGATCCACCACAATCGCCGCACACGTCGACGGTTTGGCAAGCACCGTTGGAAATGTCGTTGTAGTTGCAGGCGGTCTGATCCGTGCAGTTGTCGCTGTCGTCACAAATGCCGTCTGCATCGGAGTCAGCCGCACAGGAGCCACCGCAGGTGCCGAGGGCGTCAAGCTGGTTGCCATTGCAATCGCAATCTCCAGCGGGAATGCCGGGTCCACCACAGTCGCCGCAAGCGTCGAGGGACTGGCAGGACACGTTGTTGGGGTCGTTGTAATTGCAGGCCGTGGTCAAGGTGCAGTTGTCGACGTCATCACAAATGCCGTCGCTGTCTGCATCAGCCGCACAGGTTCCGCCACAAACGCCAAGGGCATCCGTGGTGTTGCCGGCGCAATCGCAGGCACCTGGAGCAATGCCGGTTCCGCCACACACGCCACATTCGTCGGTGAATTGGCAGGCGCCATTGGTGGCATCGGCATAGTTGCAAGCGCTGGTGTTGGTGCAGTTGTCGCTCGCGTCGCACAGACCGTCGCTGTCGCTGTCTGTATCGACGTTTCCACAACCACAAAGGCCCGGCGCTGTCTTGGCAGGATCGTTGGGACAGCCGTCTGTGGTGTCGCAAGTGCCGTCATTGTCCGCATCGTTGTCCACGATGATGCCGGTGCCAGTGGCATCGGAGCAGGTCTCGCAACCTGAAGGGGTGATGCACGCTGTATTGCCTGGATCGGCGTAGTTGCAGGCGTTGGTGTCAGAGCAATTGTCTGCGCTGTCGCAGAGTCCGTCGCTGTCGCTGTCTCCGCTGGTCACCGTGACGGTGAAGGCGGACGTGGTCGTATTGCCGTAGATGTCGATGGCCGTGTATGTCACGGTGGTCGTTCCCAAATCAAAGGTGGAACCGATGGCGTGGGTAGGCGCCAAAGTGGCGAGGGTGCAATTGTCTGTGGCGGAAGGGGCGACCCACGACACTGCCGCCGTGCACACTCCCGGGTCGGCAGCCTGGGTGATGTTGGTCGGCATGTCATTGATGACCGGGTCCTCGGTATCGGTCACGGTGACATTAAACGACATCGTGGATTGGTTTCCGTTGACGTCGGTGGCCGTGTACGTCACCGTGGTGACGCCCACATTGAACGTGGAGCCACTGGCGATGTCCGGGGTCAGCGTGCTGTTGGCACAATTGTCCGTCACAGCTGGATCGGCCCAAGTCACAACGGCTGAGCAGTTGCCAGCATCGTTGGTGTCGGCCATGCCGCCCATTTGTGCGATGACAGGGGATTCGTCATCGGTGACCGTCACCGTGAACGAACTGGTGGCCGTGTTGCTCGCAGCATCCGTGGAGGTGTACGTCACCGTGGTTGCGCCCACGTTGAACGTGTCTCCAGGATTGTGGCTCGAGGTCAGTGTGGCGGTACAATTGTCGGAGGTGGTGGGGGGTGTCCATGTCACCGCAGCTGAGCATGCGCCTGCGTCAGCCGTTTGGGTGATGTCTGCCGGCGTTCCGTTGATGCTGGGGTTTTCTGTATCCGACACCGTCACCGTGAAGTTGGCCGTGACGGAGTTGCCATTGACATCCGTGGCAGTGTAGGTCACTGTCGTCAATCCGACAGCAAATGAGTCTCCTGAATCGTAGGTAGAGGTCAAGGAGGCGATGCCGCAGTTGTCCTCTGCGGTGGGATCGGTCCAAGTGGCCACTGCGCTGCAATTTCCAGCGTCATTGGACATCGTGATGTTCGCCGGCATGCCTGAAATGACCGGGTCTTCGTCGTCCGTGATGGTGACCTTGAAGCTCCCGGCGGTCAGGTTGCCTGCATCATCGGACGCAGTGTATGTGACGGTGGTGATGCCCACAGCAAAGAGCTCTCCTGGGGCCGCGTCGGCAGAGAACGAGGCCACTTCGCAGTTGTCACTGGCCGTCGGCATGGTCCACGTCACATTGGTTCCACAGGTCCCGGCATCCGCAGTTTGCGTGATGTCGGCGGGAATACCGGCGATGGTGGGCGCGTCCGTGTCGGGAGAGCATTGGGCATTCAGCGAATGCGTGCTGGACATCAGCAGCATCAGGCAAAAGCCGGTGAAAGCGGTCAAAAGGCGCATCGGTACAGAATTTGGCGATAGCAAAGTACCGCGCCTTTTGCGATTGAAGGACTTATTATCTCGCTGTACATCGCGCTCGACCGGAATTATATCGACGCCCACAAATTTCTCATCGCCGATCAGGGTCAATCTCCCTCCGCGATTTTCTGTGCTTGGTCATCGCAGCAAGGTGATTTTGATGGAGGGAAATGGGGTTCCATCCGCCAAAAATGGACAGCAAAAAGCCCCGCTTGGAGGCGGGGCTTTTCAATGGGGTATGGCCTGATGCTCAGGCTTTGGCGGTGTCCTTGCTGAGGTCGACCACCGTCGGAGTGGCGATGAAAATCGAGCTGTAGGTACCGACCACAACTCCGATCATCAGGGCGAAGACGAAGCCCTTGATGTTGTCGCCTCCAAAGAGGAAGATGGTCAGGAGCACGACGAACGTAGAGAGGGACGTGTTGATGGTCCGGCTCAACGTGCTGTTGAGGGCCAGGTTGAACACCTCCTTGCGGTCTTTCTTCGCGCCATAGAGTCCGAAGTACTCCCGGATGCGGTCAAACACGACCACCGTGTCGTTGATGGAGTAACCGATGACCGTCAGGATGGCGGCGATGAACGCCTGGTCGATTTCCATGGTGAACGGCAGGATGCCCCAGAAGATGCTGAACAGCGAGAGCACGATCAGCACGTCGTGGACCATGGCAACGAGGGCGCCGAGGCCGTACTGCCACTTGCGGAAGCGGATGAAGATGTAGAGGAAGATGACGATCAGGGAGAAGACCGTGGCGTTGGTGGCACCGCGGCGGAAATCGTCGCTGATCGTACCGTCCACCTTGTTGTAGCGGTCCACCGTGTAGGCGCCGGCCCCAGAGGCCTCCAGACCGGAGGCCAGGGCCGCTTGGATTTGCTCGTCCTGGTTCTCGGCTTCGCTCTCGATCATGTAGTTGGTCATGATCCGAACCTGGCGGTCGCTCTCCTTGGTCTGCACGAGGGGATTGCCAGGCGTGCCGTCCTCGGTGAAGGCCACGCTCAGCGCGTCCCGCACACTTTGAACGTCCACGGGCTGCTCGAAGCTCACGTCAAAGGTGGATCCACCGGAAAACTCCACGCCGTAGTTGAGGCCCTTGGTGGAGAGGCTGGCCAGTCCACCGGCAATCACCAGTGCGCTGGCGATGTAGGCCATGCGGCGGCGTGCGATGAAGGGGACAGCAGACTTTGTGAACCAATTCTCAGTCACCTTGGAGGAGAAGGACATGCCCTTCTTGTTGTCCATCCGGGTGTAGAACACCAGGCGGGTGAGCACGATGGCGCTGAACAAGGAGGTGAAGATGCCGACCATCAACGTCGTGGCGAAGCCGCGGATGGCGCCGCTGCCGAAGCTGTAGAGGATGATCGCCGTCAACAGGGTCGTGATGTTGGCGTCAATGATGGCGCTGTAGGCCTTGGAGTAGCCTTCTTTCACCGCGCCAGCGAGTCCCTTGCCGGCACGCATTTCCTCGCGGATGCGCTCGTAGATGAGCACGTTGGCGTCCACGGCCATACCGATGGTCAGGACGATACCGGCGATGCCAGGCAGGGTCAGGGCCGCTCCAAGGGAGGAGAGGGCACCAATGAGGAAGAAGAGGTTCGCGATGAGCGCGATGTTGCTCACGACACCGGCACCGCGGTAGTAGAAGATCATGTAGACCAACACCACAAGCAGTGCGAAGATGAAGGAGCTCAAACCTGCGCGGATGTTCTCCTCACCGAGCTGCGGTCCGACGGACACTTCGTCCACGATGCGGGCGGGGGCGGGGAGGGAGCCGGCCTTGAGCAGGCTGGACAAGTCTTCGGCCTCTTGAAGCTTCTGCTCGGCGGACTGGCCGGTGCCAAAGCTGATCTGGGAACGTCCGTTGAGGATGGCACTGTTGACGTTGGGGGCGGAGAACACGAGGTTGTCCAGCACCACGGCCACGGCGCGGTTGTTGTCGGCGGCAGCGGCTTTGGTCATCTGTCCCCAGATGCCGGCACCTTCGCCATTCATGGTCATGTTGCAGACCACGTCTCCAATTTCGTCATAGCCCACGCGGGCGTCGACGATGCTCTTGCCGTCCAACTTGGCCTTGCCCCGACCACTTTGGTCTTGGATGGCGTAGAGGGTGGACACATTGCCGTTGCTTTTGGCGCTCCACAGGAGGCGAAGGTCATTGCCGAGGGCGGCCTTGACCGCGGGCATTCGAAGGATGGTGTTCACCTTGCCCGTGTCGGCTTCCACACTGTAGCCCACAATGCTGGTGCGCGCGGTGCGCTCAGGTTGCAACACAGCGAAGAGCGGGTTCTTGGCGCGGAGTTTCTCCGTGGTCAAGGATGTGTCTGCCGCGGCGCTGTCTGCATACAAGTCCGGGCGCATGGCACGGCCGGCAGCGATGTTGGCGTCGGCGATGCGCTGGGCCACCTCTTCGTTGAAGAAGGTCTCCCAAAACTCGAGGTTGGCGGTGGACTTCAGTTGCTTCCGGGCGCGGGCCGGATCGTCGATGCCAGGCAGCTCCACCAGAATGCGGCCGCTGAAGGACAGCTTCTGCACATTGGGCTGGGCCACACCAAGTTGGTCGATCCTTTTGCGGATGATGTTCTCGGTGTTGTTGATGGCCGTCTCGGCTTCAGCGCGGAGGATGGCCAGGATTTCCTCATCTGTGCTCTTCTGCGGGAAGAGGTCGCGGTTTTCCATGTTGTGGAACAACCGCCACAGCTCGACATCACCGCCTTGCGCCGCCCAGGCTTGGCCGAAGAGGGTGATGAAGTCCGCATTGGATTCGCGTCGGGCCGACTTGGCCGCCGCAATCGCGGTGCGGAACTGGGCATTGGTGTTGTAGTCGGCGAGGGCGATCACGAGGTCCGGAATGGACACCTCGAGCGTCACGCTCATTCCACCCCGGAGGTCGAGGCCGAGGTTCAACTCTTGCTCTTTGGCCTCGCGGTAGGTCTGACCGAAAACCGGAACAATGGCGGAATCGCCCTTGGCACGGAGGTAAGCCTTGGCCTCCTTGGAGGCGGTGGCGTCGAATTCGGCCTCGGTGATTTGGCCGGATTGAAGCAGCTGCTCGGCTTCGTAGACACCCTGCGCTGTGGCTTCCTTCTCAAACTGACCGGAGAAGTAGTTGAAGCTGAGCGTATACAGGGTGGCCAATGCGAGGAGCACCGTAAAGATCAGGACGGCACTTTTGTTCTGCATGGTTCAGGTGTTTTTAAGGTCCGCAAAGATAGATAAAACGCGGTGTACAGGGTGTGTGGGCCTCTAAAGGGCACGGGGTTTGAATTACCTTCGTCTTCATGGCGCAGAGCACCACGTTGAAGGAGGGTCGATTACGGCAGTTTTGGAAGCAAGGTTGCGCTGTGGCCTCTGTTTTTTTCGTGGGCATCCTCTCCCTTTTTCCGGGGATGAATTCAGCCCTGGCTCAGGAGGTTCAACTGGCGGTGTTGCAATACAAAGGGGGCGGGGATTGGTATTCCAACCCCACGGCAGTTCCCAACCTGGTGGAGTTCTGCAATGCCGAGCTGAAGACCGGTTTGGACGCGGAAGTGCCATATGTGGAAGTCGGGTCGCCCCAGTTGTTCAATTACCCCTTCGTGCACATGACCGGGCACGGCAATGTCGTCTTCACCCCATCGGAGGCCCGCAACCTGCGGACTTGGCTCGAAGCCGGCGGGTTTTTGCACATCAGTGACAACTATGGCATGGCGCCGTACGTCCGCAAGGAAATGGAGAAGGTCTTCCCGGAGTTGAATTGGGTGGAGCTTCCGTTTGAGCATCCGGTGTACCACGCGGAATACGAGTTCGAGCAAGGCCTGCCCAAGGTGCACGAGCACGACGGCGAGGCGCCACGTGGATACGGCCTGTTGCTCGACGGCCGGTTGGTCTGCTATTTCGATGAGGAATGCGACCTCGGTGACGGCTGGGAGGATTTTGCCGTGCACCGCGACCCGGAACCCGTGCGCCGCCGCGCGCTGGAGATGGGGGCCAACCTTGTCAGCTTCGCCCTCTCCGGCGCCCGCGACGACTGAATCAACCGGGGAACATGCCCAACCGGGGACGGGCGAAGTGCCCGTTGCCCGCTGGAACGATCAGGTGACCCTTTGTGGCATGGACGGTGTCCCGCTTCCATTCCAACACGACGTTCTGACCTTCTTCCGCGGCCGATTCCACGACATCGCCGCGGCGCAATCCAGCCTTCCATGCCGGGCTGTCCGGCCAGCAGACCTTGACTTCCGTTCGACCTTCCCGGCCTTTTCCGCACAGGGCGCCGCAACGGGCCAGGGGATCGGCATGGGGCTCGAGCGTGGCTTCAATGCCTTGGTGCATCATCGCATCGACCAATTCGGGCCAGGTGTCTTCTGTGCCGTCACAGAAGTCCTCCCGCAGTTGGCGGATCTCCACCGCACCTTCCGGACTGCGCTTTGCGGCGCGGCGTTCCAAGGTGCTCCACCAGCGCGCTTCGGTCAGGGCGCGGGGCTGGTCGGGTCCTGTCAATTCGGCCAGGGCCTCCACCAGCCATCCACCGCCGGCCCGGTTCAGGGCCACGTCGCAGAGGAAGGCCAGGACGGCGCCTTCCACATAGATGTTGCCCCGCCGGTGGGGTACCCCCACTTTGTAGCCGTCGAGCCAGGTGTCGACACTGCTGTCGGCCACGGAGGTCTGCAGCCTGCCAGGATTCCACAGGTGCCGGGTGAGCAGCTTTTCAAAGCGCTTCAGCCAGCCTTCCATTTCGATGACCCCGGCTTCCAGCAGGAACAGGTCGCCGAGGTACGTGGTGACGCCCTCTGCGACGTACCCAAGCCGGCTGGGGCTGGCCTTCGAAAAATCATACGGCATCCATTCAGCAGGCCGAAGCCGCTTCACGTTCCACGTGTGCACCAGCTCGTGGCTCGCAATGTCGATGACCTCCTCCAGCCCCTCGGATGGTTGCCCTTCGCTGTGGGTCAGTTGGTGGGCCGGTCCCCACGCGATGACGGTGGAGGCCTCGTGCTCGACGCCGTGGCGGGCCTGGAAATCGGGGAAGAGGTAGAGGAAATGATATTCGGGAACTGGAAGCCAGCCGAAGGTGGCCATTTGGCACTCGGTGAATGCCTGATGGGCCTTGAGAAAAGCCGCATCGTCGAAATGCCGCTGGCCCCAGACGTGGATGTGAAAGGGGTGTCCGCCCACGTCGTATTGTCCGTGCCACAGGTCCTCTGCCGGCGCTGCAATCCAAGGGCTGTCCATCAACTGCTGCGTGCCGCTGGCCATCAGGTGGTGGCCATCGCCGCTGGCCGCCGTTTGGGGCAAAGCGGTGGCGATGTGCCAGTCGGCCGGGACATCCGGCAGGTGGATGTCGATGGGCGCGTCCGGGAGGCCTTCGCAGTAGGGCAGGCAGTTCACCGGGTTGACATAGAGGAGCGATTCATCCGCCCAGGTGCTGCCTGCGTTGAGTTGGGCAGCGGTGAAATGGAACCGCACCTCTACCGCTTCGGATCCATTGCACTGCCAGCGGTGCAAGCCGGTTTTGGCCATCGGCATCCAGCCGGATTCCGTGCGCTGGACCATGCCGCGGACGTATTGGCCGAAGTCCCCCCGTTCGTATCGGCCAGGTCGCCAGATGGGCAGCTGGATGTGGTCGGTTCCGGCTGGAAAGGACGAGGTGATCGTCAGTTCGTGTCGGCCGGACCGTTCGATGCGGTGTCGGATGTCGCTCATTCGTCGAACAGGTCTTCAATGAGGTGGCCGGTGCATCCGCTGGGCCGGGGGAATCCGATGAGGGCGCTCAGGGTGGGGGCGATGTCGCGGATGTAGGTCCGGTCGTGGGTGCGCAGGTCTTCGGGGACGCCGGGGCCGAGAATCAAGAATGGCACATGGGTGTCGTAGGCGTACGGGCTTCCGTGGCTGGTTCCCGTTCGTCCGTATTCGAGGTAGCCGGGCTTGAGCATGACCACCACATCGCCACTGGCCGATGCGTGCCAACCGCGTTGGACATTCGCCTCTGGGCCGTCGCTGAACTGGCCGGTGCGCAGGTCTGCCGCGGTCAAGGTGCGTTGGACCTCGGGCGCGGTCTGGGCGACCCCGGCAATGAACCGGGCCACCTCGTCGGCATTCAGCCCGGCTTGAAGCAACAGGGGCCGGTCGAGGAAGAATTGGTCATTGTCGTATTTCAGCACCAGGTCGTCCCGGCCATACCGGGCCCTCAAGGCCGTGTCCACCTGGGCCTTCATCGCCTCCGGGTTCCAATACCCCACGGGCAAGCCCCGGGATTGCTCCAGGCCCGGCACGGTCACAGCGCCGTGGTCCGCGGTCAGGAAGGCCATCCATTGGCCCATCCCCACCTTCTCATCCAGCCCGTCAAAAAGGCGGGTGAGCGCGTCATCCAAGCGGCGGTAGGTGTCCTCCGTTTCCATGGCATGGGCGCCAAACCGGTGGCCCACGTAGTCCGTGCTGCTGAACGACAAAGCGAGCACGTCGGGCACGGGGTCGGCCCCCAGCCCTTCAGCGTCAATGGCGGCCAATCCAAAGTCCACCAGCAGGGTGTTGCCCATGGGCGTGCCCTTCAGGATGTCCAATCCGCCATTCTTCTCGGCCAAGGCCTGCAGGTCGTAGGGGAAGGTCGGACGGTCGGCGCCCTTGAATTTGCCCTCGTACGGCGTGTTGTCGGCCATGCCGGCCCGGTAGGTGTCCGGGGCATCGCGCAGGTTCCAGCCACCGGCAAGCAGGTCTTCGGCTGCGCTGGAGGCGTTGAAGTCCATCACCCATTGGGGGAGGTTCTCCATGTAGTGGGTGCTCGTGATGAAATCCCCCGATTGCAGCCAGTAGGCGGCATCTGCGGCGTGGCCGGCGGGCAGGATGGCGCCACGGTCCTTCATGCTGGCTCCCACCACAATGGGCTGGGGGCCGTCTGGAGAGGAGAAGTGGAGTTTCAATTCGTCCGCCCAACCGCTGGCATGCATGCGTTTCGGGGACATCTGGCCTTTGCTGCCGGGATCGGTGCCGGGCATGCCCACGGCGCGGACGGAGGTGTCCTCGGCGCAGTAGACCACGCGCCCTTCAGTGCGGGAATACCAGTTGTTGCTGATGATGCCGTGCACAGCAGGCGTGGTCCCCGTGGAGATGCTCGCATGGCCCGGTCCGGTATAGGTTGGGGCATAGCCAAAGTGGTGGTCCATGGCCGCAAATCCTTCGTCGAACATGCGGCGGAATCCGTCCTCACCGAAGCCGTTGGCGTACCGCGTGAGGTAATCGGCGCGCATCTGGTCCACGGTGATGGCGACGACCAGCCGAGGGGGCTGGTCATGTTTGTCAAAGGCCTGTGGAGTCTGCGCTGCGCCCCACAAGGACGGGAGGAGGAGCAGGGCTGTGAAGGCTGGAAAAAGACGGGGCATGGTCGGTTGTGAATCGATCGGGAAGTTAACGCCGGAGTGGGCCTGCCACGAGGGCAAAAATGGCCACACAGCCCAGCACGCTCAACGCGATATTGAGGGTGCCCCACATCCATTGTCCATCGGCAAACAGGCGGTGCGTGTCGGCACTGAATGTGCTGAACGTGCTGAAGCCCCCACACAGCCCAATGGCCAGTGCGGCCGGGAGGACGTGCCCTTCTGGAAAGCGGTGTGCCACCCGGAAGGTGACCCAGGCGAGGAGGGCCGTGGCCATCAGGTTGGCGGCGAGCGTGCCCCAAGGGAGGAGGTGCCGGTTGTTGAGCCAGACGCCCAAGAGGTGCCGCAGCACGGATCCGGTGCCACCGCCGATGAAGATGCCGAGTAGAAAGGGGAGCGAAAGGGCGTTCATGGCGCGGTGTCGGAAGGTGAAATGGCCCGTTGAATTCGGTTGGAGAGGGTGAAGATGGCGCTCGCCCAACCTGCTCCGAAAAGCGCTCCGAACAGAATGTCGCCCGGATAATGAACGCCGAGATAGATTCTGGTCCAACTCACGACGGCGGCGAATCCCCACAGCCATCGCCACGCTCCGCTCCCAAACAGCAGCACGGCCAAGGTGGCCAAGCCAAAGGTGTTGGCGGCATGGGAGGACACGAATCCAAAGCGTCCTCCACGGTACACCGATCCATCCGCATGGGTGTGGAGGTGGAGCTGGTCGGACAGCGTGGCTTCATGGCTGGGGCGCAACCGGGCGAATCCCGGTTTGAACAGACGGCTCGAGATGGCGTCCGTGCCCCCCACACAGGCGGCAAACATGGCCAGCCCCACCAGGCCCCGTTTCCAGGACTGCCCGCGGAACAGCTTCAGCAGCACCAAAACGGCCACAGGTAGCGCCGCCCACTTGGACGTGAGCAACCACGCGGTGGAAGCCAGCCAAAGCGGCTGGCCGTTGAACAGCAGGAGCAGGGCTTCATCCCAGGCCTGCAGGGTGTCGAGCATCAGGCGTAGATGGCCTCAATGAGGTCGCCGTACTTGGCGAGGATGGGCTTGCGCTTGAGCTTCAGGGTCGGGGTGAGCTCACCGCCGTCGATGCTGAACTGGGCCGGCAGGACTTGGATTTTCTTGACGCGCTCCCACGAGGCGAACGTCTCCATCAGTCCGTCGATGTCCTGCTGAATGCGGGCACAGATTTCGGCATCCTGGGGGACATCGGATGCGGCCGGGCAGTCGCGGTTGTGGCGCTTGCACCATTCCTCAAGGACGACCATGTCCGGAACGACCAAGGCGGCCGGGTGCTTCCGCCCCTCGCCAATGACCATGACCTGCTCCACGAAGCGGGACGCCTTGATGGCATTCTCCAGCAATTGCGGAGCGACGTACTTGCCGCCGGACGTCTTGAACATCTCCTTCTTCCGGTCCGTGATGCGCAGGAATCCGTCTTCGAAAACGCCGATGTCCCCGGTGTGGAACCAGCCGTCTTTCAAGACCTCGGCCGTCTTTTCTTCGTCCTTGTAGTACCCGATCATCGTCTGGTGTCCCTTCACCAGGATTTCTCCATCCTCGGCGATGTGGACTTCCGTGTCCCCGATGAGCTTGCCGACGGTGCCCACGCGCAGCATGTTGGGCTGGTTGAAGGTGTTCACAGACACCACGGGGCTGGTCTCGGTCAATCCGTAGCCTTCGTAGACCGGGATGCCGGCGCCGTTGAAGAAGCGGGCCAACCGGGGCGCCAAGGCCGCAGAGCCGCAGGCCACCGCCATGATCTGGGTGAGGCCCAGGGCTTCTTTCACCTTGTCAAACACCAATTTGCGGGCGATTCCGAGCTTCCACTCGTAGAAGCCTCCGTTTTGGCGGTCGGGTTCCCATTCGAGGGCAAGCCCGACGGCCCAGTTGAAAATGGCGGATTTCACGCCGCCGGCTTCGCGGCCTTTGGCGACGATGGCGTCGTGGAACTTCTCGAGCAAACGCGGCACGGCCGTGAACATGTGCGGCTTGGCTGCGGCGAGGTCATCCTTGACCGTTTCGAGGCTTTCGCCAAAGTGGATCATCGCGCCCTCGTGCATGTAGAGGTAGTGCAGCATCCGCTCAAAAATGTGGCAGACGGGCAGGAAGCTCAGGACGCGGTAGTCGGTTCCGGACTCGCGCTCGGGCAAACGCGGGATGCTGTTGAGGGCATTCTGCGCGATGTTGCGGTGGGTGAGCATGACCCCCTTGGGCTTGCCGGTGGTGCCACTCGTGTAGATGATGGTGGCCATGTCCGTGTCGGCCACGGCATCGCGTCGGGCTTGGAGGGTGGTGTCGTGGTCCCCGGCTTCGCGTCCGGCTTCCACCACTTCGCTCCAGTGGCGCGCGCCGTCGACCTGTTCAAAGGTGAACACCGCCTCCAGTGATGGCACCTGGTCTTGAATGGACTGCACCTTTTCGAAGAGCTCTGCGTTGGAGACAAAGCAGAAGCGGCTTTCGCTGTGGTTGAGGATGTAGATGTAATCCTCCGGCGTCATGGTCGGATAGATCGGAACATCGATGCCGCCGGCCTGCAAGGTGCCGTGGTCCATCAAGTTCCATTCACAGCGGTTGTTGTGTGAAATGAGGGCGACGCGGTCGCCCACTTCCAGTCCCATCGAGATCAATCCGCGCGACACGCGGTCCATGTCGTCGACGAATTCGGAGGTGGAATAGGAGACCGGATTGCCGCCATTGGGCATGGTCATCATGACGTCCAGCGGGCCGTTGGCGAGCTGGTAACGCGGGAAATCAAAAAGCCGGGTGGGGTTGTCCATCAGGTTCAAAATCGAAGTGGTCCAATGTAGGGCGCACCCGTTGCACTTTCGCAGAATGGAACCAACGTCGCCTCCCGATCCGCGTGGTACATGGCCTGAGTTGCCGCTCTCGTCTGAAGGGGTGGAGGTGGCGATGCGCGACGGCCGTTGGCGGATTCGGTGCGCGGTGCGGTCCAAATGGGTGCTGCTCGAACCTGAGGAGTGGGTGCGGCAGCATGTGGTGCTGGCGTTGGCACACTCGGGCTGGCCGGTGGCGAGAATGCAGTTGGAATTGCCCGTGCGGTTCGGCGCCGTAGACGGTCGGGTGGACATTGCCTGCTTTGACCGTTTCGGGAAGGTGGCCTTGGCGGCAGAGGTCAAAGCCCCTGATGTGCCCTTGGACCAGCGGGTGGCCGATCAGCTGGCCCGGTATGACCTCGCATTGGGCTGTCCTTGGTTGCTGATGAGCAATGGGTTGCGCACCGCAGCTTGGCACCGCCAGGACGGAGGTCAGCGGGTGGCCCATCGGGGATGGCCAACGCCGGAAGGCTGATTGAACCTCCGATTCCTGTGCATAACGTGGACTTTCTGTGGGAAATCCGCACAATTCCACAGCCAAGGACAGCCTTGCCGGCTGCAGGCATGAGCTACTTTGCAACATGGAACCAAAGGACATTCTGGCCATTTCCGGGAAGCCAGGACTTTACAAAGTGCTGAACACGACCCACCGCAACATCGTGGTGGAGCCCTTGGGAGAAGGGAAACGCACCGCTGTGCCGGCCACGGCGCGGGTGTCGAGCTTCGAGGACATCAGCATCTTCACCTATGAGGAGGATTTGCCGCTGGCAGACGTGCTCAATGCGATGCACGCCCATTTGAAGGGAGACAAGGCCCCAGACGCCAAAGTGCCGCACGCCGAAATCCGGGCTTTCGTCACCGAGATTGTGCCGGACCTCGATCAAGAGCGGGTGTACCACAGCGACCTGAAGAAGCTCTGCATGTGGTACAATGCGCTGGTCGAATTGTCTTTGCTGCCGTTTTCCGACGAGGTGAACGGGGAGGCCCCAGCGGCTGAGGAAGTGCCATCAGCGGAGGAGGTCACGGCGGACGAGGCTGCGGAAGCCGAAGTGGCGTCCGGGGAAGGCGACGAGGCATGAGCGTGGGCATGAAGCGCGTGGCGGTCATCGGAGCCGGCACGATGGGCAACGGGATTGCCCACGTTTTCGCTCAAAGTGGCCACACCGTGACCCTGGTGGATGTTCAAGCTGCCGCCTTGGAGCGGGCGCAGGCGACCATCGACCGGAACCTGGACCGCCTGGTGGCCAAGGAGCGCATCACGGCAGAAGACAAAGCGGCCACGCTGGCCCGCCTGAGCACGTCCACCGAGATGCACGGGGCCGTCTCCGACGCGGACCTCGTTGTCGAGGCGGCCACGGAACGCCTCGACCTCAAGCTGAAGATTTTTGAGCAGCTCGACGCTGCTGCTCCGGAACACTGCATCCTGGCGACCAACACCTCCAGCATTTCCATCACGAAGATTGCGGCGGCCACCAAGCGGCCAGCCCAAGTGATCGGCATGCACTTCATGAATCCGGTGCCGATCATGAAGCTCGTGGAGGTCATCCGCGGCTATGACACCAGTGACGCGACCACGGAGACGACTGTGACGTTGTCCAAGCAGTTGGGCAAGGTGCCCGTGGAAGTCAACGACTACCCCGGATTTGTCGCCAACCGCATTCTGATGCCCATGATCAATGAGGCCATCTGCAGCCTGCACGAAGGTGTGGCTGGCGTGGCGGAAATCGATGAGGTGATGAAGCTCGGTATGGCGCACCCGATGGGGCCGCTGCACCTCGCGGATTTCATTGGACTGGACGTCTGCTTGAGCATCCTGCGCGTCTTGCACGACGGATTTGGCCAGCCGAAATACGCGCCGTGCCCGTTGCTCGTCAACATGGTGACGGCTGGCAAGCTCGGCGTCAAGTCTGGCGAAGGATTCTACGTCCACACCAAGGGCAGCAAAGACATCCAGGTCGCCCCCACCTTCGCCTGATCATGAAGGGGATGAGGGAGCTTCTCGGCGCCATCCAGTCGCGCCAATTTGCCCCGCTGTACCTGCTGGGCGGAGAGGAGCCCTATCACCTTGACGTGCTCTCCGACGCCATTGAGGCGAACGCCATGGAGGAGCACGAGCGCGATTTCAACCAGACCGTGCTGTATGGACGGGACAGCGACCTCGATCAGGTCCTCGCGGCCGCCCGACAGTTCCCGATGATGGCCGAGCGCCGGTTGGTCCTCGTCAAGGAGGCGCAAGACTTGCGCGAGTGGAAATCCAAGGACAAGCTCGAGAAGCTGGCGGCCTACGCGGACAATCCGGTGGCCTCTACGGTTCTCGTCCTCGTCCACCGCAACAAGATGCCGGACAAGCGACTCTCCGCGGTCAAGCGCATCCAAAAGGCCGGTGTGGTGTTCCAATCCGACAAGGTTCGGGATTACAAATTGGCAGAGTGGATCGAGGGCTATGTGTCGGCGCGCAAGCGGCAGATTCACCCCCGCACTGCCCAGCTCCTCGCCGAATACCTCGGCAACGACCTGAAGAAAATCGCCGGCGAGATGGACAAGCTGTTCATTGCCCTGCCGGAAGGGGGAGAGGTGAGCGACAGCTTGATCGAGCAGCACATCGGCATTTCCAAGGAGTACAACATCTTCGAGTTGACCAATGCGTTGGCAGACAAGGACATCGGCCGTGTGACGCGCATCGTCCAGTACATGCGGGCCAACGAGAAAAACCACCCGGTGCCGCGCATCCTGCCGACGCTCACCAACTATTTCGCCCGGGTGTTGACCTTTCATCACCTGCCGAACCACGACCCGTCCGCCGTGGCCTCTGCGTTGCGCGTTCACCCCTACGCGGCGAAGGAATACGCCCGCGCTGCCCGCAACTATCCTGCGCGCAAGGTGTCCCGCATCTTCGGTTACCTCCGCGAATGCGATGCCCGGTCCAAGGGCATCGACAACGCCACGGTGGCACCCTACGATTTGCTGGAGGAAGCGCTGTTCAAGACCCTGCATTGAGCCAGGCGGAACCCCTTCGGCTGTGAATTGTTGACCCGACCATGACCCTTCAAAACGACCTTCTCCTTCGGGCCTTGAATGGTGAGATGACCGACCGTCCACCGGTGTGGCTCATGCGTCAAGCGGGCCGGATCCTGCCCGAATACCGGGCAATCCGCAGCCGTTTGTCGGGGTTCAAGGAATTGGTGGAAACCCCGGAGCTCGCCTGTGAAGTGACGATTCAGCCCGTGGATTTGCTCGGGGTGGATGCCGCCATTTTGTTCAGCGACATCCTGGTGGTGCCCGAGGCGATGGGCCTGCCGTACGAGTTGATCGAAAAGGTGGGGCCGCGTTTTCCGGAGACCATACGGTCGGCTGAAGACCTGAAGCGGCTTCATGCCGTGGAGCCGGAGGAGCACTTGAAATACGTGATGGACGCGGTGCGCTTGACCCGAAGTGAGCTGGGCGGCCGCGTGCCGCTGATCGGCTTTGCGGGTGCGCCGTGGACCATTTTTTGCTACATGGTCGAAGGTGGGGGAAGCAAGGAATGGAGTCGGGCCCGCCGCATGCTCCGAGAGGCGCCGGCGCTCGCCGAAGACTTGCTCGACCGGATCACCGATGCCACCATCGTCTACCTCAATGCCAAGATTGCAGCCGGGGTGCAGGCCGTACAGGTGTTCGACAGTTGGGCGGGCGCATTGGACCGGGCCCTGTTTGAGCGGTACAGCATGCCCCGTTTGCGGCGCATTTGTGAGGAGGTGCAGGGCGTTCCCAAAATCGTGTTTGCCAAAGGGGCAGGGTGGCAGATGGACCGCTTGGCCACGTTGCCGTGCGAGGCCCTTGGCGTGGACTGGCATACGCCGGTGGCTGAGGCGCGGCGGATGGCCCCGAACCACGTGTTGCAGGGCAACCTGGACCCGTCCGTCCTGTACGGCACGGAAGCCGAGGTCCGGACCGCCACCCAACAGATGTTGTCGGATTTTGGACGCGGCAGGCACGTGGCTAACTTGGGCCACGGCGTCTATCCCGACATTCACCCCGACCGCGTCCGTTCCTTCATCGATGAAATTCAACGGAGCGGCGATTGCTGAAGACGTTGCCTGAGTATTGAACACCATGCGGAATCTGATCCCCACCTGCGCGCTGGCCGCGCTTCTGTTGCCCATTGAGGGCCAAATCCAAGCCCAGGACGACAACCTCGTCCCCAACGGCAGTTTCGAGACCGGCGATGTCAAGCGTCTCAAGAACTATGGCCAGCTCGAGGAAATCACCACCGACTGGTTTTCCTACACCGATGCGCCACTGGACCTGTTCAGCACGGACGTCAAGAGCGAGAAGGTGTTGGTCCCCGGCAACGTCTATGGCTACGAAGACCCCAGTGACGGCAACCGGTATGCGGGTTTCCGTGCCCACACCAAAAGCCCAAAATTGGCCCGCACCTACTTCCAGGTTCGCCTGGCTGAGACCCTCGAAGCGAACCAGATGTACTGCGTCAGCTTTGACATCAGCTTGAGCGACCTGTCCAAGTATGCGGTCAACGGCATCGGGGCCTACTTCTCCGATCGCAAGGAAACCCAACCCAACTTGGGCATTGTGGCCCGCGACCCACAGGTCAAGCACCGCTCGGACAAGGTGATGCAGCTCATGGAAGGGTGGGAGACCGTCTGCGGAACCTACCTCGGGACGGGCAACGAAGAGTACATGACCATCGGTGGATTCAACGGATCCCGGGACATCGAAGAGGTCAAGGTCAAGAAGCCGCGCAGCATGATGGGGACCCAGCAGCTCCAGGCGTACTACTACCTCGACAATGTGAGCCTCGTGCCGATTGATGCGAAGAGCCAATGCAACTGCTCCAAAAGTTCCAGCACTGCGCCGGACTTGGTGTACGGGGGAGCTCCCGTTCCCTCAGACCTCTCTGACCGGGACGCCATCGCCCGTTTGTCGGTGTACTATGCGTTTGTCAAGCGCACCTTCACCGAGGATGGCAAGGCCGCTTTGGACCGCTTGGCGGGCATCTTGAAGGCCCACTCGGATTGGACTGTGGAGGTGTTGGGCCATTGCGACAATGATGAGGTGGCCGAAGGCAAAATCAATCCCCGTTTCGCGGACACGGGCCGCAAGCGGGCCGAGCAGGTGAAGCGTTACCTGACGTCGCAAGGCGTGGGTGAAGCACAGCTGACTGTGAAAGGGGTGGAAAACAACGACCCGGCGTCCACCAAGGACTCCGAACTCGCGCGTGCCAAGAACCGCCGCGTCACTTTCCGCATTCAGTAAGCTGCACCAGGGGCTGAAGTCGGCCGTCTGTTGGGGTTGGATGGGGCTCTCCGTTGGCGCGGGTGCCCAGGAGGTCAACGTCCTGAATCCGGCATCGTTGGTGAAGGATGGCGGGTTTGAGGACCGCAAATTCTGCCCGACCGATTACAACCAGCAACGCCTGCGGACGCTGAACCACTGGGCGCAGCCGACCGAGGGTACCCCCGACCATTTTGCGGCCTGCAGTGGCATGGCCGGTGTGCCGGAGAACCGCTTTGGTTCGGCGCCGGCTTTGGAAGGGGAAGCCTACGGAGGGCTGGTGCTGTTCAGCCGGTCCAAGTGGCGGTACCGGGAGTACCTGACCACGGAACTCCACCGCGACTTGGCGCCCGGAGAATGGGTCTGTGTCTCCGCTTGGTACACGGCTGCCGAAAAAGCCGGGATTGTTGCCGATGGTTTCGGGGCGTGGCTTTCTCCTCAAAAGCCCAAGGGTCAGCGCGATTTCATCTTGGACGCCGTGCCGCAGTTGTCAGCGCCGGCTGGCCACTTCATGGAGGCCACGGACGGCTGGGTGAATTTGTCCGATGCGGTCCAGGCGAAAGGCGGAGAGCGCTGGATCACCCTCGGCAACTTCGATCCCAAGGGCCAGACCCGCTTGGCCCTGTCCAGCGCGGCGCCGAAGGACGCGACGGACTGGGCTTATGTCTACGTGGATGGGGTGGAGGTCGTGCCCGTCGAAAAACCGGAGGATTGTGCATGCCTTGTGCGGCAGATCGCAGCGGACATGCAGGATCCGCCCGAACCGTTGACGCGGGTGACCGAATTGGAACGGGACACGTTGCACTTCGACTTTGACGCCGCCGAGCTCCGGCCGGAGGATGAAGCCAAGCTTGACCGCTGGGGGCGCATGCTCCGGCGCAACCGCTTTCTCCGATTGGAAGTGCACGGACACACGGATGCTGTGGGGCCTGAAGGGTACAATGCGGTGTTGTCCGAGCGCCGGGCGACCGCCGCTTTTGATTACCTCATGGACCAAGGCGTGGCCCCCGATCGCATGCGCACGGCTGCACACGGCAGCCAGTTGCCGGCCGCCACCAATGCCAGCGCAGGTGGCCGCGCCCGAAACCGCCGGGTGGAATTTCGCCTGGTGGAGCAGGCCTTTGTGGAAGTGGAGGAATAACCGGCTCAGGCCAGTTGGGCGTCATTGCGCTCCTTGGGGATGGCGATGAGCAGGGCCAAGGCGGCCGCAAAGAACAGGATCAGCACCAGGATGGAATTCCGCATGCTGCCGGTCAGGCCCTCGATGTAGCCCCAGCTGAACATGCCGATGACCACGCCGAGCTTTTCGAGCACCTCGTAGAAGCTGAAGTACGACGCGGTGTCGTCGGTCTCCGGCAGCATCTTGGTGTAGGTCGAGCGGTTCAAGCTCTGCGTGCCGCCCATCATGAAGCCAATAAGGCCGGCAGCGATGAAGAACATGGTTGACCCGTTGACCAGGGAGTAAGCAAAAGCGCAGGTGGCGCCCCAGAGGAAGGTGGCCACGATGAGGACCGGCACATTGCCGTAGCGGCCACTGAGCCGGCTGAACAGGAAGGAGCCGGGAATGGCCACAACCTGCACGAGGATGATGGCGACGATGAGCTGGTCTTCGGGCAAGTGGATTTCCTTGATGCCAAAGGAGGAGGCCATCAGCATGATGGTCTGGATGGCCATGCTCATCACGAAAAAGCTCAGGAGGTAGCGGATGACCCGGGTCTTGCCCCGGAGGTCCATGGCCACGCCCTTCAATTCGCGGAAGCCTTGCCAGAGCAGGTTGCCATCCGGCCGGTCCTTGACCTGCACGGGCATGCGGCGGAAAGTCACCTGCGCCCATCCGGCCCACCACAGGCCGACGAAGATGAAGGCCCACCGCGTCAGGTGGGCGCCCACGCCCATGATGAGCGCGAGGCAGAGCAGCAAGATGATGATGGAGCCGAAGAACCCCCAGGAATAGCCCTTGGCCGACAACAAGTCATGGTCTTCCGAAGGGGCGATTTCCGGCAGGAAGGCGTTGTAGAATCCGAGGCTGCCCCATGCGCCGACGTTGGCCAGGAACAGGGCGGTCATGCTCCACTCGAGGTGTTGCGGATCGAACCAGAAGAGCCCGATGCACCCGGAGGCGCCCATGTAGCAGAAGACCTTGAGGAACGTCAGCTTGCGCCCCAGATAGTCGGCCATGCCGGCCAGCAGCGGCGAGGCGAGGATGACGATGAGGAAGGAGGCGCCCAGCACGTAGCTGTAGAGCTGGGTGTTGATGAACTCCCGACCCAGAAACACCACCTTGTCGTTGACGAATCCATCGGCACCCTCCGTGGTGGTGATGGCGTTGTAGAAAATCGGGAAGATGGCCGTGGTGATGACGAGGAAGTAGGCGCCATTGGCCCAATCGTACATCATCCATCCCATGCGGACGGCCTTGTCCGTGTACTCTTTGCGAATGCGCTTCAATCCCATGTCCGCTCAAGATAGGGGGTGGGAGGCCCGCACGGGGAAGCGGGGTCAGGACAGGAGCCCTTGCTTTTCCACGGCGTC
Organism: uncultured Flavobacteriales bacterium; assembly: GCA_965659565.1. Classification (GTDB taxonomy): domain Bacteria; phylum Bacteroidota; class Bacteroidia; order Flavobacteriales_D; family Sanyastnellaceae; genus UBA8752. The sequence continues at coordinate 23,096 of CBFHWV010000013.1, forward strand.
GGCGATGTGGTCACCGATGGCCAGGGAGGCCGTGGCGGCCGGGGAGGGGGCGTTCAACACGTGGACGCTTCGACCTTGGGAGATGATGCGGAAATCGTCTTTGGTGTCGCCATCCGGCCGGAGCAGCAAGGCCCGAACCCCGCTGCGGCCGACGCGCAGGTCGTCCATTTCCAACGACGGGACGAGGCGCTGCAACGTCTTGAGGAAGAGGCGCTTGGAGAAGGCGCGGCGGTATTCGTTGATCCCGAAGGACATGTTCTTGAAGAACAGCTTCCAGGTGCCGCCGTATCCCAGCGCCTCTGCGGTGTCCCGCAGGTTGAAATCGGTCTTGCCGTAGCCCTCGCGCTTGAAGGTGAAGACGGCATTGGGCCCGCACTCGATGTCCCCGTTGGTCATCCGGGTAAAGTGGACGCCGAGGAAGGGGAATGCGGGGTTGGGAACGGGGTAGATGAGGTTGTGGACCTTGTGTTTGGCGTGGTCCTCGAGCTCGTAGTAATCGCCCCGGAATCCAACGACGCGCTCCGGCAGGTCGACGCCGTCCTTGCGCGCCAGACGGTCGGCCTGCAATCCCGCGCAGACGACCATGCCTTTGGCGGCGAAGTCGCCTTGCTTGGTGTGGACCGTGACGCCGCCCTCTTCCTGGGTGAATCCGGTGGCCTCGACGCCGGTGAAGACGCGGCTTTCGGACTGTTGGGCCAGGGCGACTTCAGCCATCTTGGCGGTGGCGCCCCGGAAGTCGATGATGCCGGTGCAGGGAACCCAAAGGCCCGCCACGGCACGACAATGCGGTTCGATCTCCTTGACGCGGTCTCCGTCGATGCGCTCGAGGCCTTCGATGTTGTTCTGTAGACCCAGTCCGTGGATCTTCTCAAGCATGGGAAGCTCATCCTCCGTGGCCGCGGCGACGACCTTGCCACAAACGTCGTGGTCGACCCCGTATTCCTTGGCAAAGGCCACGAGCTCGTGCCGGCCTTTGACGCAGTTGGTGGCCTTCAGCGAGCCGGGGGGATAATACAGGCCGCTGTGGATGACGCCGCTGTTGTGACCGGTTTGGTGGTCACTGAGGATGTCTTCCTTTTCGAGCAATGCGATGCGGGCATTCGGGTGGCGGCGCTGCAGCTTGTAGAAGGCCGCGGCACCCACGATGCCGCCTCCGACGACGATGAGGTCGAATGTGTTGCGTGTGTCCATGCAGGAGCGCGAAGATAGACGGGGCATTCGGCCCGCATCACAGCAGGGGCGTCAGCGCAAAATGTGGACGTGACCGCGCCGCTCTTCAATCACGGGAATGCCGGTCTCGCTGTATTTCCAGAAGAGCCGGTAGCCATAGACCCCATCGGGAATGAAGTGCTGTCCTTCCATGGCTTGCCCCGCATCGGATTGTCCCATCCACGGTTGGTCTGGATCCAACGTTTCCCAGACCAATTCTCCCCACCGGTCGAAGACCTGGAACTGGAATTCATCGAGCTCGGGACAATTGGATTCGACCCGAAACCCGTCGTTGATGCCATCGTTGTCGGGCGTGAAGGCGGTCGGCACCCACATGTCGCAGCCGCAGTATTCCTGGGTCACTTCCACCGTGGTCACATCCGCGCCACACGCATTTTCGGCGGTGAGCAGGTAGGTGCCCGCCGGGACGGAGGGATTCAGCCCTTCGATCGCCGGGTCCGACCACGCGAGGGTGTATGGGATTTCGTCGAGGTTGGTGCCTTCCACGGCACGCAATTCGGCGAACACTTCGGTCTCTTCCCCCCAACAGATGAGGCCAAGCAAGGGGGCGGCCTCCACATCGAGGTTGGGCCACACGTCCACCACGACCTGCGTGGAATCGGCACACCCGGTCATGCTGTCGAAGATGCGAACGGTAAAGTCGCCCTCGTCTTCCCAGGCGGGGCCATTCGGGGTGACGTCGTCATTGACCGTCCAGACCCACCAGCCCACAGGGGCATCGGCCTGGGTGGGCCACACCCATTCCACAGCTGGATCGGCCACGCAGTGGATCACGGTGTCCTGGAGCGGACCGATGACGGGAACGGGCCACCAATCGATGGTGGTCTGGTCAGATTCCGTGCAGCCGCCGAGGCTGACCGTGACTTCATAGGGACCGGGCCCATCGGCGGCGGTGATCGCAAGGAGGTTGCCACCCGCCCCGGTCGACCAAGTGGCGTTGTCGTGGTTGCCGGTCACCAAGAGGGTGACGTCTTCGTTGTTGCAAGCGCCACTGGGGGCGTCGAGCGTGAAGTCGATGGGCGGCAGTTCGGTGAGCGAGAGCGAGGCGGTCGACGTGCATCCGTTGGCGCCTTCGAGTTGGGCCACATACAGGCCCGGACCGGCTTGGTTGGGCGCGGCTGTGCCGGACGGCAAGGTCCACCCGGTCACCGTAGAGCCGGCATTGGGGACGGCGCTCACCAGCCCCATACTTCCGAAGCAGAGCTGCTCTGGTATGGCGGACAAGGCCGCAGTGGGGAGGGGCAGAACGTCGATGTCGAGGGTCACGGTGTTGCCCGGACAACCTCCGCTCTCCGCGGTGGCCTGCACGAGGCTGGCGTCGCTGATGTCCACTGCATTTCCGGGCGTGGTCAAGCCGTTGACCGTCCAGCTGATGTTGGCCGGTTGATCCGCTGTGGCGACCACTTCGACCACCTCTCCTTCACAAAGGGAAAGGTCAGGTCCGGGCGACACGCTGACCGTGGGCGAGGGTTGATCAGTCACGGTGACATCCAAGGATTCGGTGCAGGTGGCCAAAGACCCGACCACGGTATGGACGCCCCCTGCCGAAACGGCCAATGTTTCCGCGCCGGTGCCATCCCAATCCAGGGTGGTCCCCGGATCGGCCGATGCAGTGAGCACGATGGGCGCCCCGTCGCAAATCGTGATGGCGTTGCTCAGCACTGAAAGGTTGGGTGCGGGCAAGGCCTCGACCTCGACCCACTGAGACTGCGGACAACCGTTGACATCGGCCTCCACGAGGTACGTTCCAACGCCGGCATCGAGGATGGCAGAATTCAGCCCTGCCCAGCTCACAGACAGGCCGGGAGCGGATGCCGTGATTGTACCGGTTTCGCCAGGGCACAGTGCATAAGGCGGAGCGGGAGAGAGGGAAAGGTCCGGAATGCCGATGGGGTTGCTGTAGTCAACGAGGCAGAACGATTGGGTGTTGTTGGCCCCGCCGGTGCTGCCGGTGAATCCCCACCACACCTCACTGTCGCCCGCAAACACATCGTTGACCAAATCGACTGTGACGCTGAAGCGCTCTTCTCCGTCCAGCTCCATGCGGAAGTTCTGAGTGTTGGGGTCCCATTGGATCAGCACATCGTGGTCCAGGCCATCTTCGATGTTGGCACTGGTGGCGCTGGCCTGGATGGTGTTGGGTGGTGCTCCGGCCAGGCACTGCGGACTGTTGTGGTTGTGGGTGCCATCGCGCTGCAATGCGACATGGTCATAGGCGGGGTCCCCCACGTTGCCATTGACCCAAGTGTCGAACTCGATGACGAGGGAAGGGTCAAACACCGGGGCCACGAACGTCCCGCTGGGCCCATCAAAATTGCCGTACCCCATGTTGCCGCCATTGCTGGATGTCACGGCGTTGGGGCCGTTCTGCTGCATGATCCAGGCGATGCCGTCAGCCCCGCCGTCATTGGAGCCAAGGTGAACCGTGAGTTCGAGGTCAAACGGATGGGCGACATCGAGGGTGCACTCGTGCCAAGCCGCGCCCCGCTGGGCATTGAGCGCGGGGGTCAACTGCACGCAATCTGCAGAGAGCAGTGTGGCATTCTCCACGACGGTGAACTGGGCGGACGCCGAGGCACAGAAGAGCAACAGGAAAGCCAGACAGAAGCGGGGCATGGCACAAAATAAGAAGGCCCGCACTGGGCGGGCCTTTCTCAATGGGTATGGGCTGAATTCAGCTGCCCTTGGCGGGGCTGAGTTCGGCCTTCTTTTCTTCCTTGTTCGCCTTCTCTTCGGTGCGAACCATGGCAGTTTGTGGCTTGGACTGCTCCTTGCCGGCCTTCTTGGCCTTGGACTTCTTGCCTTTCTTCTTGCCTTTCTTCTTGGAGTCGGTGCAAGAGGACTTGGCGGAGCAGCAGCTCTTGCCGGCTTCTGCTTTGCCGCAGCAGCTCTTGGACTTGGTGCACTCGGTCTTGGCTTTGTCGCCGCCTGTGCAGCTCTGTGCAGATGCGGTGGCGCCGAAGAGGAAGAGGGCGCCAAGGAGGAGAATGTGCTTCATGATCTATAGATTCTGCATCAAAGATAGGAATTCCTGTGCACAACGGGCGATGCCCCGCGTTATTTTGTCGTTCGAGCGATGAATTCCTCCCACGAAAGCAAACCCATGGACCGGCGTGAGCGCGCCGCGTGGCAAGCGGCCATTGCGGCCCTCTTGGTGCATGCGGTGGTGTTGGGTGCACTCGAGCAATGGGGGCGGCTTCCGGCGCCCGAGCGCCAAGCGTTCGCTCAAGTGGACTTTGTGGAATTCGAAGAGACGGAGACCCGAACGATGGAGGAGACGGTGCGCGCCCAATTGGAGGCCCGCATGGAGGCCATCCGCAATGCTGCGGCCGACAGGCAAGCGTCGCGGACAGACGATGTTCGGAGCACCCGAGCCGAGGAGGCGCGCATGGCCGAGGAGGTGGAAGCCGAGTTGCGCGCTTTGGAACGTGCCGCTTTCGAGGAATTGGCGGAGGGCCGTTCAGATGCGCCATCGACCCGGACGGCTTTGCCGGATGCCAATCGGCCAAAGGAAGACTACGAAGGCTGGGATGCCCGCTATGATGGTCAGGTGACCGCCGAATACGACCTCGCCGGACGAAACGCGCTGCAGCTGGACATTCCGGGGTACCGCTGCCGGGGCGGCGGTGTGGTGGTCCTGTCCATTTCCGTGTCACCGGGAGGAGAGGTCCTCGACGTGGCCGTCCAGCAAGCCGATGCCATGGGGCCGGATCTCATCGAATGCCTCCGAAACGAAGCGTTGCGCAGTGCCGGGCGCTGCCGGTTTGCGTCTCAGGCCGATGCGCCGCGCCGCCAGACGGGAACCTTGACCTATCGGTTCATCGCCCAGTGAGGCCGGCGTACTCTGAGAGGTAGTCGAAAGCGGGGGTCAAGGTGCCCTCCAACGTGGTTTCCGAAGCTCCGGCGAGGATGCCTTGGCTGTCTCCTTCCACGACCAGCGGAATGATGTGTTCCACCAGGGTGGCGCCGAAATCCGCACTGGCATCCCGGGGCAATTCGCAGGGCAGGTTGTCGACGGCCATCACGCCTATGCTGCCGGCTGTGCCCATCGGTACACGCCGCTCTCCAATGGGGTCATACCCATACATGGGGTCGGCAATGGTGCTGGGTTCGAGGGTCGTTGCGACCGGGCCGTCAATGTCGCAGCTGATGTCCGCCACCACGGAAATCCGCCAATCTTCATCGCGCACATCCTCACGGGTGAAGAGGAAGGGCGAGCCTTCCGCCCAATAGTGGCCGGCGATGAACAAGTCGGTGCATCGTGCAAAGGCCATGAAGGTGCTCTCGTAGCCAATGGGGTCCGCACAGAATTCGTCGAAATCAAACCCGCCATCTCCCTTGCGGCGGTTGTAGTCCTCGAGGTCGAGGTGGGTGAAGACCGGTTCGCCGAAATCTTCGCGGATGTAGTCTACGGGGTGGACTTCCCGGATCTTCATCGCTTCGAGGATTTCTCGGGCGCCATTTCCGACACGGCCGTGCCCGGTCAACGCAATCTTGGTCGTTGGGTCGAGCGTCACCTTGGCGAGGTGGCTTTCCATGTCAGCGCGATCGGCGCAGTCGATGGCCCGCGGAAGCGCGTAGTGGCCATGTTGAGCCCCATAGGTGCGGAAGGCATTGTAGGTGCCCACAACTCCCGCATACCGGCCAAACCCGATGATGCGTCGTCCACCGGGACGCTTCAGAAGTTCGTAATCGATCAAGCGGATTCGCTTGTCCAAACACGCCCGCAACAACTTGGCATTGTAGGGTTGCAGCTTGAAAGTGTGCGAAAAGAAGAAGTAGGTCTTATCCGGAATCAACTGGTCCACCGGCACCTCTTTGACCCCAAACAGGACGTCGCAGTCTTCGAGGTTGTCTTGGAGGTCAACGCCGGCTCCCGCGTACTCGGCATCGGTGATGCGCCGCACCTCGCTGGGCTGGACCACCAAATCGATGTAGGGAAACCGCTCCAGAACCTGGGCACACTGGGCAGGCGTCAGCGGGACCCTTTGGTCCGGCGGTGTCTTTCCTTCTCTGATGATTCCGATCCGCATGGCAATAGAACTGCACCGAAAGTAACGGGGTTGCGCCCCGCCATGCACGTCTTGTTGCGCCGGTTTGCGGACGTTGTCCACCAGCGCTTTTGGGGATAACCTCAGTTGGCGCGGCCGGTGTCAGCCTGGTTGCTTGGCCGCTTCCTTGGCGGCGCGTTTGGCGGCCTTCTTGGCCGCCCGGGCCTCTTTCTTGCGGTGCTTGTGCCAGACGCTCGCGTACTTGGCAAAGGCCTTGTCCGCACCGCGGGTCACCAGGTCTTCAAAGGAGGTGCGGATGTTCTTGACCTTGCACACGACCTCGTTTTCCTTCTCTTTTCTACGCAAGTGCTCCATGTCATCCAAACGGATGCTGCGGCGCTCGGACATGCCCGGTGCGCGGTAAATGCAGTCGATGAGAACCACCATGCTGTGCAATGTGTAGGGTTGGCCATTGCACGTTTCCGTGCGCGTGGTTTCGCTCAGGCGAATGGCCTCCACGACAATGCTGTGTGCGCCGTCCACCCTGCCGGGCTTGGCATGGCGCTCATGGGCCAATTCCGCCTTGAATTCCCGTTCAAACGCCTGCGCCAAACTCCGTTCATCGACCTCATTCATGTATTTCCATTCCGCCATGTCGCCCTCCATCAACACGATGTAGGGCGTGCTGATGCCGAGCTCAATGGAATGGGGGAGGGCTTTGGTCCACAAGGGTTTGAAGAGGTAATACGCCACGCCATGAGCACTGCAGCCACTCAAGGCCAGGAAGAGCCATGCGCCAAGGATGAGGTTGCTCCAGCGGTGTAGGAATCGTGGTGTCATGAGGTCGTACCGGAAATTTAATGGAATGCTGGAAGTTGAAGCCGCAGATGCACCGCAACTTTGGCGACGTGACGCAGCGGTTGCTCTTTTGGTGTTGGGCCTTGTTGGCCTGGACGGGATGCCAGCGGTATTCCTCCGTGGTAGAGACCGGGCTTCACGTTGAGCGCATCGCCGACCAGCTCGAGCCGGTTCCGCCAGCGCCGGACCCGGCCAATGAGTCCCATTGGGCGGCCTTGCCGTGGACGGCAGATCCTGCGGACCTCCTTCCGAAGGGGCGGACGGTATCGGAAGGCCCAGGAACAGCCGATATTTTTTATCTGCATCCCACCATTTTTGAGGAAGGTCCGGCATGGAATGCCCCCGTGGACAGCGCCGCACTCAATGCCGCTGTCGACGACTGGCCGGTGCGCCACCAGGCGGCCATCTTCAACGGGGCCGGCCGGGTCTTTGCCCCGCGTTATCGCCAGGCGCACATCCGCGTCTTCACGGTGGGCGACAGCCTCAGTTTGGCGGCCTTGCAGTTGGCCTACAGCGACATCCGCATGGCGTTTCAGCACTACCTCGACCACTGGGACGAGGGGCGGCCACTGGTCATCGCCGCCCACAGCCAGGGCAGCTGGCACGCCCGATGGCTGCTGCAGGAGTTCTTCGACGGCACCGCGCTGCAGGACCGGCTCGTCGCGGCCTACATCCCGGGCATGGACATCTATCCAACGGACTTCGAGGCCATTCCGCCTTGCACCACGGCCACCGACCAGCACTGCTACTGCACCTGGATGAGCTATGGAACCGGCTTTCTTCCGAAGTGGATTGCGGCCAAGTCTCAAACCCCAAGCATCATCCACCCTGTGACGTGGTCCGCAGAGGTGGGGCGACCCAATGATCGGGCCCTCCACCGGGGCGCCGTTCGGGAGTCTTTCCGCAACAAAAATCCGGGCAGCATCACGGCGACGGTCACGGAGAGTGGGGTGTTGTGGGTGGACCAGCCGCACATGTTCCTGGTGGGCAAATGGCTGCACCGCGACAATTGGCACGTGGGCGATTTCAATCTCTTCTGGGACAACGTTCGACAAAATGTCCACGACCGGGTCGAGGCTGCCACCGGTTTGTGAATTGTGTCGTAACTCTGCCAGATGCATCTCCAACGTTATGATGCCCTTCTCGCAGGGGCTTTTTTTGTGCTCAATTTTTCGGTGGTTTCGGCCCAAGTGAGCTTGCCGGTCAACTTTGAATCCGGCGCCACGACCGAGGCGTTCACCGATTTTGACGGGGGCACTGCCGCTGTGGTGGACAACCCCGCTCCGGACGCCTTCAACGAAAGCGCCACTGTGGCCCGCATTGTCCGGGACGGCGGAGCCATTTGGAGCGGGTCCTTGTTGACGTTGGATGCGCCCCTTGACTTTTCCGAGGCCACGTCCATTCGCATGAAGGTCTGGTCCCCGCGCGCAGGGGTGCGGATCAAGCTCAAGCTGGAGGGGCCGCCAGAGCTGTCCACCGAGGTCGACCAATGGAACACCACCCAAGGCGGTTGGGAAGAGATGCATTGGAATTTCTCCGGCGCCATCAGCATGACCTTTGACAAGCTGGTCTTCATGTTTGACTTCGAGAACCTCGGCGACGGGACGGACGAGTCGACGTTCTACTTCGACGACATCGAGCAAGTCGATGCCAGCAATGGCCTCGCCCAATTGGACCTGCCCTGCACGTTTGAGGACGACACCGTGGATCCCACGACGTACGACTTCTGGGGCGCCGCATCGCAGATTGTGCAGGATCCGACCAATCCGGACAACCACGTGGTGGAAGTGGTCAAGATGGAAACGGCGGCCAGCTGGGCTGGCACCATGATCGGAACGGTCGAGGGCTTCGCCAATCCGATTCCTTTCACGGAAGAAGAAAAGACAATCAGCGTCCGCGTGTGGACCCCGGCTGCCGGTACGCCCATTCTGCTCAAAGCCGAGATGATCGGTGGCAATCCGTTCTACACGGAGACCATCCAGTACACCAGCCTGGCCGGCTGGGAAACGCTCGAATTCAACTTCGGCAACGAGTTGCCCGGCACCCCGGAGCTCGAGACGGGATTCCCGCACCACTTGCTCGCCATTTTCTTCGGTTTCGGCGACGAGGGCGTTGAGGGCGGCACGACCTACTACTTCGACAACGTCTACTTCGGTGAAGGCCCGGTGGTCGGCTTGGACCAGATGGAAGCTGCTGCGCCAACGCTCTTCCCCAACCCGCTCCGCGAGGGGCAGACGCTGATGGGGGCGGGCTTCGGCCAGCAGACCGAGGCGCTCATCCTTGACGCCATGGGCCGAACGGCATGGCAGGGCACGCTCCACCGCAACGGGACCGACCTCAGCCTCGAGAGCGGCGCCTACACGGTGGTGTTTCAAGGACTGCAGGGCCTCGAGCGCCAACGGTTGTTGGTGCGCTGATGCGCTGCTGAAGTGGGGTCAGTGGCAGGTGGTGCCGAACCTGGCCAGCACAAGGAGGATGTCCGTTGCCGAAACGAAACCATCAAAATCGACATCCCCTGAGCAGCTGATGTCAAACAGGCAACTTCCATCGTCGAGGGTTGCTGCGGGATCAAAGTTTGCGGCTTGCGCATAGGTGCATCCGTTGGGATCGGGCTCGAACAGCGCGGCCCCCAACGCGAGACATTGAAGGGCAACGCGATCACCGATATTGCGCCCTCGGATGTCGTCCACTGGCGGATGGATTCCACCCCAGATTCGAGACAAGCCGCTTTGGTCTGCCGCGTCTCGATATGTGGCCCATTGGAGTTCGAATGCAACGGAAGGCCCCATGTCGAAATTCAAATATTCCGGGGTAAAGAGGAAACTGCCTAGACCGCCCGGAAAAAACTCGGAACCGGTCATGGTGGCGAGCAGTTTCGCAGCGGCTGCTGAGTAGGTGGAGTGCCCACTCACGTAGCCGGCAAATGGAGGTGTGACAAAGGAAGGCAGCTGATAAGGCATCCAATGGCAACCTGGTCGCCATTCGAACGTGGCCGGAGTGTTCGGGTCTTCGCTGGCCACCCATTGTTTGATTTTGACGGTGCCCAATGCATTGGGGAAGTCAACGAGAAGAGGGTCTCCTTCTTCAATGTTCTCAATGGTTGCCGGGAGGAGGGGGAGGCCATGGGGATGATAATTCTCCAAAGTGGTATCTGTGGACTGTCCCAAGCTCTGCATGTGGCGAATGGCGGAGATCGGGCGGATGAAGTCATAGTACGCCTTCACGCCCCAAGTGGTGATGCTCACGTCGTGAAAAGCGCCACCCATGAGCAGGTATGCGCGCGCCAGCCACTCTTCCGTGGAGACAGTGGACTCTCCTTTCCATACGGGCTGGAATTCTGGCGCCATCACGACGTCATGATTCAGGATGGAGAACCAATGGCCGGGAGGGGTCTCTGAATTGGGCCCGTCCGCCCAGAATTCGGGGAGCACCCGGGTGAAATCGGAGCGCATGACCAAATTGGCCTCATACGGCATCATGGTCGCGGGATTGTAGGCATGTCCTGGCCCCATGTTCGGGCCATCGAGGTGGTAGTAGATCTCGGGCACATCGGGGTAGTTGTCGAAATTGCCCTGATTGCGGGGTGAGATGTCCCACACCTCCTCGTCTGGGGCATTGGGGTTCAAGTGCTGTTGCCAATTCACCACAGTCGTGAAGCCCTCCATGTAAGAGTAAGGGCCGCCATCGGCCTCCCCGATGAATCCAGGCGCACCCGGATCATCGTACAAACGGTAAGTACAGCCGTCTCTCGACATTTCTACGGAGCTGGCTGGATCCAGTGAGAAGGGCAAGACGTCCCCCCAATTGGCGCCAAGGAAACCTTGACCTGTCCCATTGCCAGTGACGCCAAAAGAGAGCGGTTGCCACCGGTTGGGATCGGTCAGGGTCACGCAGTCGCCAGGCAACTCTGCGTCCACCGCGTCGTTGACGGGAGAGTAACACGTGTTTTCGTAGCCAGCAGATTGGTTGGCGCCGTCGTCCATGAAGTGCGCATTTACGGTCAAACCGTATTGATAACCGAACGAAACAGAGGGGTCAGTTTGCATGTCTGACCAGGGTAGTCCTAACACGGCCAGGGCACGGGCTTGAAGATTGGCTTCGATTTGGCTCCATCCTGGAGCGTCCGCGTAGCGGCTCGAAATGAAGGCCATGGAAAAGCCGGTCCAAGCTTTGGACAGGGACAAGTCTCCGCCCGCTGAGGGTGAATGGGGAGCGATTTGATGGGCACCCTCTTTGACAATGCGGTCGAAGAGGTTGTACATCCCGAGGGAATGGTGGTAGAGGTTGCGCGAGTGCACCACAGGCTTGGCAACATCGTTTCGAATGGATTCAAGCAGCTCTTCATTCCACTCCCAATTCTCTTGGCCGTTTGTTCCAAAGGATTGGACGCAGAGAAGCAACACCATGGTCATGGGCAGCAGGTAAGCCTTCATAGTCAGGGATTTGGTTCTGAGCCTCATGCGAAAACTCACAACCACCTAATCTAAGCTTCGGCGATGGTCATTTTGGTGGAGCCAAGGCCTGTAATTTGTATTCGTATAAGTATCACGCCTATCCTCTGGCCTGAAGTGAGGGGGTGAGCATGGTGGAGCGGTGACTTTCGGCTCAGTGCTGGCTGGAACAACTGCACGCAGTTGGGACGTCCATGAGTTTCGGTGACTTCGGGCGAGGTGCCCATCCGTGCCGTATCTTCGTCGGCCCTCCCGCCCTGTGCGGAGCGGTCAGCACGCCTGCGTGCCGCGTTCTCTGACATCCCGACCCAAGAAGTGGAAATAGCAACAAAAAAATGGGGCCGATTTTGGATTTGACAGCAAGTCTGAACGTCGCGGTCAGCATGCCGAGTGCGTAGGGTGGCTACTCGTTAATCAAGAAACCCAAGCCATAACTGGCAACACTTCCTACGCGCTCGAGG
>CBFHWV010000014.1:0-34810 GCA_965659565.1 uncultured Flavobacteriales bacterium
TCCGAGGTATCGATGCCGTCACTGAAAGTGCGGAAGATCAAGCCGGCGTAGCCCGAAGGAACGGTGTAAGTGATGGAGGACCAGCTGATCAAAAGGGCGACAAAAATGCCGGAGGCAATGGCGATCAGCCGAATGTTGCGGGGGTTGTTCATGTCCCGAAGCTACAGCGAGAATCGGGGTTGTTGAACTGGATTCAATACGTTCCTGCCCACCGTCGGGCAAACCATTCCAAAGACAAGAGCCCGAGCAAAATCCACATCAACGTGTGCCAGGCGATGAGGTCCTGGAGGCGCTCGGTCCAGGACAATTCGGGGAGAAACCGGTCGGAGGCAGCGAGGCGGTCTTGAAGGCGGTCGAGCTCGTCTTGCGCGAAGACCTCGCCACCGGTGGACTCGGCCATGCGGCGCAGCCGATCGTGCTCGGCCGGACGGCCATTCTGCTCGATTTGGATGCCGCGGATGTTGACCGTTCCACGCCGCTCGAACCGCTCTCCTGCGAGGTCGGTGGCGGCGGTCCAGCTGTAGGCCCCTTTGGAGAGGCGGCCCGCATCGAGGGCATAGCCGGCACCAGCGGTCGAGGAGAAGCGGAAGTCATACTCGGTGCCCACGCTGTCCCGCAAGGTCAGGGTGATGTCGGCACCAGCCTGGGGCTGGAGCGTGGCGTCATACACGCGTGCCTGAAAGGAAAGCCGCTCATCCTCATCGAGCAGGCGGGGCCCGTCGACCCGGAAGCGGTCAATCCCAGGGTCGGAGGTCAGGTATTGGACCAATTGGCCCACCATCTTGTCAAAGGCCGCATGGCCGCCAGTGCGCAGGTATCCGACCTGCCGCCAGCGCCAGCTCCCTTCGCCAAGCAGGGTCATGAGCCGCCCGCGTTGCGTCTGTGCGACGGTCAGCAGCGGGTATTCGGTCGAAATGCCGCCGATGCGCTGCAGCAGCAATGGGGTGTGCGCCGCGCCCCAGCTGATCTCGCCAAATGGGGACACGAGCGGAGGCACTTCCAACAACAGGTCTTCCAGTGCGTCGTCCACCGCGAAGTAGGGAAAGCCCGGGTTGACGGTGCCCTTGGGGTCTGTGGTCAGGCCTTCTCGTGTGGGGCGAACGTCCAATCCGATGCCAAGGTCCAGAACGGCGTCGAAGTCCGCGTCGGGGGCAACAGCCAATCCGACGGGGATGCGGGCATCGCGCGCTGCGAGGAACAGGCTGCGGGTGGGGCCGTCCCCCGGGTCAAAGCCAAAGACCAGCACGCCGTCCCAATCTTCATCGCCCGGAAAAGGGGAGGCGCTCAGCGAACCAATGGGCCGTTGGACCACTTCGTAGTTGGCATTGCCTGACAGGGCATTGGCCCAGGCTCCGCGGTCGGGGTGAGGGGCGGTGCTGGTCAGCAAAATCCGCTTTCGCCGTTCGATGATGTCGATGGAGATGTCGCGCCGGTTGTTGTCGAGATTGACTTCTCCGTCCACCGCATCCACGGCGATGGTGTAGCGCCGGATGCCCGGTCGGTCCGCTTCAATGAGAAAGGTCAATGTTGCTGGTGCACCCCCGCGTTCGAGGCGGACTTCTTGTTGTTGGCGGATCCCGCTACCACTTAGCGTGACCCCGACGGTGCCTGCCATGGCTTGGGCTCCGACCTCCACCTCAATGGGGAAGCGGTTGCCGAGCCCGGCCACATCGTTGTGGAGCACGCGGTCGATGCGGAGGTCCTTTTGGAAAGCGGTGTCGCCCAGGGCCACGATGTGGACAGGGGCACCAAAGGAGAGCCGCTCGAGTTCCGGATCCCGGCCGCGGTTGAAACGGCCATCTGTGGCGAGGACCACGGCGCCGATGGGCCGCCCGGCCCATTGCCCTGCCAGGATGTCCAACGCGGAGGACAAATCTGTGGTGGGGTCCTCGAGGGACTGCCCGGCTTCCCATTCAGCGAGGTCAGAACCAAAAGCATACGCGGCGATGTCCGCTCCGGCTTGTCCCTCGTCGCCCGGCAATCCGGCCAGCCAGCTGTCCAAGGTGACGCTCCAGTTTGGGGTGTCGTCCGAGATGGAGCGGCTGGCGTCTTGCAAGATGAGCAGGCTGGGCTGGTCTGCGGATTTTTCGGTGCTTCGCAGGACGGGCCGAAACAGCAGCAAGACCAGGACGGCCAAGGTGGCCGCGCGCACCACACCGAGCGCCGCGCGCAATGGCGCAGGCAGGTGGCGGTTGCCCCGATCGATCCGATACAACAGGGCAGCAGCGGCGACCACAAGGGTCAACGCCAGGGCCACTTGGAGCATCGGTGCGTCCAGGACGAGATCGCGCATGGGCTGGGATTACATGCGCATGCCCCCATCCACGGACAAGGTCTGTCCGGTGATGTAGGTGCTCATGTCAGAGGCGAGGAACACACAGGCATCGGCCACATCTTCCGGCTTGCCACCGCGCTTCAGGGGAATGGCATCGCGCCATCCCTGCACCGTGGCCTCGTCGAGGGCATCGGTCATCTCGGTCTCGATGAAGCCGGGCGCAATGGCATTGCAACGGATGTTCCGGCTGCCCAGCTCCAGGGCCACGCTTTTGGTGAAGCCCAGAATGCCGGCCTTGGAGGCGGCGTAGTTGGCCTGCCCCGCATTGCCTTGGATGCCCACGACGCTGGACATGTTGATGATGCTGCCGGAGCGGGCTTTGAGCATGGTGCGCAACACCGCCTTGGTCAGGTTGAAGCAGCTCTTCAGGTTGACCTGCATGATGTCGTCCCACTGGTCTTCAGACATGCGCATCAACAGAGTGTCGCGGGTGATGCCGGCGTTGTTGATGAGGATGTCGACGGTGCCAAAGGCGGCCACCACTTCTTTGACGAGCTCCTCACTCTGTTCGAGGCTGCCCGCATCGGATTTGAATCCGCGTGCCGTGCCGCCAGAGGCGGTCAATTCCGCTTCGAGGGCCTTGGCTTTTTCGTCGCTGGAGCGGTAGGTGAAGGCCACGGTGGCGCCTTCTTGGACGAAGCGCTGGGCAATGGACTTGCCGATGCCGCGGGAGGCACCGGTGATGAGGGCAATTTTTCCTTCGAGGAGGGCCATGGGGTCAGGTTTGGAGCGGCAAGATAGCCGCAGGGACATGGTGCGTTGAATGGGCAGGGGTCACAGCAGATCGGCGGCCTCTGCAATGAGTTCGGCGATGTCCTTTACATCGATTTCGCCTTCCTTCTCGGCGTTCTTGACGCCATCGGTCATCATGGTGTTGCAGAAGGGGCATCCCGTGGCCACCACTTTGGCACCCGTTTCGAGGACGTCGTCCGTCCGCTCGTGATTGACTTCGCGGTTGCCGCGCTCGGCGTCCTTGAACATCTGTGCACCGCCCGCGCCACAGCACAGGCCGTTCTTCTTGCAGCGCCGCATTTCGACGAGGTCGGCATCGAGGGCTTGCAAAGCGGCGCGGGGCGCCTCGAATTCTCCGTTGCCGCGCCCCAGGTAGCAGGGGTCGTGGAAGGTGATGCGTCGCCCCTTGAAGGGGTTGCCGTCTGCGATGCGCAGGCGCCCGTCGTTGATGAGCTGTTGAATGAAATGGGTGTGGTGCAGCACCTCGTATTCACCTCCGAGCTCCGGGTATTCGTTCTTCAGGGTGTTGAAGCAATGCGGGCACCCGGTCACGATGCGCTTGACGCCATAGCCGTTGAGGACCATGATGTTTTGAGCGGCCTGCATCTGGAAGAGGAACTCGTTGCCGGCCCGCTTGGCGGGATCGCCGGTGCAGCTCTCCTCACTGCCGAGCACGGCAAACGGGACTTCGGCGGCATGCAGGATACGGGCAATGGCCTTGGTGATGCGCTTGGCCCGGTCATCGAAGCTGCCGGCGCAGCCGACCCAGAACAGGACCTCCGGGGTCTCGCCCCGGGCGTTCATTTCGGCGAGGGTGGGAACGGTCAATGCCATGGTGGTTCAGGATTCAGCAGCGAGTTCATCGGCCCACTTGCCCCGATCGGCAGCGGGGAAGGCCCACGGGGCGCCGTTGTTTTCGACGTTGTTGAACATGGAGGTGATGGCCTCGGGGGCCTTGCTGTCCTCCATGATGAGGCTGCGGCGCATGTCGAGGATGATGCCCATCGGACTGATGTTGACCGGACACGCATCCACGCAGGCCTGGCAACTGGTGCAGGCCCAGAGTTCTTCTTCGCTGATGTAGTCCCCGAGGAGGGCTTTGCCGTCGCCTTGACCCCAGCTGCCACCGGCGGCATCGATGGCGCGACCGACTTCCTCGACCCGATCTCGGGTGTCCATCATGATTTTGCGGGGGCTCAGCAGCTTGCCGGTGGCATTGGCCGGGCAGACGGAGGTGCAACGGCCGCATTCGGTGCAGCTGTACGCTTCCATCAACTGCTTCCAGGTGAGGTCTTTCACGTCCTTGGCACCAAAACGAGCCGGTTCGGCGGCGGTGTCTGAGGCTGGCTCAGCGGGGGCGGCGAAGGGATCCCCGCTCATCATCAGGTCGACCTCTTTTTTGACCGCGGCCATGTTGTCGAGTTGTCCCGCGGGATTCAGGTTGCTGTACCACGTGTTGGGGAAGGCCAGGAAAATGTGGAAGTGCTTGGAGTAGGGGACGTACACCAGGAACGCGAGAATGCCGACAATGTGGAACCACCATGCCCCGCGCTCCACCGCAACGATGCCCGCATCGGAGAAGTTGGCATAGAGGGGAATCAACCACTGGCTGACGGGAAAGGACCCGGCGGCGATGTAGTGGTGGGTGTTCTCCCAGATTCCAAGCGCAATCCGCGACTGGGCAATGGCGTCAGCCGCATTCATCGAGAGGAAGGCGAACATGAGGACCACCTCCACGATCAAAATGATGTTGGCGTCGTTCTTGGGCCACCCTTTCATTTCCGGGCTACGAAAGCGGGCGATGGGCAGGACATTTCTGCGCACCAAGAACACCACGCATGCCACGAGGACCCCGAGGGCCAGCCATTCAAAGGCGCCAATGAGCACGTTGTACAGCCCTCCGAGGAAGGGCGCGAACACCCTGTGGGTGCCAAAGAGCCCGTCCGCCAGAATCTCCAGGACCTCGATGTTGATGAGGATGAACCCGGCGTAGATCAAGATGTGCATGATCCCGGCCACCGGACGGACCACCATTTTGCTCTGGCCCAAGGCCACCCGGGCCATGGTCGCCCAGCGTTCGGACTTCCGGTCCGTCAAGTCGATGTCCCGACCGAGTTGGATGTTGCGCCGGACTTCACGGATGCGCCTGGCAAACAGAAAAATGGCAGTGCCCAAGAGAAGGGCGAAGGCGACTTGTCCGATCAGGTGGGCCATGGGCTGCGTTGGGGTTATTGCGCTCCTGTTGCCCGCTCATCGAGCTCGGCATCAATCAAGCGCTGCAAACGTTCGAGTTCCTTGTCACTCAATTTCCGCTTTTCCTTTCCGCCAAACACGGAGACGCGCACGTACCGCTGCGGATTGAGGTACAAGTCGTTCAGGAGGTATTGCAATTCCTTGTTGGTGGCCACGAGCCCATCGTGCAGGCTGTCGCTCTGGAGGAGCTTTCCGAGCGAGCCCTCGCCAGCGTTCAGCCCTTCCAACAAGCGGTTCAGCTCCGACAGAGAGGCGTCGGCTTTCCGTATGGTGGCGGCGAGTTCGAGGTTGGCCAAGGAGTCCGAGATCTGACTGAAGTTGCCAATGGCATTGGACAAATTGCCCTGTTGCGCATTGACGAAACCGGTCAATTCCTCCATGTTGTCGACGATGCCCTTGAACGCGGCCCGGTTCTCTTCCACAGTCAGGTCGAGGGTCTGGGACGTGCTTTCTAGGTTTTCCATGGTGCGCTGAATGCTTTCAAACGCCTTGGGCAGGCCCTGCGTGGCGCTGTCCTGAAACACCGTTTGCAGGTTGGACAGGATTTCGTCCACGGTGCCGATCAATTCGTCAGTGCGGTTCCGCAGGGGTTTGAGTTCTTCACGCACGGCCTCTGCGATGCCCATTTCGATGTCGGAAGGCAAGGTGTCTCCGGGCTGGGCGAGGTCGACACTGCGCCCGGCAATCAAATTGATGGCCTTGGTGCCAAAGAGGTCGTTCGATACGATTTTGGCCTTGGTGTCCCGGGTCAGCCGCAGGTTGGGTTGTTCAATGACGAAGGACACATGCAGCGCCCCGGTTCCATTGGCGTCGAAGGCGATGCTGGACACTTGTCCCACTTTGAATCCGTTGACCACCACAGGATTGGACACCGCCAATCCGTCAATGCGGCTGTAGACGGCGTGATACTGCTGCCCGCCACCGAGCGGGTTGAAGCCTTTCAGGAAATTGACGCCCAAGACGAGCATGACGCCCCCGAGGAGGACGAGCACACCGATTTTGAGTTCCCTGCTGTGTTGCATCTGCTGAAAGGGTCACTTCCGCCTCTTCTTCAAAGCCTCTTGAAGGGGGATTCTGAGTTCTCCTTCAAAGGCCACGACGAAGGCGTCGGGATAGCCATTTCTACGCAAGGTATCGCGCATCTGGCAAGCCGCCGCGTAGGAAGCGGTGGAACCGACCCGGTACTTGTGAACGATTCCGATTTGTTGGACCACCACATGGGGAATGTCCACCCCATTTGTGGTTTGCAAGGCCCCACCAGTGCGGTTGCTGGCGGCTTGCACTGAGAAGCACACGCCTTGGCTGCAATCCGCAGTCAGGGTTGTCAGCCAACTGGGAGAAGGCGGGGCGGGCACCGCATTGGGATTCGCCAAGTCGCCGCGGGGGGAGTCCTCAGTGGTGCCCTCGGTGGCGCCTTCGGTCGCGTCCTCGGTGGACACAGGTGGGGCCTGTACGGCGGATTCGAGGCTGAACCATTGCGCAGCGTAGTCTCTAAAAGCGCGAAACAGGGCGCTGGACATGTAGTCTTGGCCTTGCTCGGAATGCAGGAAGTCCTCTTCGTTGGGGTTGGTCAAAAACCCGAGTTCCACCAATACGCTTGGCATGCTGGCATAGGCCGTTACGTAGTAGGGCGCCTGTCGAACACCCCTGTCTTTCCGGCCGACACGCTCGCGGAATTGGGTCTGGATGAGCTCCGCGAGCTGCAGGCTCCGGCTGAGGTAAATCTCCTGTTTCAACGCGAGGGCAATGAACGTATCCGGGTCGTCAGGGTCGAACCCTTGGGAGTCGGTTTCCTTGTAGACGGTCGCGTTTTCTTTGGCTGCGACGCGCAGGCTGGCCTCGCTTTTTCCCAGCCCCATCACAAAAGACGAACTGCCCACGGCAGAGGATTTCTGAAAGCTGTCGCAGTGGATGGAGAGGAGGAGATCGGCCTTGGAGCTGTTGGCGAGCTGGACCCGCTCTTGGAGGGTGGGGTACGTGTCGCCGGTGCGGGTCATGATGACCTGAACGCCTGGGATCCGCTCCTCGATGTAGGCCGCAGTCTTTTTGGCCACCGCGAGGGTCACGTCTTTTTCAGTGGTGCGGTAGCGGCCCGTGCCGAGGTTGCCGGGATCCTTTCCGCCGTGTCCAGCATCGATGACCACCGTCATGGCAGGTTCGACAGGCGGCCCGAAAGCGCTGCCGACGAAGAGGACCAGAACGCACACCAGGCCTACGATGACGCTGTGCCGGGGGGACCGGGAAGTCGGTGTCGAAGAAGGGGGGATGGAACAATCCATGAGACGGCGGAAAACTATCTAGCTTTGACGGGCGTTCTGGGGCCGTAGCCTCCTGAATTTGCGCGTTGCGTTGTTGGCAAACGTTCTCGAATACCGTCCCCGCCCTGATCGCGTTCCCGCTCCCCGTCCCAACGGGTGGAGATGCAGATTTCTTCTGTCCCTCTTGTTCTTCTCCTTGAGCGCAGCCGCTCAACAGGTGGAAGTGCGCATTCTCGAGGCCCGGCAGATCACACGCGATCCCGAAGTGGTGGAAGGGCAGCGCCTGTTGGGCGATGTCCGGTTGTCGGTGGATCAGGCCGAAGTGGCCTGTGACAGTGCATGGCGTTATCCGGATGGGGCGTTTCGATTGATGGGCCGGGTGGAGGCCATCGACGGTTCTGTTCGGATGACGGGAGACGTGTTCGAGCTGGATCCCGAGGCGGGAATCGGGGTCATGACGGGCAGTGAAGTCAAGGTTGTGGATTCGACGGATTCTGAAAATCCGAGAACGCTGTCCACAGAAAAAACGACGTATGCTTTTCGGGAGGGTGTGGCCACGTATGGCGGAGGTGGGGTTGTGACAACGTCGCGAGAGCGCATTGTGAGCCAGTCCGGGACCTTCTTCCGAGATGAGCGTCGGCTTCGTTTTGAGGGGGGGGTCTTGATGACCGTCGATACGTTGTCGGTCCAATCCGATCAGGTCATCTACTTCCCGGACGACCGGTTTCTGGCATTTCCAATGCCTGCCGTGGTGCGCCATCCGCAAGGCGGCGTTTCGGGAAGCCGGGGCCAGTGGTCCATGGATGCGGGCCAGGGTTGGTTTGCGGGCACCGACTCCGAGCCAGCGCAATTCTTCGATGGCGATTTGGTCGTCGTCGGCGACAGCCTCGTCATGGGCGACAGCCTAGGGCTGGCGTTTGGGTCGGTGGCCATCCAGGATACGTCCTTGCGTTACCGGCTGCTGGCCGACACGGCCCGGTTTGGCCCCATGGAAGCGGGGCGGGACACATCGCGACACATTCGGCTGCGCGGCACGGCTTCGGCTTGGATCAAGGATGGGGAGGCGCCGCTGGAGGTGCGGGGGCCTGAATTGGACATCCTCGACGGGGACGGCGGGCGCGAGTTGATGGCTGCCAAAGGGGCGGCGCTCCATTTCGAAGCGTTGACAGCGGCCGCCGAGCAGCTGGTCTGGAACGAACGCCAGGGTCGGGTGGACCTCTATGGAGACCCCGTGCTTTGGAATGGCGACGATCAACTGACCGGGGATTCGGTGCGGATGTATCTTCAAGACGGCGACCCTGAGCGCCTCGAAGTCCGCGGTCATGCCTTCGTGTCCAGTCCGGCACCCGCGGGTTTCCGCCACCAATTGGCGGGCCGTGACCTCGATGGTCACTTTGAATCCGGCAGGTTGTCGGACCTCGTGATGGTGGGAAATGGCCGCACACTCTATTTCGCCGATCCGGACAGCCAGAAAGTGGCCCAGGCGGTGCTCGATTCGCTCCCCGCTCCGTTGCCGCAAGCCAACCGCGCGGCGTGCACGGAGATTCGCATGCGGCTCGATTCGGCAGGATTGTCGTCCATTGTGCTGCTCGAGCAGCCTGCGGGTCAATTTGCCAACCTGGCTGCCCTCTCCCTGGCCCCCCTTGATGGCGCGCTGGATGCTGCACACCTGCCCGGCTTCCAGGCCCGACAAAGGCCTGACACCGCCCTCCCCATCGCCCCCTCGGGCCACCCATCGCCTTTCTTGGACGTCACACCTTGGGTCGTGCCCCCCGACTCTCTTCAGCCGGAGGGGGAAGACCCGATCGACTATCAATCGGCCGACAGCATCGTGTTTCACGTGAGGGACGAGCAAGTGGCCTTGCATGGAGAGGCCAAAGTGGAGACGGCCGGGATCGAACTCGAAGCCGCCCGCATCGACTATTTCGCAGGCGCTCGGGAAATCGACGCGGGCGGTGTGTCGGACAGCACAGGCCAGCTGGTGGGGCGGCCGGTGTTCACGCAAGGCGGGCAATCCTTCACCCAAGACGGCCTGCGGTATGACCTCGACACCCGCAAGGGCTTGAGCCGTCAAGCTGTGACACAAGAAGGGGAATTGACGTTTCACGCCGAGCGGGCCAAGCGCTTTCCGGACGGCCGAATTTTCTTGAAAGGCGGCATGTTTTCGACGTGTGACGCGCCCAATCCCCATTTCCACTTTCACCTCACTCGCGGGTTGCTGGTGCCCAACGAAAAGGTGGTCAGCGGCCCGATGTATGTCAAGGTCCGCAAGGTGCCTCTGCCGGTGGGGCTTCCCTTTTTCTGGTTTCCCCAGAAGCAGGAGCGGAGTCGGGGCATCCTCTTTCCGAGCTTCGGAAACGGGCGGGAGCTCGGTTATTTCATCAAGGACCTGGGCTGGTATGAGCCACTCGGCGAGCATTGGGATGCCCGCATCCTGGGCGACCTCTACAGCCGCGGAACCTGGCGGCTGTCCGGTTCGACCCAATACCGCTACCGCTACCGGTTCAACGGGAGCTTCTCGGTGTCGCGGTCGAGCATCGTGTCGGGAGGGACAGCGGGAGACCCTGGGGCCACCCGTCGCACGGAGTTTTTTGTGCGTTGGAGCCACAACCAGGATTCCAAAGCCCGCCCCAATGGCCGCTTCAATGCCAATGTCAATTTTGGCTCCGCAGGCAATTTCCGGTCTCAATTGAACAGCTCGCAGGAGGACTTTCTGTCCAACACCTTTTCCTCCAGCATCAATTACAACGCGTCGATTCCAGGAAAGCCGGTGAGCATCACGGCCACGGCGCGCCACAACCAGAACAGCAGCACGGGCAGGGTGGACCTCGTGGTGCCCTCGTTGGGCGTGAACGTCAGCCGTTTCGAACTGCCCTTGTCTCGGATATTCAATCCCGACGCCTTGACGTCCAAGTGGTACGACCGCATTGGCGTCACCTACGCACTCAAATCCGAGCAGCGCATCAGCGGCACGGACAGCACCTTGTTTGATGAGGGCATCGCCGGGTTGCTCGAGCGCGCGAGTGCGGGAGTTCGTCACACGGCCACGGCATCCACCCAGATCAAGGCGGGGTTCATCAGCTTGACGCCCAACGTGTCCTACAACGGCTACTGGAATTTTGCGGCACTCGACAAGGCCATTGCGCCCGACGTTCCGGACAGCGTGGTGACCGATACCCTCAGCGGTTTCTACACCGACGGGGACTGGCGTTTGGGCATCAGCGCCAACACCAAGTTTTACGGCACCTTCAGCAACCGCGGAGAGGGCCGGCTTCGGGCCATTCGTCACGTGATCACCCCGCAAATCGGATTCAGCTACAACCCGGCGTTTGACAGGCGCGACACCATCGTGGGCCTTGACGGTTCGGTTTTGGAAGTCTTCGACCCGCTGGCGCCCGGGCTCTACACCCCGGCCAACATCGGCGCGCAAGGCGCCTTGAATTTCACCTTGAACAACAACCTCGAGGCCAAGGTGCGGGACCGAAATGGCGAGGTGAAAAAGGTGAGGCTGATCGACAACCTCTCCTTGCGGACCAGCCACAACTTGCAGGCCGACTCCTTGCGTTGGAGCGACATCACGGGCTCGGCGTTCACCACGCTGGCCGGGAGATTTCCGGTCAACATCGGGTTTGCCCACAGCCTCTACGACCGGGACAGCACGGGGGCAGCGGTGGATCGGTATCTCTGGGAGGATGGCGGGTCTCCACTTCGGTTGAAGCGGGCAAATGCCTCGGTCAATGCCAGCTGGACGGGAACGGGAGAGACGCCATGGAGCGCGCGGGCGGGATACACCATGCGCGTGCAACGCAGCTGGCGCAACGACCTTCAGGCGGACACGCTCATTTTGTCACAAAACCTCACTTTCAACGGCGATGTCACCTTGTTCGAGGACTGGCGCGTGACCATTGGAACCGGGTACGATTTCACCGCCAAGGACTTCACCAACACGCAAGTCAACCTGCTCTGGGACCTCCACTGCTGGGAATTTTCAGCGCGGTGGGTGCCCTTCGGCATTCAGAAGAGCCTGCAGTTGCGCTTGGCCGTCAAGGCGACCATGCTCCGCGATGTGAAGCTGGAGCGCAGGTTCCAGGGAAGTGGCTTGATTCGGTAGGCCCCTTCACCGCATCAAGGTGCGGATCAACAAATAGACCAGACACAGCAGGAATACGGTCATCGAGACTTTGTTGATGCCGTGCATGACCCGAAGGTTGATGCCTTCGCCATCGTTTTTCTTGAACAAGTTCAAGGGGTTGGCGTAGTGGAGGATGCGTCGGAGAAAATCCATGATCGAGGGGCTGGGAGAATGACAGCTGGGCGGGCTGGGGGTTCAATCCACCGCAATGGCGCTGATTTCCACGCGGGCTTGTTTGGGCAGCCCCGCCACAAAAACGGCTTCTCGGGCGGGCAGGGGGTCTTGGAATCGGGCGCTGTACGCGGCGTCCATGTCCGCGTAGTCCCGCGGATCGATGAGGAAAACCGTGGTTTTCACCACCTTCTCAAGGCTCGATCCCGCTTCTGCCAGCACGGCTTCGAGGTTGTCGATGGCGCGGTGCATTTCGTCGTGCAGGCTGGCTTGCAGCAGTTCACCCGTTTCGGGGACGAGCGGAATCTGACCGCTGCAGTAGACGGTGTCCCCGGCACGGCGGAAGGGGCTGTAGCTGGCAATGGGCTTCGACATGGTGCAAGTATCGCCCGCTTCTTCGAACCTTTGCACCATGGAAGGAAAGACCATCCTGCTCGTCGACAACCGGGACTCGTTCACCTGGAACCTCGCCCATGATTTGGAGCGGGCCGGGGCCAAGATGGTCGTCCGGCAGGCGGCGGAGTGTCGGGTGGAAGATGCAGAGGGCGTGGACGGCATTGTCCTGTCGCCTGGCCCGGGCTTGCCTTCCGAAAGCGAAGGGCTGATGTCTCTCGTCCAAGCTTGGGCACCGCACCGACCGATGCTGGGGGTCTGTCTCGGGTTGCAGGCCCTCGTGGAATGGAGCGGCGGTCGCCTGCGGCAGCTCGACACCGTTCGACATGGCGTGGCCAGCAAGGCCCGTCGCGTGGTGGCCGACCCCATGTTGGCGGCAGCCGGCGAGCACTTCGAAGTCGGCCATTACCACAGCTGGTGTGCGGACCGCCCCTCCTTGCCGGAGGTCTGGACAGTCACCGCGGAGGTCGCTGCCGACCCCTCCATCGTGCTGGCCCTTCGACATGATGCCCTGCCCCTCCATGCGGTCCAGTTCCACCCAGAGAGTGTCCTGACCCCCGGAGGCCGCGACATGCTCGCCGCCTGGCTTGGCACCCTCGGCTGAGTCCAAGAAAAAAGGCGCCCGAAGGCGCCTTTTCCAAAAGCGGGGGCAGGGGAGAATCAGTTGCCGAGCTTGTTCATCTCTTCTTGGAACGTCTCCTTGAAACGCTCGTAGTTGTACTCGGCCATGATGCGCTCGTCCTCGGAGATTTTCTCGTTGTATTTCGAGGCGAACTTCTCTCCGCTGAGTTCGAGGGCGACATAGGACACATAGATGCCATTCTCGCGCTGGGTGAGCTTTTCGCAGATGACGATGGCGCCGCGCAGTTCTTGGTCCACAACGGTGCGGGCCAGCTCATTGAAGGACTCGGTGGCCTCTTCGCGGTTGTTGAACTCCGTGCTCGAGACGTAGTTGTCGGTCACGGCTTTGATGGTGGCGCTCACGGTCCTGGCCAAGCGGCTTTCTGCAGTTGAGCGGGCTTTTTTCTTGGCGATTTCGCGGTCTTGGCTTTCACCAGTGGCGGTGGAGCGGAAGTGCTTGCTGTCGGAATTGTATTCCGATCCGGTGCAGTATTCGACGATTTCGATCTCGCCTTTGGGCTTGACCACATCTTCGTTCTTCTTGCAACCGGTGGAGGCCACGGCCAGGCCGAGGGCCAACACGGATAGGGTCAGGGGGATGTTGCGGGTCATGGGAATGGGGTTGAGGGTTTCTGCTGTTGGGATGTTCCAATATCGTGCCAAACTGATTACCGAAGCCCGCGAAGCAATGCTGGGCCGTGGTTTTTTTCAATGGCTTCGGCGGCATTGGACAGGGCCAGTGACAGGGCGGCTTCAGCGTCGAGCTGCACCCCTTTGACTCGGTCAATTCGGGTTTCTTCGACGACTTGGCCGTTGGCGTTTTTGAGGGTCAATGCGCCCTCCACGTAAGCGGTGTGGAATTGGCCATAGGTTCCAGATGGCGTGCGGCGTTCCGTCCTGAGGTTGAATTCAATGAGGTAGTCCGCGCCCGACGTTCCAGAAGCGACCACGGAGCAACCTGCGTCGAGCAAGATGGCCCGCATGGCATCCATGAGGGGGGCGTGACCGGAGGCCGATACGGTGGACCCAGCGGCGGGGGCCAGCTCGATGGTGGGCATTTCGATGTCCAGGGGCACCCGGACCTCTCGGCTGACCACGTCTCCAATCAGCTCGACAACGATGGGGTTCAGGTGGGCGGATGTCATGAGCCGATCGACATCGACAGCACAGACCACGTCCCGATCCGGCCTGCGGGCTTCCACGCGTTCAATGAGGGCGACCAACATGCCCTCGCCATCGGTGAATTCAGTCGCCCGCTTGCGGTAGGTGCCATTGTGGTATTGGTAGGCCAACGGAATGCCACTGGCCGATTGCCCATCGAGCGTGGCGTGAAACCCAAGTGGAAAGCGGAACCCTCCTTTGGCGGAGAGGACCACACGGTCCACAGAAGGCCGAATGTCCAATTCTTGAACCACACTGCGCATGGCGCGGATGAAATGGGGCTCCAAAGCGACGTCCACACCATCGATTTCGGCGCGGTTCACATCGTTCCAGAATTCTTCCAAGGCCAGAATGCCCGCGCTCCAGTGCTCGAGGGCGCTGGGAATGCGGCCCGCGCTGAGGTCGTCTTGACCGGCTTTCCATTCTGCCAGCGCCAACTCGGTGGCCTGCTGGCGCCGCGCGGCCCGTGCTGCTGCATGACGCTGCTTGTCGAGACGGTAGTACACGTGGGTCACCCCTGGTCCTTCAAAGACATCGACCACTTCAAAACCGGTGATGCGCTCTTCCGACCGGCTGGAAATGGTGCTGTTGAAATCCTCCCTCACCCGGCCATTTTGTTCGGCGGTTTCGAGCAGCGAGGCGCTTTCGATGCGCACGGAAATTTCACCCGCCAGATCGGCCGCCGCCCGCTCCTTGGCCATGCGCAATGCCTCTCCTGGAATGGGGGAGTGGACGGCGCTGCCAACGCCAATGAAGTGCGTGCGGGAAACGGGGCGCGTGGTCACCCAATCCGGCGGTGGCGTCTTTTGGGCGCTTCGGCCGCCCGCGCAACCTGCGAGCAGGAGGGCACTCCAAACAAGAAGGGCAACGCGGCTGCTCATTTGATGTGCCGTTCGAGAAATTGTTCGATGTCGCGTCGGCCCCGGGTCGTGGCTTCAGCGATGACTTGGGCCCGCAGTGCAGACAGGGTCGCGAGGTCGCGTCGGGCGCCCAGAAGCGCATTCATGCGCGACTTGCCGCTCCGGTTCACTTCGCCATTGGCCCGGGCGGGATACAGGCTTCCAGCTTGCACTTGGCTGACGGCATATTCCACGGCGTCCTGCGCGTGGACACGCTCCACTTCGGACAGCAGAACCTCTCCCGTCTCGGTGCTGATCAATTTGAGTTCAAATTTCAATTCCACCTGCCGGCGCTGGGTGTACAGTTTGTAGCTGGCGGGCGCAAAGGCGGCCACTTTTTTGAGGTTGCCTTCTTCGTCTTTGACTTGCTTGAAATACTTCCGGAAACCGCTTCGTGACGTGGTCTGGAGGTTGGATGTCTCGGCAGAATAGGAGAGGACCGACCCGGTCAACATCGCCCGCGCTCCCGCCAGCTCGCCCACGGCCACCGTTTCGTCGGACAGGCCGGACAGCGACAGGTGCTGTTCGGCAATGATGTCGTCCCGAAGCGTCCGGTCGACAACACCGATGAAAGGGTCATTGGCTTGGAGCAGGCCATTTTGAATCCCGCTGCGCAATTCGAGGGCCACATCCATGTCGCGGTCGCTGGCTTGGAAGTCGGTGACGGCCACATTGAAGAGGCCCAGTTCCAAGGCTTCGTCCCGCAAGTCGGCGGCATCCTTGTAATTCGCATCGAGCCCCACCACTTCTGCCAGCTTGGCGTGGGCGTCGCGGAACAAGCCAGACTCCAAGGCCGTTCGTCCCGCTTGATAACGCGGCTCTGCCCGCGCTACGGTCAGCAGGGCTGCTGCATCTCCGTATTGGGCGTCGAGCCGCAGGATTTCGCGGAATGTGGCTTCGGCTCCGGCGTAGTCCTGTTCGTCCAATTGCCGGTGGCCTTGTTCGCTCAGTTCGATGAGGTGCCCGTCCAAGAGGTCGTCATGGTCGGCAACAACGGATGCCGGAATGATGAGGTCCACCTGCACGCGGGCGATTTTTTCTTGGTAATCCACCATTCGGTCATAAATCTGAATGGCATCGGCCCGCCGTCCGTCCATGGCGGCTTGCTGGAATTCCCCGATCAGACCATCCACGACACCTTGACCCGTTTGGCGCATGCCGACCATGGCGTCCGTGTAGGTCGGCCTTTTGCGCAACGCCATGTAGTACAGGTGGGCCGCTTGCTCGCTGAATCCCGCTGCGTGGAGCTCACCGGCCCTTTTCGACATGGCCTTGGGGCCATTGCATGCGGTCAAAAGCAGGGCAGTTCCGATGGCGAGAAGAACAGTGGTGAGGCGCATGAAGGACAGGAATTGGGCGCGGGTTGTGCTGAGTTGGGGATGAAATTAGGCCAAGGGCCGGCAATCTGTGGACAAGTCCCGTGCCAGAATCAAAAGGGGGCGCTTGGGGGATGTCCGGTGCGCCCACGACCTTTGAGACATGTCCAAGCGCATTGTCATCCTCGGAGCGGGCCGTTCGAGCAGCTCTTTGATTCGCCATTTGCTTCAGCATGCCGATGCAGAGGGGTACACCGTGCGCATCGGAGACCTGGACGAGGCGTTGGCAAAGCGCAAGGCAGAGGGGCACCCGAGCGCGTCGGTGTTTCGGCTCGATGCCGCCCAACCCGAGGCCCGGAGGGCGGAGGTGGCCGCTGCAGACCTCGTGGTGAGCATGCTTCCCGCATTCTTGCATCCGGAGGTGGCCCGCGATGCGATTGCCACTCGCACGCCGCTCATCACCCCGAGTTACCTCTCGCCTGAGATTGCCGGCATGGATGCAGAGGCCAAGGCCGCTGGCATTCCCATCCTCAATGAGCTCGGTTTGGACCCGGGCATCGACCACTTGAGTGCGATGGAGGTCATCGACGGTCTTCGTGCAGAAGGGCATGCACTGACAGGGTTTGAGAGTTACACCGGCGGGCTGGTCGCTCCGGAAAGCGACGACAATCCGTGGCACTACAAATTCACCTGGAACCCCCGGAATGTGGTGCTGGCTGGACAAGGTGGCTCGGCCACCTTCAAGGAGAATGGCCGGGTTCGAATGTTGCCGCCCCACCGCCTGTTCAAGGAGGTCACGCCTGTGGACGTTCCAGGCGCCGGTCGATTTGAGGGATATGCCAACCGCGATTCGCTGGCCTACGAAAACATTTACGGTCTGGACGGCATCGAAAACCTGGTCCGCGGCACCCTTCGTGGAGACGGCTTCTGCGGGGGATGGGACGCGATTTTCCAGCTCGGCATGAACCGCGATGATGCCCAGGTCACCCTCGCATCGGGCACGACGTGGCGTGAATTCACGGCCGGTTTCACCGGGGGCGTTGCCCCGGAAGCGTCGGAAGCCGAGGTTCAAACTGCAGTCGCCCACATCACCGGAGCCGACGGTGTGTCCATGAAGCTCCTGTCGCAGTTGGGCCTGTTTTCGGATGCGCCAGTGCCGTTGACAACGGGATCGCCTGCAGACATTCTGCAGGCCTTGTTGGAACAGAAGTGGGCCTTGAATCCGGGCGACCTCGACATGATTGTCATGTGGCACCGCTTCCGCTATCGCACGGCCAGTGGTGAAAGCCGTACCCGTACCTCTCACTTGGTCCACATTGGGGAAGACGACACCCACACCGCCATGTCCTTGACGGTGGGGTTGCCGCTGGCTTTGGCTGCCCGAATGTGGCTCCGCGGAGATTGGAACCGGACCGGCGTTTTGCTGCCGACCACACCCGATTTGTACGCGCCCCTGCTTCGCGCCTTGGAAGGGGAAGGCATCCAATTCACGGAAACCGAGTGGGAGGGCTGACCGACCGTTCCATGTGGCCGTTCCGGCTTCCTTTCGGCCTGGGGCTGATGCTCCTGTTGTTGGCCGCACAGCCCGCTTGGGCTGCGCCATGTGGCGGGCACGGCCCCTGCGATGCGCCTCCGTTCAATCCCATGGAGGCCCTGGCTTCTGCCGAGGAGGCGCTGGCCATGGACCGTTGGGCCATTCGAGCGTTGCGGCGGGACCGCAAGGGAAAGACCTGCGCTGAACAACAGGAAGTGGTGGACGTCTTGATCGTGCGTTGGTTGCAAGCCCATCCGGACATCCATGTCTCGTTCAATGGAACTGAAGTGGAATGGCTCTTGCGCAGTGACGGCGCATTCCTTCAGCGGATCAAAGCCGAGGCATGGGCCACCCATGTAGGGCGTCGCGCTTGGTTTCGCCGATCGTGGGGGCGCCACCCGGAGTGCACAAAATCGGAGCTGCGTCGCCGTGCTTTCGTCGCTGAAGTGGGCGAACATTGGGGGCGTAAAAAATGAAAGGGCCACCTCCCGGCAGCCCTTTCTCACCACATCATACCTCACGGAGACTGCGCGCAGTCCCTTCTTCAGGTGGCAGTTGCCCGATGGTGTGCACCGGGCGAATTCGATTCTCATGCCTGCTTGAATGGCCGAGGAGTGAATTCGTGGGTAGATTACGGGGATTGGTCTGAGAGGTTACAAGAATGGCCCCTCAAATTTTCCGAAGCGTCGAATTCGGGCGCCTTCACCTGAATTACCTTCGTTCCATGCGGACGTTTGACATCCCGGAAACGTACAGGTCACCGGTCATCGGCAAGGTCAAGGCCTTGCGCAAGTTGGGCGATCCCCGCAAGCGAAATTTGGGCCCCAGCATCCTCGACTTCGGGACCGTCCGGTTCATTCTCCCGCGCCACTTCGGCTTCTGTTTCGGCGTCGAGAACGCCATCGAAATCGCCTACAAGGCGGTGGCGGAAAACCCCGGCAAGCGGCTCTGGCTATTGAGCCAGATGATCCACAACCCAGAGGTCAACGCAGACCTGGAGTCGCAAGGCATTGGCTTCCTCATGGACACGGAAGGCGGGGTGATCACGCCGTTTGAGACGCTGTCCCCGGAAGACGTGGTGATCGTGCCCGCCTTTGGAACCACCCTTGAACTGGAGGAAAAGTTGAAGGCCATCGGGGTGGACATCCAGCGGTACAACACGACGTGTCCGTTCGTCGAGAAAGTGTGGAAGCGTTCGGCGCAATTGGGGGCCAAGGACTACTCCGTCGTGATTCACGGCAAGCCGCAGCATGAGGAGACCCGCGCGACGTTCAGCCACAGCAGCGCCCACGCCAAATCGCTGGTCATCCGGAATATGGAGGAGGCAGAGGTGCTGGCGGGGTTCATCCGGGGCGAGCGTCCCTGGTCGGAGTTCGGGTCCGTTTTCAGCGGCCGGACCAGCGCCGGATTTGAGGTGCCCCGGGACTTGGAGCGGTTTGGGGTGGTCAACCAAACGACCATGTTGGCCAGCGACACGCAGGCGATTGCAGACCACCTCAAGGGGGCTCTGGAGCAACGCGATGGCGGGAACCCGGAGCGGTTTGCCAACACGCGGGACACTTTGTGCTACGCCACCTTGGACAACCAGACCGCCACGACAGGGGCCTTGGAGGCCGAAGGTCGAGGGGCAGACCTCGCCGTGGTTGTGGGCGGATACAACTCGAGCAACACGAGTCACCTCGTCGAACTGTGCGAGGAAGTCATGCCGACTTGGTTTGTGCGCAGTGCCGACGAATTCATGGAAGACGGTCGCCTCGGCCACTTTGACCTGCACGCGGGAAAGCGGCAGGAGACCGACCAGTGGTGGCCCGCCCAATCCAAGTCAGGAGAGGCCATGACCGTGCTGCTGACGTCGGGGGCCTCGTGTCCGGACAGTGCAGTCGATCGGGTTCTGCAGAAAATTCTTGAACGGGCCGGTGGTGGACGCGCTGTGGATGATGTTTTGCGGCATTTTGAGCAGGAGCAGGCAAATTTGGATGCCGGATGAAACCGCCCAGACTTCCCAGCCCCTTTCGCAACGTTCGCCAAGCGCCGCGCAACTTTCAGTTCCGCTCGTCCCATGTGGACCAGCGCGCCCTGAAGTGGAAGGAGCGCAAGGAGCGCCTCGAAGAGGAGGTGCAGGGATCTGAGCAAGACGGAGCGCCCCGCAAGCTGCGGTTTCGCCAAGAGGGCGTAGGGAGAATCGACCGGGAAGGCCGCTTGGCTTCGCTTCGCCGCTCACGGCGTCAGGCGATGTTGCGGAGCGCTCTGATCATGGCGGTGCTGCTCTACGCCGCCTGGCGTGGTTTGCTGTGGGTGGAGACAACAGACTTCGCACGTGAATTCCAATTGACCCCATGAGCACGGCGACGGAGACCCACATCCAGCGTTTGCCCGAGCACGTGGCGAACCAAATCGCCGCCGGCGAAGTCGTCCAGCGCCCGGCATCGGTGGTCAAGGAATTGATGGAAAACGCCTTGGACGCTGGGGCGCACCGTGTGGCGGTGGAACTCAAGGATGCCGGACGCAACCGCATCGCCGTTCAGGATGATGGGCAGGGCATGGGGCCAGAGGATGCCGCATTGTGTTTCGAGCGCCACGCCACGTCCAAGCTTCGCTCGGCGGACGACCTGTTGGCTTTGGCCACGATGGGGTTTCGAGGCGAAGCCCTCGCGAGCATTGCGAGCATTGCGAGGGTGGAGCTCCGCACCCGTCGGCCCGAGGATGAATTGGGCCTGAAGCTGACGGTGGAAGGCGGCGAATTCCAGCCAGCTGAAACGGTGGCGTGTGAAGTCGGGACCCGAATGGTGGTCAAGCACCTGTTCTTCAACGTGCCGGCGCGGCGCAATTTCCTGAAGAGCGACCAGGTTGAGTTGCGCCACGCCATTGACGAATTTCAGCGCATCGCCTTGGCCCATCCGGACCGCGCTTTCCGCCTGAGCCACAATGGCGGTGAGCTGTTTGACTTGCCAGCGGGCACCATGAGGCAGCGCTTGGTGCGGGTTTTTGGTGCCAAATACGACGAGCGGTTGGTCCCGGTGGACGAACACACCGACGTGGTCCAACTGAGTGGGTTCGTGGGCAAGCCGGAGTTTGCCCGCCGCACCCGGGGAGAGCAATTTCTGTTTGTCAATGGCCGGTTCATCAAGCATCCGGCCTTTCACGGTGCGGTCATGCGGGCCATGGACGGCCTGCTGACCCCTGGGCAGTTCCCGTTTTATGTGCTGTTCCTCACCGTGGATGCATCCCGGGTGGACGTCAACATCCATCCGACCAAGGTGGAGGCGAAATTCCAAGAGGAGCGCCCGATTGTGGCCATTCTGCAGGCCGCTGTCAAACGTGCGCTGGGCCGATTCCATGTCGCGCCATCCCTCGATTTTGACACCGAGACGGCCTTTGACATTGCCCCGCCCAAGCCAGGCCAGGAAGTCGAAGAGCCTCGCATTCAGCTCAACCCGGATTACAACCCCTTCCACAGCGAAAAACCGAGCGCGGGGCAAAGCCCGTCTGCTGCACCCGCGGCCCGGCGGGATGCGTTCCACTCGGCCCGGGTAGCGGCCACCCGCAGGTTTTTTGAGTCCGAAGGCCGCTCCCCTTCAGAGGCGGAAGAGGCAAAGCTGGTGTTCTCCGAGGCGGTAGCGCCAGGAGATGCCACCGAAGGGCAACGGGCCTTTGACCAGAATCGGCCGCTCTTCCAGTTGTTCGGGGGGTGGATTGTCACCGCCACCCGCAGTGGTTTGGTGCTCATTGACCAGCACCGGGCCCACACCCGCATTTTGTACGAGCGTTTCGCCACCCGTGGCGTGGACCATGCCAAGGGGGCCCAGCAACTGCTTTTCCCCGCGGACCTTCATGTGGGTCAAGCTGATGTGGCCCTGCTGGCAGGCGCTCTGAAAGACCTGTCTCAACTCGGTTTTGACCTCACGGTGGGAGAAGGTGGCCACGTCAAGGTCAACGGGCTTCCCCAAGAGGCGGCTGAGGGAGACCCGGCCAGCCTGTTGGATGCCGTGCTGGGGGAATTGCGGGATGCGGGACAAGTGGATGCGGAACTTCGGGCGAGCCGGGCCACTGCGGGCTTGGCCCGTGGTGCGGCCATTCTCTCGGGGCGGACCTTGACGCGCACCGAAATGCTGGACCTCGTGGATGGGCTGTTCGCTTGTCAGGAACCGGACCGCGACCCGTGGGGACGTCCCACCATCGCTACATTTGACCAGGAGGCCGTGGAGGCACGTTTCCGCTGATTCAACCGCATGTTCCAACAAGCCACGCCCGTCGTCCGCAACCTGTTGATCATCAACATCATTTTCTATGTGGTGACGCATTTTCTGGCGCCGGACCTGCGCCAGATGCTGGCGGGGTATTACCCCAGTGCGCCGCAATTCCAACCGTGGCAGGTGGTCACCCACATGTTCATGCATGCCAGCCTGGGGCACATCTTCTTCAACATGTTCGCCCTGTTCATGTTTGGCTCCCAGCTGGAGCGGGTGTGGGGGCCGAAGCGCTTTCTGAACTACTACCTCGCGTGTGGACTGGGGGCCTTCTTCTTGCATGAATTGGTGGTCGGCTACGGGTACTTTTCGACCTACGGAACGTGGTTCCCGCGGGTGGAGGAGCTGTTTCCGGGCGCAGGGTATTCGGCCCTCCAGCTCCAGGCACAACGCATGTTTGTGCCTGTGGTCGGCGCTTCCGGAGCGGTGTTCGGGTTGCTTCTGGGGTTTGGCATGCTTTTCCCGAACACCCGCTTGCAGCTGCTGTTTCCCCCCATCCCCATCAAGGCCCGCTATTTTGTGCTCGGGTATGGCGCGCTGGAGCTGCTGTTGGCCTTGGACAACAATCCCGGGGACAATGTGGCCCACTTCGCCCACCTCGGAGGTATGATTTTCGGCTACTTGCTGCTCAAGAAGTGGCAAAACGGCCGCGACGTATTTTATTGATCAGATTCCCGTTGGGGACAGGCAGAGATGGCGAGTTTGAAGGAGGATTTGCGGATGCGTTGGGCGACAGGCGGTGCGGTGATCCGCTTGATCATCGTCAACGTGGGGGTCTTCCTTGCTCTGGCCACCCTGCGCCTGTTGGTGGCGTTCGGATTGCCCATTCCATCGCCTGCCGGTGCTTTTGGCCTGGCCACAACCTCGGACCTGCTGGTTTTGCTGTATCGCCCGTGGAGCGCGGTGACCCACATGTTTGCCCATACCCAGGTGTGGCACCTTGTGATGAACATGCTCATCCTGTGGTGGATGGGCGGCATGTTCCGGTCTTTCTTCGGTGACCGCCGCACCCTGAGCACCTATTTGATGGGGGGGCTGATGGGCTTTCTGCTCTATGTCGTGGCGAGCAATGTGGTGCCGGCTTTTCCGCAAGGAGGTTTTGCCTTGGGGGCATCATCCGCCGTCATGGCCCTGATGGTGGCCACAGCGACGTACACGCCGGATTCGGTCATTCGGCTTTTCATTTTGGGCCCGGTCAAGTTGAAGTGGGTCGCAGCAGCGTATGTCGTCTTGGACTATGTGGCCCTCTCCAATGGGAGCAATGTTGGCGGCCACCTCGGTCACATCGGTGGAGCGGCGTATGGGTACATCTACATGCGCCGCCTTCAAACCGGTGGACGGGACCTCGGAGCGCCTTTGGAGCGCGGGCTAGACATGTTGGCCACCCTGTTCGGGACTTCGTCCAACACCAAGCCGAAGCGCAAGAAGCGCAGGCGCGGCAAAGGGCTGCATTCGGTTCACCGCAGCGTGGATGTGGATGGGCAAACGCGCCGGGCGCAGACCGATGAGGAGTTCAATGCGGAGAAAAAATCCCGCCAGGAGCGGATTGACCGCATCCTCGACAAGATCTCCAAAGTGGGCTACGACCAGCTCACCAAGGAGGAAAAGGACTTCCTGTTTCGCAACGGGGGCAACGTGTGAGCATGGCGAGGCGCCCTTCTTTCCGGCGCCGCGGGCGCCTTTGGATTTTGGTGGGCCTTGTGGCTTCGGTGGGGGTGTTGTCGGCTCACCTGTCTTTGATGTGGTCGCCCGCGCATTGGGCGATTCCGGCGTTGGCTGGATTGGCTTTTCCCCTCAGCGGTGTGCTGTTGCTCGCCGCTGTGGCGGTCACTTTGCGCCGTCGAAGGTGGGGGTGGTGTCTGGGGTTTGGCCTTCTCGTGGCCGTTTCGTCGCCCTTGTATCGACACGTTTGGGGCGGATTCGGTGTGGGCCTGCCCAAGGTCCAGACGGAGGCCCCTGCCTTGAAGGTGATGGATTGGAATGTTCGGCTCTATGACCGTTACGGTTGGTTGGGACGGGGAGTTCGAACAGGCATTTTCGATGCGATGCAACAGGAGCAGCCCGATGTGCTCTGCATCCAGGAACACTATCGCGATGCGGATCCGGCGGCATTTCCTGTGAAGCGGCCCCTGCGGGCGGCGTTGGAATCCGGCGGAGGAAAAGCCCGGCTTCACGAAGTCTGGGCCCGAGGCAAATCCGGCCGTCGCTTTGGGGTGGCCACGTGGTCGCGGCATCCGGTGGTGGGCAAGGAGACCATCGCCTTTGGGACCACCAGCAACAATGTCTGCGCCGTGACGGACGTCGTCTGGCAGGGCGATACCATTCGGGTGTTCAATGCCCATTTTGCCAGTCTCCATTTCGGTTCGGAAGACTATGCGGCGCTGGAAGAAGGCGTGCCCAATGCCGAGGGGCGCCAGCGGATTTGGACACGCATGCGCGCGGCCTATTCAGAGCGGGTGATCCAAGTGGGCAAGGTCATGGCGGCGGTCTCCCGCAGCCCGCACCCTGTGTTGCTCTGTGGGGACTTCAATGACATGCCGGTCAGTTGGGCGCTCGCCCAAGCCCGCAGTCAATTGCGGGATGCCCATGACGTCCGCGGGTTGCGGATGGATGGGACTTGGCAGGGCGCCGTGCCGGGCGTGCGCATCGACCACATTTTTGCGGACCCGACTTGGGCCGTCCTCGATTATGCCACAGGCGGGGAGGGCCTCAGCGACCACCGCTATGTCACGGCTGTCCTGCAGGCGCCGAGCCCGTGACAATGCCCATCCGACGGGCGATGACCTCGTAGGCGACGACCGTCAAGGCGATCATCAGAAAGCCATAAATGAGGTCGTCCATCGGCATGGAGAAGATGCGGAGGCCCAAGTTGTGGTCGTTGTTGTACCACACGATTTGATCGGACACCTCTGCCACCTCGCGGTTCACGAGGGGGTATTGCCAAAAGCGCAATCCCGTCAGCACGCCATTGGACAAGATGAACGGCACCAGCAGTGGAACGTAGGCGAGCCACAGCCGGTGATTCCATTCTCTCACGTGGGGCCAGCGGGCCGCGCCCAAGGCCAGGCCCACAGTCAAAATGCCGGTGAGCAGGCAGGTGAGGGAGATGTACCACCGGTCGCTCAAGGTGGCCGCGAGACAAGCGCACAACACGGCGAGCAGGACGGTGGCGGGGATGGCCAAATTGCCGCCTCCGGGTCGCGGCACATAGTGTTTCAGCGATTCGTAGGTGAACAGACAGGCGTAGGGAATGCAGATGAAGAACAGCCACTCCTCGAGCGGGATACCAGCGATCCAGATGCCGCTCAAGTAGGCGGGATTGAACCCCCAAATCCCGCGCTCGGTGAACGCGATGTCCCAGGGGATGAACAGCGCCATCATCACGGCGATGGCTGGGAACAGGGCCGGCCAAAACCGGACAAACCTCACCTTCCGGTCGAAGCTGAACGCCAGCGGAACGGCCAACACGGCAAGATCGACAGTCAGATAGAGGTAGTGCGGGTTCATCGGGTGGTCATGGCTTTCGCCGCTTGCGCCTTTCGGGCTTCTTGAAAGTAACGACGTGGAACCCAGAGCATGCCGAAGCACTCGCCGTCTTCTTTGTTGAGGTGCTTGTGGTGAACCTTGTGCGCCTTGCGGATGGCCGCGAAGTAGGGGTGTTTGGCGTTGCGAAACCAGCTGAAACGGCGGTGGATGAAGACGTCGTGGACGAGGAAGTAGCACAGGCCGTAAGCTGCGATGCCGGTGCCGATCCAGAATCTGAAATCGGAATTCAGGCTGCCCGTGATGAAGCACCATGCACTGGGCACGGCGAAAATCAAAAAGAAGGCGTCGTTCTTCTCGAAGAAGCCCGGCTCATGTTGGTGGTGGTCCCGGTGGAAATACCACATCGAACCGTGCATCAGGTATTTGTGGGCAGCCCAGGCCACACCTTCCATGGTGATGAAGGTGGCGAGCACGATGAGGGAGGCGATCAGGATGTCCATGGCAACAGCAGAAGACCAATGAAAAAGGTGGCTTGTATCAGGAGCAACAGGCCGGCGGCGCGGTTGGTTCGAAAGCTTCTGCTCCGGCCCCAAACGCAGGCGAGGACAAACGCGATGGTCCACCACGCGGCGTAGTTCCGCAGGGGGACGGTGTCGCCGTCCCAGTCCCAGAAGTCGGCCATCATGGCCACGGGCTCCATGATGATGTCGAGGACCAGCATCAGGGTGGCCGTCACCAGAGCACGCGTCCAGAGGGAGCCTCGTGGGGAGTCATCGGGGAGCCATTTCTCCGACCAATAGGCGGCTCCGGACAGCGTCACCAGCCAGAGCACCCCGATCATCGGCGGGGTGTCATAGAAATGCGGCCCGAGTCGCCAGCCATAGGCATAGTCGCCAAAGGGAAAACCGGTTTGGACCCCGATGACCTCGACCGCAAACGTGACATAAGCGGTCAAGGCCCAGCGCCAGCCATTGTCCGGATCCCCGAACCCCAGAACAATGAGGGTGGAGAACAACAGGTTCATCACCGTCAAATCCAACACGGTAGTCGCGTCATAGAGCACCACGCCGGCCAACCCCACGGCGTGGAGGAAGGCGATGAGGCCCATCCAGACCGGCATGGACGCCCACTTTCCCCGGAAGCCGAAGAGGCCGCGGTCAAGATTGTGGGTCATGGCGCTTCATCAATTCGTGGGTGATTCTGCCGCTCAGCAAGCAGAGGGGAATGCCGCCACCGGGGTGGACGCTCCCGCCCGCAAAGTACAGTCCCCGGATGCGGCGGTCGCGATTGCGGTGCCGGAGAAATGCGCTCATGGGGCGGTTGCTGGCCGGTCCATAGAGCGCCCCGTGGTGGCTGCCCGTGCGGGCCTCAATGTCGCCCGGCGTCAAGACGTGCTCGCATTCCCGGTGCGCGGCCACATCGATGCCGGTCATCCGCAGAATTTTCTGTTCTACCCTGTGGCGCAAGTCGCCAATGCCCGAGGTGTCCCATCCGGCAGGCGCGTTGACCATGACAAACCAATTCCCCGCACCTGAAGGGGCGTCTTCCGGAGAAGTTCGGCTGCCAATGTTGATGTAGACCGTGGGGTCCTCTGCGATGGTGTGCTGTTGGAACAGGGCGTGAAATTCCTGTCGATAGTCCTCCGCCCAAAGGATGTTGTGCAAGTGCAAGTCCGGGGCGTCGTGCCGGATGCCCCAATAAAAGATGACGCCGCTCGTGGAAGGTTCAGCGCTGAGGATGCGCTCTGGGGCCGGTTGCTCGGGCAGGAGCTTGCGGTAGGTGGGGGTGACGTCTGCGCCGGACACCACGACATCTGCTGGGTGGTGGCCGTCTGCACATTCCACACCGGTGACCTTTCCCGCCTCAACCCCAATGCGCGAGACAGGCGTTCCCGTGCGGATGTCCACGCCAAGCGAGAGGGCGGTCTGGTGGAGGGCGTCGACGATGGCATGCATGCCCCCGACAGGGGCGAAGGTCCCCATTCCGAATTCGAGGTGGGGAATGACATGAAGCATGGCCGGAGCCCGGTATGGATCGCTGCCATTGTAAGTGGCGTAGCGGTTGAAGAGCTGTTCGAGGTGAGGGTGGCCCGATTGCCGGTTCCACTGGTGGAGTTGGCGGGTCAATGGGAGTGCGCGCCAAGCGGTCGCGGCGTTGCGAAGGTGGCGCCAGGTCCGTCCGGGTGTCCAACTGGAGGCTTCGTGGAGGCTTTGTTCGAGGAACAGGCCTTTGGTGGCTTCAAATCCGGCCCGGCTGCGTTCCAAATGGCGAAGTGCAGGGCCGGCGGAGACGCCCAATTCGCGTTCGATTTCTTGGGCGAATCGGGATTTGTCGGCCCACGCGGTCAAGCGGGTTCCATCTTCCCAGAAATAGTGGCAGGACCGGTCGAGTTGAAGGTGCTCGAAGTGGGCCGCGTGCTGGCCGGCTGCAGAGAGCGTGTCGAGCAGCAGTTCAGGCCAGGTGAACAGGCTGGGGCCGAGGTCAAATCGATACTCGCCCAGGTGCAGTTGTCTCAATTTTCCGCCCACCTCGGGTGCGGCCTCGAAGACGGTCACTTTTCGCCCCTCCGCCGCTGCGCGAATGGCTGTGGAAAGACCGCCAATCCCGGCGCCGATGACCGCAACCGAGCTCACTTTCCGAGGTGCTCGGCAGCGCGTTCGAAGCAGATGCGGAACCAGGTGGTGTAGCGATCTGGGTGCGCGGCCATGTCGGTTCGCAAGGATGCAAAATCCACATATTTGGTGTCGGCCACTTCGTCGGGATTGGGCACTGGTGGAACGTCGCTTCGGCCGAAAAGGACATGGTCGAATTCGTGCTCGATCAATCCGTCTGCGAACGCACTGCGGTAAATGAAGTCAAAGCCTTTGCTCAATTGGCAATGCATGCCCATCTCCTCCTGCAGGCGTCGAATGCCTGCGTCGATGACCTCTTCTCCATCCCGCGGATGACTGCAGCACGTGTTGGTCCACAGGCCACCGCTGTGGTACTTGTGGTGGGCGCGCTGTTGGAGCAGCAATTCTCCTCGGCTGTTGAGGATGAACACGCTGAAGGCGCGGTGCAGCACCCCTTCACGGTGCGCCGCCATTTTCTCCATGGTGCCCTGCGGCTCATCGAGGGTGTTCACGAGCACCACTTGCTCCTCCGTCACTTCATTCATGCTCGTTCTCGTTCAATTTGTTCCGCCAAATCGGCCATCCAGGCCGAAAATTTCGGGCTTTCTGACCAATGATCCGCAACCAGTAGCCTGCGAAGTGCGCGAAGGTCTTCCTGCCAGTCGCCATCAATGCCCAGCCACCGCGGTGCTGTGCCCGTGATGGTGAGGCGCAAGGCGCGCAACACGTCGAGTTTGGGGTTCGCTTCGATGAGGTCGTCCAAATGGGCGAGCCCTTCGTTGAGGCGGCTGAGTTTGCCTGCGGGGTTGATGCCGAAATCGGCACTCCGCGCCAGGGACACCCAGCGGTGGGCTTCCATCATCACTGCGCAATGCCCACTGGCGTCCTTCAAATGGAATTCGGCCAGCGCCTTGCTGTCCATGGCCTGATCGAAGGTGCTGTGGCCGAGATAGGCCGACCGGAGTTCAAGCAGGGCCGGACATTCGTCTTGGGCCTGGGCAGGCGGCAACACCCCAAAGACCAAGAGCCAGGCAATCCCAAGCCGGACCATGGTCAAAGCAAGTTGAACTGGTGGCGGAGGTACGAGCCCATGAGCAGGGCCACTTTCTGGCGGTTCGGAATGCGAATCCGCTCTTCCAGAACCCGGTGGTGGGGCAGTCGGCGGATTTTGCGGAACAGCCGGGTGTAGTAGATGTAGGCCATGTAAACCCCAAGTCTCGCGGAATTCGGGAGCTTCAGGATGCCGACGAGGGCGTGTTTGAAATCCTGCTCGATTTCGGCTTCAATGGTGCGCTTGGCCTCTGCGTCAAACGCGTCGAGGTCGAGCCCGGGGAAATACGTCCGTCCCAGTCCTTCCCAGTCGGCTTGGAGGTCGCGCAGGAAGTTGATTTTTTGGAAAGCGGCGCCCAGGCTTCGGGCGTGGGGGAGGAGGGCTTCGTATTGGGCTTGTTGGCCATCCACAAACACCGAGAGGCACATGAGGCCGACCACTTCCGCGCTGCCGACGATGTAGTCGTCGTACCCTTCCCGGTCGTAGGCCGTTTGGTCGAGGTCGCGCTCCATCGATTCGAGGAACTTGTCGACGTGGGCGATGTCCATGTTGTACGCATGGAACGCCCATTGGAAGCTGTTCAGGATGGGGTTCAACGAGATGCGTTCTTCGATGGCGCGGTGTGTGTCGGCCACGAAGCGTTGGAACAATTCTTCCTTGTTGTAATCGTGGAAGGTGTCCACGATTTCGTCTGCGAAGCGCACGAATCCGTAGACCGCCTGAATGGGCGCTCGCAACTCCGGGGCCAACATGCGGATGCCCATGCTGAACGACGTGCTGTATGCCTTGGTCGTCAGCGCACTGCACGCCAAAGAGACCTGGTCAAACAGGGGCTTGCCCGTGTCCAACAACGCCGCATCGACGGGGCCCGCGACAGGGACCACGGGTGACACGCTGTTGGCGTGTGGTTCGGCGATGGGGGGACGGGCGTTCATCTCAGGGTATGACTTAAACCGGCAAACCGGCAGGTTGTTCGATGCGGACCGTCTCTGGCAAACCTTCCATGCCACGGGATTTGAGGAGCTCGCTGGCGGCCACCTGTCCACTGATGATGCTCGGCGGGACACCGGGCCCAGGGGTGGTCAGTTGCCCCGCAAACCATGTACCGGGGAGCTTTGATTTCAGCTTGGGCTTCCAGAATGCGGTTTGCCGCAAGGTGTTGGCCAGTCCATAGGCGTTGCCTTTGAAGGCGCTGTAGTCCGCGATGAACTGGCGGTGGGCATATTGGCGTTTGTACACCACATGCTCCCGGACAGCCACGCCAGTTCTGGCTTCGAGGCGGTCCATGATCTGGTCATAAATGCGGTCGCAGGCCCCGGCGTCATCGGCCATTCCCGGTGCCGTGGGCACGAGCAAAAAGAGGTTTTCGCACCCTTCAGGCGCCACGCTCGAATCGGTCACGCTGGGCGCACAGACGTAAAAGAGCGGGTCCTTGGGCCAAGCAGGTTGGTCGTAAATCTCCTCGGCGTGGTCATCGAAGGAGGTGTCGAAGAAGAGGGTGTGGTGTTTGAGGCCTGGAATGCGGCGGTCCACCCCGATGTAGAAGAGCAGAGAACTCGGGGACATCTCCCGCTTGTCCCAATAAGCCGCATCATACCGGCGGAATTTCTGGGGCAAGAGGTGTTGCTCGGCGTGGTGGTAATCGCAGGCGGCGATGACATGTGGACAGCGGATGAGCGCCCCCCCCACGCGAAGGCCGGCGGTGTTTCCATTCTCCTCCACAATGCCCTCGACCTGGCAATTGAACTCAAACTTCACCCCTTGCTCTTTGGCAACCTGCACCATGCCGTCCACGATGCGGTGCATGCCGCCCATAGGGTACCACGTCCCGAGTGCGGTGTCCGCATAGTTCATCAGGCTGTAGAGGGCGGGGGTGTTTTGCGGCTTGGAGCCGAGAAACAGCACCGGGAATTCCATCAGTTCGACCAGTCGGGGGTCTTTGAAATGCCGCCGGACGTGGTCGCTGAAGCTGCGAAGGAGTTGCAAGCGCGGCGCATCCCGGAGGATGTCGAGGCGGGCAAATTCCAGGGCGTTGTGGGCGGGTTTGTTGACGAACCGCCCCATGCCGATGTCGTATTTGACCTTGGCCTCTGCGAGAAAGTCCTTCAATTTCTGACCGGCTCCTGGCTCGATCGCGTCGAAGGCCTCGGCCAGCGCTTCCGTGCCGGCAGGGACATCAAAAGGGCCGTCTTCAAATTCAACGCGGTAAGAAGGGTCGAGGCGGACCAGCTCATAGAGGTCGTCCACCTGTTTGCCGAACTGGGCGAAGTAGCGGTCGAAGACATCGGGCATCCAGTACCAGCTGGGGCCCATGTCAAATCGGAATCCTTCGGCCTCGAAGCGTCGGGCCCGTCCACCGGCATGGTCGTGCCGCTCAAACACGGTCACATTCAAGCCTCGGCTGGCCAGGGTCGTGGCGGCCGCAAGACCAGCAAATCCGGAACCGATGACGGCGACATCGAGTTGTTTTGGGGGCTGTTGGGTCATGTTGTCCGGGTTCAACAACCCGGACGGGTGAAGTGTTCACCCTCCAGATTTTGGAATAAGGTACCCATTATCGGTCATCAACAACTTGAATTCGGGATAAATAAAAAGGGGGTGCATCGAAACCTTCTGGGCGCTTTTGCCGTTTTGATGGTGAAACCACAACCTGCAAGGCCAATCCCAAGCATGATGAGGTTTTTTCCAATTGCCTGAAGCGCCCCTCCCTGGGGCGCTTCTTTTTTGCCGTCCCCCGCGATTCCAAGGATTCGATGGCAGGTGAGAACTTGCGCCGTCGCAACCTGTTCCATCCTCATGAAGCGCAACATCATGTCCATCGCATTGGCCCTCACCGCCCTCGTCAGTTTGGCGGCGTTCACCAAGTACAAGGATGCCTTGATCGGTGGAAGCGAAGCCCATTACACCCCCACCATCGCCATGTCTGATTTCCATGCCCTCACCGCCACGACGTTGGACGGCGCCGACTTTGACTTTGCCCAACTCAAGGGCAAGCGCGTGCTGATCGTCAACACGGCGAGCCGCTGTGGGTACACGCCGCAGTACAAGAAGCTGCAAGCCTTGCATGAGGCCCACGGCGGAGACGACTTTGTGATCCTCGGTTTTCCCTGCAATCAATTTGGCCGGCAAGAGCCCGGCAGTGCTGGAGAAATCGCTGAATTCTGCACCAAAAATTATGGGGTGTCATTTCAAATGATGTCCAAAGTGGATGTGAAAGGCGACGACCAACACCCGGTGTACAGCTGGTTGTGCGATGCCGCTCAAAACGGTGTGGGCGATCACAAAGTGGGCTGGAACTTCCACAAATTCCTCGTCGATGGGGAAGGCCGACTCGTGTCGTCGTTGAAGTCCGGTGCAGACCCGATGGGGGCGGAGATTGTCGCCTTCGCTGCGGGCAACTGAGCAATCTTGCCGAACTTTCCGCCCATGGCGGCCACTGACTTTCTGGACATCCTCGCATTTGGTGTCCATCCGGACGACGTGGAATTGAGTGCCGGGGGAACCTTGGTCAAAGCCGCGCGTCAAGGAAAGAGAACCGGCATTGTCGACCTGACCCGGGGCGAGTTG
Organism: uncultured Flavobacteriales bacterium; assembly: GCA_965659565.1. GTDB lineage: Bacteria > Bacteroidota > Bacteroidia > Flavobacteriales_D > Sanyastnellaceae > UBA8752. Next base: position 32,769 of record CBFHWV010000014.1, read on the forward strand.
GGCACCCGAGGCTCTGCGGAACTGCGGGACCAAGAGGCGGCGGCCGCTGCCGAGAAGCTCGGGTTGTCCGTTCGGGAGAATCTCCGCTTGCGAGACGGCCTGCCCGACGACGAAGAGCGCGTCATTTTGGCCCTTGTGGGCGCCATCCGCCGTCACCGGCCGCGCACGGTGTTGGCCAATGCGTTGTTTGACCGGCACACGGACCACGGCCGGGCGGCGGAGTTCGTTCACCGCGCTTGTTTCCTTGCCGGATTGGCCCGCATCGATACGCAAGAGCCCGACGGCACGTCTCATGCGGCCCACCGTCCGGCGCATGTGCTGCACTACATCCAAGATCGGTTTCGCGAGCCTTCCATTGTGGTGGACATCACTGGAGCAGAAGAGGACAAGTACGCGGCCATTGCCTGCTACGGCTCCCAATTCTTCACCCCGGGAGCCCCACAACCTGACGTGCCCAGCGCCTCCGAACTCGCCACGCCGATTTCAACGCCCGAATTCATGGCGGTGGTCCGCGGCCGCGACATCACCATGGGGCGGTACATCGGCGTACCAAGCGGGGAGGGATTCGAGTCCCAAACACCGCTGGGCTTGGCCGATTTGGCCCACCTTCTCTAAGCCCCGGTCAAGTTGGCCTGACCTATTCAGTTTCACGAAAAACGCCCGATCCAATGGACCGGGCGTTTCGTCTTCGGGTGGCTAATCGGGATCGAACCGACGACCTCTTGAACCACAATCAAGCGCTCTAACCAACTGAGCTATAGCCACCGTACGGGCCGGCAAAGATAGCGGGAAATTCGAGTGGTACAATGCAGTTGATGCACGCGTGTTCTCACGGTTCGCATGGAAGCTCAAACCAGCTGAGGAAATACACGAGGTCGTTGGCTCCAATGAGGCCGTTGCCGTCGTAATCCAGAACGCAAGACCCCGAGGATGTGTTGCAGTCAAAGGTGCAAGAGCCATCGTCGCACGAAGCGGTATCCTCGAAATTCAAGGCGTCAGGGTAGGTGCAACCTGCAATCCCGGTGCAGGGATAGCCGCAGGACCCGTCTTCGAGGTTGGCTTGGTCATTGAAATTCTGTGCTGTGGAATCGGTGCACCCGAGCACATTGCAACTGCCGTCATTGTCAGTGGCTTCCGGGTCAAAATTGATGGCGTCGATCCAAGTGCAACCGGGAACCTCGTTCTCATCACAGATGCCGTCACCATCCGCATCCGACACGGTGATGGGCTGTCCATTTTCACAAATGTCACATGGACCAGGCACCGCGCAAGTGCTGTCAGAAACGGTGGCGCTTGGGTCGTAATTGCAGGCCAAGGTGTCGGTGCATCCGAAGCAACTGCTCAGGTCGCAGCTGCCGTCATCATCGGTGGCCTCCGGTGAGAAATTGCACGCTTCAATTTGCGTGCAACCCGGGATTTCATCGGTGTCACAAATCCCGTCTCCATCCGCGTCAGATGCACAGGTCCCGCCACAGACGCCAAGGGCGTCCAGTGCATTTCCGTCGCAGTCGCATGCATTGTCGGGTTGTTCAAAGCAGCCACAATCGTAAATGGCGCCGGGCCCATTGCAAACACCGCATTCGTCCTCTGTCCCGATGCACGGATCGGCCACCTCGCAAATGCCATCTCCATCAGTGTCCACGAGGCAGTTCCCTGCGCAATCCAAACCGAATGCGGGGTATTCACAGCTTCCGTCATCGACGACCGCAAGGGGGTCGAAATTGCATGCGGCCGGGTAGGTGCAGCCAAATGGGAAACACGAGCCATCGTCTACATTGGCCGCCGGATTAAAGTTCAAGGCGTTCGTGTCGGTGCATCCGCAAATGGGGAGCACCTGTTCGTCCAGGAATTCTGTGGTGAAGTCGAACCGCAGTCGGTAATCGATTTCGGAGGTGTCGGCGGGCGGGGTTTCGGGCAGGATTTGCAACCCGAGAGTGCCGGAGATGATGCCGTCGGAGGTGAATTGGCCAATCAGCACGCGCTGGTCCGCATCGGGGACGGCATTGTCGAGGTTGGGGAAGGTGAACCAGGTTCCGCCGACA
>CBFHWV010000015.1:0-8967 GCA_965659565.1 uncultured Flavobacteriales bacterium
GACCAGAACGACAATGGCATCTGCGACGATGAGGATTTGGCTTGCCCTGACTTCAATGACAACGGCATCTGCGATGGCAATGAAACCTTCGGCTGCACCTACCCAGCCGCTTGCAACTACGATGCCTTGGCCACCTCGGATGACGGCTCCTGCACTTACGCAGACGATGGATTTGACTGCGAAGGCAACAGCAACAACGATGGGGAACTGTTCTACGGGTGCACCTACGAAGCTGCCATCAACTACAGCGCAGCAGCCGACCTCGACAATGGATCATGTGTGTTCCTCGACGTGATCGGAGACATCGGTCCGTGCTACTTCGACGTCACCAACGACGGCTTTGTGAACACCCCGGACTTGCTCATTCTGCTCCAGTACTGGGAAGCCACGTGCACAGACTGAGCACAAGCCCACCAAAAAACTCAGGAAAGCCGCGCCATCAACTGCGCGGCTTTCTTTTTGAGGTGAGCTGGATGGTCGTCCGACTTCACTTGGAGCAAAGCGGCGTGCACATCCTGCACCGGGAGCGGAGCAGCAGAGGAGAGGGCTTTGTCCAACACGCGCAACGCCATGTGGTACATGGCCGCAGGAAGGCCCGGAAGAAAGACCACTTGAGACGCCCACTCCACCAATTCTGACAACACGTCATGGGGCAAGTGCAAATGGAGCAGAGCCCGCAGCATTTCTCGCTGGCGTGAAGTGTCCTCGGCCCGGTCCAACAGCGCCATCAATCGGGCAGGTGCATCCGGGGTCTTCAACACCCTTCGCTCGGACAGCAGGGCCAACACCCAAATGGCGCGAAAGCCAGGCTTTCCATCTTCTTGAGCGAGAGAGAACAGCGCAGACTCGAGCGCTTCAGCGTGCCCGTTACCAAACGCCTCATCCAACGAGGGCCAAGCCACCAACCAAGCTTCCACCGACGAGCGGGACGGGATGGCCGTCACCGCTTCTCGAAAGGCGGCAGGAGAGGAGAGGGTGGGATCCGTTGCGCCGGAGGTCACGGCTTTTGCATGGCCGCGGCCTCCTGCTCGCGGGCGAGGATCTCGCCGATCTGCTCTGCGCCGACCTGCTTTGCAATGACCCGCTTGTCTTGGTCGAGCAAAAACATCTTCGGGGTGGCGTAGACGTCAAACGTGGTCCTGAAGTTCAAGCTCTGCAACGTGGTCACCCCCGCCATGATGAGCGCGGTGGCGCTGTCCGTGGCGTTGATTTGGGGGTTGTCAGAGACGTGAATCCAGTCCCCGATGTTTTTCTCTCGGACAAACTCCAACCAAGGCTCGGGCTCGAAGTCATTGCCAATGGCATAGATCTCCAACCCCTTGTCATGCCATTCCTCATAGAGGGCCTCGAGCTTGGGCATCTCCTTCTTGCAGTGGCCACAGGTGGACTCCCAAATGGACACCAACGTGTACTTGGCATCGACATCGTAGAGGCTCACCCAGTTTTGTTGGGTGGTGTCGGGAAGAATGATGTTGGGGATGCGCTCTCCGCATTGGCTGTAGCGGAGGTCTTCCGCTCGGTCCGTGACCTTCTTGAGTTGGGCTTCCGCCAACCAATCCGCACGGCCCGTGGAGTAATAGGTGTCCACCAGGTTGACAAAGACCTTGTCCATGCACATCACCTGGCTCTTCTCAGCGGAGAAGGTGAAAAAGTGGACGAAATACTTGAACATGTCCGGATCGCCTTCCGTTCTCGCAATGAGCTTGTTGACCTCCACCAAAGCCGTGTCCGGCACTTGCGGCATGACGTTGCTCCAGTATTGCTCCAACAAGGTGTGGAGGGCGGGGTCGCGAACCAATCGGCCATCCGTGAAGTCCACCCGATCCCAATACAGCTTGCGGAACTGGTAGTAGCGCCAGAGCTGGGGGTTGTCCACGCCAGCCGGAGCTTCGGGCACATCGGGCTCCTGAACCATGGCGATCATCTTGGCGAACAGCGTGCCGGCATGGTCTTCTTGAATGCGGGCCTGCTCTGCCACGACTTGCAAATTGAGCACCTCCAGATCCTGCACCAATTGGGCCCGTTCCGCTTCGGTCAGGGTGGTGTCTCGGGCGCGGGAATCAATCGGAGCCCGCTTCTCCCGCATCTCCTGAATGAAACCGAGGTATCCGTAAAACAGCTCGGTATCCAGCCCTTTCTGGACGTCCACACTGCCTGGCAAATCCGCCATGTCCGCCGTCAGAGCGATGTCTTCTCCGGTGACAATGAACTCCACAAAGGCATTCTCCGGAAGGACCAAACCGTACTTGCCCCCTTCTTCAGGCGGGGGGGAGGGCAACGAAAACCGCCCCTTGGCACCGACTTGAACGGTGTCCGCGTAGTACATCTTGTTGCCGTAGTAATTGGCGAGATAGACCGTATCCCCTTCCGCAAGCCCCGTCACTTCAAAAGACAAGGTCCCTTGGGCTGAAAGAAGGCCAGAAGCAAAGAAGACCACCCCGGTCAGCATGGCGGTCATGGAGCGGGTCAGGGCACAGAAAGAAGACATCAACTGCATGGGCTTGAAGAACCCGGCTAATTTAGCCGTGCGCCATGGCTTCCGATGCAAACAAGTCCTACTTCTGGGGCATCCTCGGGTGCGGGTGGCTCGGCCAAGCCGTTTGCCAAGCCGTCACGAGTCGAGGAAGCGCTTGCTGGGGAACGGGGCGCTCTCCGAGCACGTTGGACGCCATCCGACTGGCCGGGGGCACTGCCATCGAATGGCCGTCCGAGACGGCCGCCCCTTCATCCTGGCCCAAAGAAGACGTGTTGCTGGTCGCTTGGCCTCCCTCAGCGGGCATGGGGGCGTTCCAGCTGGCCGCGGACCGGGCCAGGCGCGCCCAACACACCGTGTTGATCAGCAGCACGAGTGTGTATCCGGAAGCAGAAGGGGAGTACTTCGAGTCACATGCCGTGCGTCGGATCAGCCCACATTCCGGGGCCTGCCTCCTGGATTTGGAATCCCTCTTCGACCTCCGCAGCACCACCCTTATTCGGGCCGGCGGGCTGTACGGTCCCGGTCGACACCCCCGCCATTTTTTGCGCGGCAAGCCCCTCCGCCAACCCGATGGCGCCGTCAACATGGTCCACCAATCGGACTTGGTCCGCGCCATCCTTCACGTTGTCGAGCACCGCCTCTGCGGCCCCTTCAATGTGGTTTCCCCGCATCATGTCTCCCGCCGGGCGTTCTATGCAGCAGCCGGCGCCTTGGGGGCCAGCGCGGATGGAGAGGGCCTCGATCCCGCAACGCTGAGCGGCCGGCGCATCCAATCCCACACACTCCTGCAGACGGGCTTTTCGTTTGAATTCCCCAACCCGGCAGAAGCCGTTCGCATCCTCGATTGACCATGGCCGTTCACCACCACCCCTTTCTTTTGCAGCGACCGGGCGACCGAGACATCCACGGCGTCTGGCACCTTCCCGAAGGGCGCGAAGCCAAAGGCACCATCCTGTTCCTTCACGGCTACAAGGGCTACATGGACTGGGGCGCATGGAATTTGGTGGGAGAGGCCTTTGCCTTGTCCGGTTGGCGGTTCCTCCGCATCAACTTCACCCACAACGGCACCACGCCGGCGTCGCCCCGCGGGTTTTCAGACCTGACCGCTTTTGGCCAAAACACCCACCGGCGAGAGCTCGAAGAAACCCTCGACGTCATCCGCGCCTTGAGGGAACCGGGCCCCGAACTTCATCGCAATCCGACTTCTGAAGGGCCATTGGCCATCCTCGGACACAGCCGAGGTGGCGGCATCGCATGCCTGGCTGCTCAAGAAGGCCACCGCCAATGTCTCGCGGAGGGCAGGGAAGGGGTGAGCCACCTCATCACGTGGGCCGCCGTGGCGGATTTCGCCAGTCGATTCCCTTCCGAGGAAACCCTCACCCTTTGGGAAGAAACAGGACGGCTGGAGGTGATCAACCACCGCACCCGGCAGCGGATGCACCACGATTGGTCCTTCTACGCGGACTTCATGGCGCATGCAGAAAGGCTGCGCATCGAGACTGCTGTGCGACAATTCTCCGGCCGGACCTTGGTGGCCCATGCAGAAGACGATGGCGCGGTCCACATCGAGCACGCCCACATGCTATCCGGGTGGGCCCAAGACCCGACGCTGTTTGTGATGCAGGAGGGGGGACATACGTTTGGTGCCTCCGAGCCGTGGGTTGAGCCAAATCTGCCCCCCGTTCTAGAAGGCTTGACGCAAACGACCCTGCACTTCCTGGAGGAAGGCAGGGCCGTTCAAGGGGGTCGCTGAACGCGATCAGTGGCGAATCACGAGCTTCTGAAGCGCTGTGCTCTTTTCGGTGCCGAGGAAGTACACCCCATTTGGCAGGTCGAATTCAACCGCCTGCTGGCCAGCATCCACCGCCGTCTTGGCCACTTCACGGCCCATTTGGTCCAAGACAACCAAGACCTGAGCCTGCGTCAATCCAGAAAGGCGCACCACTCCTGATGTTGGATTGGGGGCAAACCCGAAGCGGACCGCAGCCTGCTCTGCCACGTCCACAAGCACCACATCACTCACTTCAAGGGCAATGTCATCCACATAGTAGAATCCTGTTGTGGTGCCGTCGCCAAAGGCAAAGAAGTTGATGCTGGAGAAGTTGCCGACGTATGGGAACTGGGCGACCTCTTGTCCTTCGAGCCAGATCTTGGCCAACCCCTGATCCAAGTCCACGACGACGCGGACCTCGAACCATGCCCCGATGCTGACAGGCACTGGAGCAGCCACTCCCCATGGCCCATCCACAGCCGCATTGCCGTCTGCGTCAATGGCGCAGTTGATTTGCCAGCTGTCTGTGCCTGCACCCGGGGCGTCCGTGCCTTGGACGTTGAAATAGGCCGCAAAACCTTCTTCCACCAGCATCTGCCATGTCAGGCTCCAATTGCCTTCGGTTTGACCGACTTCCAGCAGGACGTCGCCAGGACCACCTGCAGCAGCAGTCTGCTCCACTTTGAGCGCATTCAGACTCTCAAACGCGTTCTCTTCCGTGATTTGAAGGTCGCCGTCGGTTCCTTCCGTGCCCGCGGTCCAGGGATAAAAGTGGTCGCTGACCACACAGACGTAATCTCCCGCCACGTAGTCTTCGAAGCCCTCGGCGAATTGACCGAAGGAGAAAAGGGGTGCAGCAAGCGCTGCGAAGAGTAAGCTTTTCTTCATGTTTTGGTGTTTGCGGACAAGGTAATTCTACCTTTTCACTCTGATTCGCCAGTATGGAAGGAGAAGGGAACATTCGAAAGCTGAAAGGTGCGCTGGACGGCGAAAACGTCCGATATCACTGGTGTTCTGCAGACATTCTAGACCATGACGAGCCCGCGGATTTCAATGCCGTTGTGGGCCAGCATATGCGCATTGAAAGTCTTGGGCAGATTCACTGCACGGTCACCGGCAAACGCATCCGAAAAACGTACGGAGACGGCATGTCGTTCGATGCTTTCCAGTCTTCGCCGTTGGCTGTAGAAAGCATCATTCGTCCCGAACTCAGCCGCATCCACGAAGGCATCGCACTCCGCGATGCGGCATGGGAAGAAGCCCATCACAACCAGCCGCACACCGTCTACTTGAGCGCGACCAGCGGCATCAAAGTCGGCGTCACCCGAGACACCAATGTTCCGTCTCGCTGGATCGACCAAGGCGCCAGTGGCGCGCTGGTGTTGGCCAGAACACCATACCGGCAGTTGGCTGGCCTGATTGAAGTGGACATGAAGGCCCAGTTCGCGGACAAGACCCAGTGGCGGGCCATGCTCACAGCGGGCAATCCTGACGCCGCCGACATCGAGCGGTCCCTGCTGACGGCATTGGACCACGCCTTCGAACACTGCCCTGCCGACTACGAAGACTTTCTCTCCGACGAGGACGATGTGACCTCCTTGCACTATCCCGCCGTTGCATTTCCCGAAAAGGTCAAATCCGTCAAGTTGGACACCACGCCAGTCGTCGAAGGCACATTGGTCGCCATCAAAGGGCAGTACCTCATTCTAGATGACGGCAGGGTGTTCAACGTTCGCCGCCATTCCGGATATCGGGTTCGGTGGTCCTTTGGGACCTAAGCCAGCGGCGATTTTTTCCGATCAATTCAAATTGGGATCGACCGGCAATTCGGTCACCCGCGCGAAGGCCGGTCCTTTCTGGCCCAGCAACCTCCGCCACAAATCGCCCGGTTCTGGGTTGAGGACAATGCCCAGCTTGTCTTGAATTCCCGCATCATGGACGTACCAATTGCTTCGCTCCACTTCCGATTCAAGTTGGCCTGCGGACCACCCGCTGTAGCCCACGAAAAACCGAATGCTCCCTGAAGGCACGCCGCCTTGACGAAAGACGGCGCGAATGCCGTCGAAGTCACCGCCCAACCACAAGCCGGGCAATACTGGCATGGCATCCGGAATCCGATCCCCCAACGTGTGCAGAAAAAACAAGCTGTCGTCATGTACCGGCCCACCCAAGTAGACTTCCTGGTCAATGCCCCATTCCTCCGCTTCGGGGAGCACGTCTTTCAACCGCCGACCTGTGCCGTTGTCCAGCACCAAACCAATGGCTCCATCCGCATCGTGGTCGCACAAGAACACGGCCTTGCGACCAAACCATGGGTCGGTCAAAAAGGGCTCGGACAAGAGGAATTGCCCCGCTTGCGGCGCAGCCTTGGAATCCGGTACGATTTCCATGCTGCAATTTCCCAATTTTGACAGAGCATGTCCATCTCTTTTTGCCTTCGCTGGGATTTCCTTCGCAACTGTACCTGTTCGGCCCTCCTTCTGGGATTGCTGAACGGGCTCACCGCTTTGAATCTCCATGGCCAAGACCTCGGCACGACCCCCACTTGGGCCGAAGCCATCGAAGCCTACCAATCCTTGCACCAGCGGTATCCGAACCAAACCACGATGGCCGAATTCGGCACATCCGATGTCGGCCGTCCATTGCATGTTTTCAGCCTGGGCAAGCGTGAAGGCGCCAAGTTGACTTTGCTCGTCAACAACGCCATCCACCCGGGTGAGCCCTGCGGCGTGAATGCCAGCCTGGAGTGGGCCACGAGCATGCTCGAGGACAACACCCTTCCCGACGGGGTGCACATCGCCATCATCCCCATGTACAACATCGGGGGCGGATTGCGACGGAACTGCTGCACACGCGCCAATCAGAATGGCCCGGAATCCTACGGGTTCCGCGGCAATGCCCGCAACCTCGACCTCAACCGGGACTTCATCAAATGCGACAGCCGCAACGCACTGTCTTTCAACGCGTTGTTCTCGTCTTTGTCGCCGGACATTTTCGTGGACACCCACACTTCGAATGGCGCAGATTACCCTGCGGTTCTGACCTTGATCGCCAGCCAGCCCGACAAGCTGGGGGGCGTCTTGGGGCCATGGCTCGAGCACACCCTATTGCCTGAGCTCTACCGCGACATGGACACCGAGGGCGAGCCGATGACCCCTTACGTCTACACGTTGGGCCAGACGCCGGAAGAGGGCATCATGGACTTTCTAGAAACCCCGCGGTATTCTACGGGGTATGGTGCGCTCCACCACACCATTGGGTTCACCACTGAAGCCCACATGCTCAAACCCTTTGACCAGCGGGTAGATGCCACGCTGTCCTTTTTGGACGTCATCCTGGAGGCAGGAATGCGCCATGCGAGCACCATCCGCGAACTCCGTCAACAGCAAGACTCTCAGTTCCGAAACGCCCAATCCGCAGACCTCGCTTGGAGCTTGGACACCACCGACGTGGACGCGTTGGAATTCTCAGGCTACGCCGCACGTTTCGAGTGGAGCCCCCTGACGGGACAACGGCGGCTGCGCTATGACCGGGACAGCACTTGGACCAAGAACATTCGGCACTTGCACCAGTATGTCGCGGACCGCAGCACCACGGTGCCCGCAGCGTTCATTGTCCCGCAAGCCTGGCGTCACGTGCTGGAGCGCCTTGAGGCCAATGGCGTCCGGATGACCGCAGTACCCAAAGACACCACCCTTGAAGTGGACGTGACCCACATTCTCACGCATCAGGCCTCAGCGCGCCCATATGAAGGGCACCATTATCGCTCCATCGAAGACGTGGAGGTCCGGCGTGAACCCGTCCAGCTGTTTGCAGGCGACCGGTGGATCTCGCTCGACCAACCCGCCGCGCGTTACCTCATCGAAACCCTGAGTCCACAGGGGGTCGACGCCTTTGCGGCTTGGAACTTCTTTGACAGTGCCTTGCAACAAAAAGAGTACTTCTCCGCCTATGTCTTTGAGGAAACCGCACAAACCATGATCGACGAGGATGAAGCCTTGAAGTCGCAATGGGAGGCCGCCATCCAACAGCGGGAAGAGGAGGGGAACCCGATGGGACACCGGGATCAATTGGACTTCTTATACAAGGCCTCCCCGCATTTTGAAGGCACATCAGACCGGTATCCGGTGTACGCCTGGCCCAAAGGCCTGCCATCGCCATTTGAGTAATCCATGCGCAAAGACTGGTACCATCCCCTGATCAGCGGCTACCACCAAGTGGTGCGAACCTTGCGCCATGAGGTGCTGGATGCGCGTCCCAGCCAATGGCGCCTGGCTGCCGACACCGTCGCACGGCTCTATTTGCCGCCGCGCGATGTCCGCATCGAGAAGGAGGTCTGGCACGGACTGCCCACCGAGCGGGTTCAGGCGGGCGATGCGCCAGGCAACGCGCCCGAAATCGTTTGGATTCACGGAGGTGGTTTTGCTTTTGGGTCCCCGAGAACGCACCGGGCTGCCGCCGTTGCCCTCGCCAAATCGACCAACAGGGCGGTTCGACTCATCGATTACCCATTGGCCCCAGAGCACCCCTATCCGCAAGCGCTGGACGCCCTGTCTCACATTGAGATCCACCAGCCACTCGACATCGTGGGCGACTCCGCGGGAGGCAACATCGCGCTCGCCTGGGCCCTTCGACGCGGTTGCCGAGATCGGTTGATCCTGCTGTCGCCCTGGCTCGACCTGCGGGTAGACGGAGCTTCAGCCCAATTGAATTCCGCAGA
>CBFHWV010000015.1:9067-10788 GCA_965659565.1 uncultured Flavobacteriales bacterium
CGAGATCGGTTGATCCTGCTGTCGCCCTGGCTCGACCTGCGGGTAGACGGAGCTTCAGCCCAATTGAATTCCGCAGAACACAGCGTCTTTGACCGGGAAGACCTTCGGGAATATGCCGGGCTTTACCTCGCCGGACACCCGGCCACCCATCCGGATTGCAGCCCCATTCTGGCCGCGGACGAGGCCCTCCAATCCATCGGTCCTGTTCTTTTGGAGTCCTCCAAGTCGGAAATGCTCCAGGCCGACGCCCAAGCTCTGGCGCACCGCGCGGAAGAACTCAATCTGGATTTGACTTGGGCCCAAGAAGAGCGAAGCCACCACGGCTGGCAGCTGTTCCCGGATGTGTTGCCAGAAGCCCAACGCAGTGTAGAGCGCATGACCGATTTCCTGTCACGGGCTTGACGCTATCACAGGGCCAGATTGACATCGGCTTAACACGGCACCGCACATCTTCGCCCTGTCGAAGCAGGAACACGTTTCGATTTCAGGTTCTCTAGAAGCGACGCCCATGTCACATGGCATCGCGACCAAGGCAAAGCCACCTCCGAACGCGGGGGTGGCTTTTTTCATTGGCCCGACACCTCATCCAAGGCGGCCAACAACGCGCGAAGGGCATGGGCCATTTCAGCAGGCGTTGCATTGAGGGGAGGGGCAATTCGAAACCCCTGCGGCCGACTGAGGAACCAAAAGAGAACCAGTCCTTTGCGCCGGGCAGCTTCCACCAATTCAGTCACCCGATCGGGCCCTTCCAAGTCCACGCCGAGGAAGTGCCCTCCGCCGCGGACTTCTTGCACGAGCGGATGGGCACACAATGCGACTTTCCAAGTCTCACCTTGCTCCAACACCTTGCCGAGGTCGAGCTGGCTCAATTCCGTCAAATAAGCCGCAGCCGCAGCACAGGCCATGGGATGACCTCCAAAGGTGGTGATGTGGCCCAATTTGGGCGCTTCCCGCAGGGCCTTCATGTGCGCCGCAGACGCCACGAATGCCCCGATGGGCATCCCGCCTCCCAGCGATTTTCCGAGGACCAAAACGTCAGGCTCCACGCCGCTGGCCTGGAAGGCGTGCAGGTGTCCTGTCCGGCCCAAACCACACTGGATCTCATCCAAAACCAGGAGCGCACCGACTTCTTGACAGCGCGCTTTGAGGGCCCGCAAATGGTCCGCAGGAACGGGGCGGATTCCGGCATCACCCTGGACCGTCTCCACAAAGACGGCCGCAGTGTTCTCGGTGATGCGCGCCAACTCTTGCGCCTCGCCAAATCGCAGATGGTGCACATCGGGAACCAACGGAAGGAAGGCATTGCGGCGGTGAGACGGCGTGGACAGGCTCAAAGCCCCCAACGTCGCCCCGTGGTATCCCCCCAACACCCCAAAAATCTCGGTTCGACCCGTGACGCGCCGCACCAACTTCATCGCTCCCTCAATGGCCTCCGTTCCACTGTTCACGAAATAGACGGCGTCCAAAGCGGTGCCGGTCAAGGTGGACAGCAATGCAGCAGCTGCGCGGTCTTGGGCGGCTTGCGCGTACTCGCCGTACACCATCACGTGCAGGTGCTGATCCACTTGGGCGTGCAAGGCCTCCCGGATGGCCGGGTGGCCGTGCCCCAGGTTGCTGACCCCAATGCCGCTGACCAAATCGAACAGGCGCTCTCCGGTGTCGGTCTCCAGCCAACACCCTTCCGCTTTGACGATGCGCTCACCCAGCGGGTGGGGGGTGGT
>CBFHWV010000015.1:10882-14749 GCA_965659565.1 uncultured Flavobacteriales bacterium
GTAGTCATGGCCAGGCCCCGGCCCAAAAAGTCAGCCGCGGCCTTCATGGGGCGGGTTCTGCGGTGAACCCGAACTCATCGGCGAAGACCCAGGTGGGGTTGCCACGACCAGGGTGCCAATCCGGGATCATGCCGCCATTGTACTGTTGGACCTCCAGTTGCAGGTACCGGGCCAACCGATCTCCTGAAAAACCGATCCGCTGCGAATGGGCGCCATATCGCTCCGGGTCAAAATTGGGTGGACCGCTGCCGAATTCAGCAAAAGACGTCGAATCCACCGACGTCCGGAAGATCACCTTGGAGGGGCCCCAAATCCAGGACTTCACATCTTGCAAGACCCCCACATTCATTTCCCTGATGCGCTGAATTCGGCCCAAGTCCACGGTCACCACGGCATCATGGCCGTAGTACCCCTGCCAGTCTCCGGTGCGGAAATCATCGCCTTCTCCAAGGATGCCATCCACCAGCGCCCGTTCACCACCTGCGGCGTATTGATTGGCAAATGGATTCAGGATGGAAATCCCATAGTCCGGATTGACCCGGGCAATGCGGCCAGACACCATGGCACTGCGGTGTCCATCGCGCTCAGCATAGAGCCGGATGACCTGCGTGCCCTTCACCAGAAGTGGACCGTCTACAGGGGCAAACGCATCGGCCTTCCCGTCCTCCACGATGCAGAACCAAACCTCCGCTTCGGCATCGAGACAGCCCACTTCCACCCACAAGCTGTCCCCGGAATAGCTGCGGGGCGCTTTGAGATAAGGCGCCACGACAAAGGCCCCGTCCCCAAGGGTCCATTCCTCTGTGGGCCAGTCGGCCGGGTTGCGGCCAAAACCACCTGCAGGAGCGGGCGCTTCCCGAAGGTCAAACCGCCAAACGCCCCCCGCCATGAGCTCGTCATGGGTCACCCAACTCCGGCTGTACGCCACCCCGTTGATGCTGAACCCATGGATATACTTGGCCTCTTTTCCGCGCCGTGCAGCCTCCAGCCGCAAGGTATTTCCGTTGGGCAATGTCCATTCTGCTGCATCATACCGGGGCGTGCCCAACACATAGCGATCGGACCCCGGGGTGACGGGGTACATCCCCAACGCGCTCCAGACATACCAGCTGCTCATCTGACCACAGTCCTCGTTGCCACTCAATCCGTCCGGCTCCGAGGTGTACATGACATCGCAAATGCTGTCCACCAGTGTTTGCGTCCGATCCGGATGTCCCACAAAAGACGGCAAGTAGGCCATGTGATGGGAGGGCTCGTTGCCATGCGCGTATTGCCCGATCAGCCCGGTGATGTCACTCTGATGTCGACCGGTCATCTCGCTCGACCCTTCAAACATCTCTTGAAGCATGTCCGCATATGCTTCCGCCCCCCCCATCCTGTCCATGTGGCCCCGGACGTCGTGGGGGACAAAGAAGTTGTATTGCCAACCATTGGCTTCGGTGTACTCAAAGGTCACCTCCGTCGGGTCGAAGGCCTCGCGCCAAGCCGCGCCATAGCGGGGCTGCAAAAATCCGTTGTTGGGGTTGAAGAGGTTCTGCCACCCCTGCGCCCGACGGCCAAACCGCTCAGCAACCTCGGCATTTCCCATGTCTGACGCCATCCTGGCGATGCAGGCGTCATCAAAGGCGTATTCCAAGGTCTTGGACACACTCTCACTTTCCCGCTCCAACGGCAAGTACCCCAGGCTGTCCCAAATCGGCTTTCCGAGCTCATCGGCCGTGGCCGCCGCCACCATCGCCTCCAACGCCCGGTCTTCATCGAAGTCCCGCAGTCCTTTGGCCCACGCATCCGCGATGACCGGAACGGCATGGTAACCGATCATGCAGCCGGTGTAGTTGCCGGCCAGCTCCCACATCGGCAATTGACCGCCCTCCGCGTACATGTCGATGAAATTGCGCACGAACGCCTCCGTCCGCTCCGGCTCGAGAACGTTGAGCAGGGGATGGGTCGCCCGGAATGTGTCCCAAAGAGAAAACACAGTATACCGGGGCGTGCCTTCCTCGGCTTGATGCACCTGAAGGTCCGTTCCGCGATAGCGCCCATCCACGTCTGTCGCCAGGTTGGGCACGGTCAAGCTGTGGTACAGAGCCGTGTAGAACACCGTGCGCTCTTCCGCGTCTTTTTCGTCCAATTGAATCCGCCCCAAAGCCTCATCCCAGGTGGCCTCAGCGCGCGCTCTGGCAAGGTCAAAGCCATTCGCTTCCGGGGCCTCTGCATTCAAATTGGCCACAGCACCGTCGAGGCCCACAAAGCTCAAGGAAACGCGCGCCTGAACCTCTTTTACATCCTTGAAAACCAAAGAAAAAACGGGCACATAGGTCAACTCTTGCTTCAACACGCCGTCTTCGCCGCGCTCCGTCTCCAATTCCGCCATTTGATCCAACCACTCGAAAGGCCGGTTGAACCGCATGGCGAAGTAGACATGCTGCTCCCGCGCCCAATTGTCGGACACCCGTTGACCGACCAATGTTGAGTCGTCCAACGGGTACATCCCGTAATTGATCAGGTCATCGCGGTGCGCCAAGTCCACCACAAGCTGAAGTGTGTCGGCGTCGTTCAGGGTCCATTTGTGAAAGCCAACCCGCTCACTGGCCGTCAATTCCACTTCGACACCGCTCCGCTCCAATTCACACCGGTAATACCCTGCATGGGCCTGCTGGCTGCCCGGCACAAACCGGTCGCGGTAACGCTCCCGCCACACCGCCCCCGTGTCCATGGGGCCCACCGTGGGCATCAACAACACATCCCCGTAATCGCTCACCCCCGTGCCTTGCAAGTGGGTGTGGCTGAACCCGTAGACCTCGTCATCGGTGATGTGGAAGCCTCCGCAACCGTCCCAGCCCTCCAGCCGGGTGTCCGGACTGAGCTGCACCATTCCAAACGGCACGGTCGCACCGGGGTAGGTGTGGCCATGCCCGCCTGTCCCGATGAAGGGGTCCACCTCCTGGGACAAGGGCGGCTCCAGCCCGCCGCACGAAGACATCCAAAACCCCGTGGCGATGACCGCCTTCACGGCACCGGCGTGGCATCGGGGGGGAAACAAACCTTTTAACATGATCCAATCACTGTTTGAGGGTGGGAGACGGGATGCCCGGAGGAACACTCAACCCCCGCGGATCCTTGCACACCAGGCACTTCATCCGGTCGTGAAACCCGAAATGCTGGATGGAGGGCGCAGGGGGATTGAGGATGCTGTCCAACGCCAGCTGATCCAAAGGGGAGAGAAAACCGGAGACAAACGCATTGCGGTCCTCGCGAACCACCCGCATTTCTTGACGAATGGCCCCCACCTGCACGAGCAAGGCCGTCTCGTCCATGGCGGAACGCTGGAGCGAGTCCAGCCTTTCTTTGAGGGCGTCGGACTTCTCAGAAGCGGAGAGAAAAGCGCCCACCCAGATGCGCTCGACGGAGGGCAGGGGTGTGAACCGTTCCAGCAAGGCTTCGAGCATCCTTCCTTCAGCACCGGCCATCCGAGGCGCGTCCTGCGCCAAACAGGGAAGGGTGGCCCCGAAGGCCATGAGACCCGAAAGGGTGGCGATCAAAAAGAGGGGTGAAACCGAGGCGCGCATCAGCAGACGCAAATTACCTCAGGGGAACGAGGTCTCCGGCCAACAACCACCGCACGGCTTCACGCCAAGCTAAGCCCGCCGCATCGCAGTCCGCATCACCACTGAGCGCGAATGGGACCGCTTTCACGTTGGCCAATGCCGTCCGCAGCGAAGGAACCAGCACCCGAAGTCCCGAACCTGGCAATCGAACGGAAACCGGGGATCCCGAACAGCCGCCGCGTAGCCCCAGTGGCGCGCAGCCAAACACCTTGGCCCGTCCGGAAAGCAACAAGGCGTCCGAAAGCAGGAGAGAAGCGCT
>CBFHWV010000015.1:14849-31032 GCA_965659565.1 uncultured Flavobacteriales bacterium
AGCCCCAGTGGCGCGCAGCCAAACACCTTGGCCCGTCCGGAAAGCAACAAGGCGTCCGAAAGCAGGAGAGAAGCGCTGAAACTGCCGCCATCCAATAGAACGGCTGCGGGAACCGAGATGGGCCGCAGCGTGCGGACGAGCGGCATCGGCGAAACGGCTTCGAGCCTGGCCATGGGCTCCCACGCACCCTCCGCCTCTTCGGGCCAGTCTTCTTCCGATAAAAACGCCCCCAAGACCGCATGCCGCCGGGTCCGATAACCTCCGAGATTGCCCCGCAAGTCGAGCATGACAGGCTTGTTCCTTCTGCGAACGGCCCTTCTTGCACGGCGGAATTCTCTGGCGAATGCCGAAGCCTTTCCTTGCCCAAACGAGGGAATCACCCACCGGACGAAGGCCCCATGGTCTTCCACAGACATTTCAGCCTCGATCTGCATCCTGGCGGCAACATCAGCCGACATCGAATCTGGCCGAAGCGACCCGACCCAGGGCCACGTCTTCTGCAACCACGCGCATTGGGCGGATTCCGACACATTGGGCCCCGGCCCAAAATCTGCCCACCCCTCCAGCAACCGAGAGCAGGGGGGAGACGCTTCGCCGCAACGCCTTTCCGTCGCGCCCTCAAACGCCACCCTCAGGTGCGCATCCCCAGCTTGAGCGAGCCAAACCTGAAGCGCCAACGCCCAATCCAAACGCCCTGTGGCAAGCGGAGATTCCGCCTCCTGAACCAACCGATTTCGGGCTGCCAGTCCGCTTTCCGTGGACGCCCAACCCGCAACCCAAGGCTGCAGAAGGGAGTCCAGCATCAACAGGTCTTGCCTGCGCTCATCTTGCGACACCACAGGAGATTGGCCAAACGCCCACTGCCACGACAGAAGCGGGACCAGAAGCAACAGGCGCATGAGCCACCTTTGGCCCCAGGCGGTCATCCCGTGGGCTGCTCGCGGTTCTTCACCATGGTCAGAATCGTCGCAATGGCAACCGTCTCCCCGGTCTCGTCCGACACATCCACCTTGAACTTGACAATGCCCTTGAGCACGTCATCTTCTCCGCGCAGCTCTTGCTGGACCTTTTCCTCAACGGTCAACTTGACCCCAATGGTCATGCCCGGGTAAACCGGCTTGGTAAAGCGACACGTCTCGAGCCCGTAATTCAGGAGAACCGGGCCTTTGTGCGGCTCGACGAACATCCCGGCGGCTTTGGAGAGCACCCAATAACCATGGGCCACCCGCCCCTCGAAAATGGTGCCGTCCAATGCGGTCTCATCGACATGCGCGTAGAAGTGGTCGCCGCTGACGTTGGCGAAGTTGACAATGTCCGCCTCCGTCACCGTGTGGCGGTGTGTGGTGTAGGTCATGCCCACAGACAAATCCTCGAAGTGCTTCCGGAAGGGGTGGACCTCCGATTCTGGACGGGCTGCACCCGGCTGGTGACGCTGGGTGATCTCCGTGATGGTATCCGGATGCCCTTGGATTGCAGTGCGCTGCAAATAGTGGCCCAGACCACGGAGCCCGCCCATCTCTTCGCCGCCACCTGCACGGCCGGGACCGCCATGCACCAGTTGCGGCATGGGGCTGCCATGACCTGTGCTTTCTTTGGCGCAGTTGGCATCGAGGACCAGAATGCGGCCATGGTGCGTGGCCGCCTCCGTGACGAACTCCCGGGCGATGGCCGCGCTACCTGTAGCAATACTGCAGCACAAGGAGCCTTTGCCTTTGTGAACCAACTCTATGGCGTCTGACAAATCGCGATATGGAAGGAGGGAAGACACGGGGCCAAAAGGTTCCACTTGGTGAACCAGTGCCGCCTCCAAAGGCCGCGCATGGGTCAGCAGACGAGGCCCATAAAACGCACCGGTTTCGGCATTGGCCCCCATCAATTGAGGTGCATCCATGGCATACATGACCTCTGCCTCGGACAACAACCTCGCCACAGCCTGTTCGACTTCTGACCTTTGATCCAGGCCCGCTAAAGCTCCCATGCGCACGTCTTCCAGCGCGGGGTCACCCATCGCAACGCGGTCCAATTGCGCCTTCAGCGCGTCAGCCACGGCCTCCAAATGCGCTTCCGGCACCATGGCCCGACGAACAGCCGTGCAACGTTGGCCGCACTTGATGGTCAACTCACGCCGCATTTCTTTGATAAACAAGTCAAATTCCGGCGATCCTGGCGCCGCATCCGGACCGAGCACCATGCTGTTCAAAGAGTCCGCCTCCAAGTTGAACGGCACGTTTTCCTGCAACACACGTGGATGGGACTTCAGGGCCAATCCCGTTTCCGCAGACCCCGTGAAGGTGACCACGTCCTGAAAAGTCACGTGATCCAAGATGTCCCTCGCGCTGCCGCACACCAGCTGCAATGCGCCTTCCGGCAAGATGCCTGAGGCCACGATCTCCTTGACCATGCTGTGGGCGACGTACGAGGTCAACGTAGCCGGCTTCACAATTGCAGGGACACCGGCCAGCAAATTGCAGCTCACTTTCTCGAGCATGCCCCAGATGGGGAAGTTGTAGGCGTTGATGTGCACCGCCACACCGCGCTTGGGCACGCCGATGTGATGACCAATGAAGGAACCGCCCTTGGACAGCATGGCGGGGTCTCCGTCCACGAGATAGGGGAGGTCGGGCAGTTGCTTGCGGAGACTCGCATAAGCAAACAAGGTCCCGATGCCGCCTTCCACATCGATCCACGCGTCTGACCTCGTGGCACCTGTATGTGTGCTCCACTTGTAGAACTCCTCCTTTTTGGACATCAGATGAAGCGCCAGCGCCTTGAGCATGCGCCCCCGTTCTTGAAACGTCATCTTCCGCAGCGCCGGACCCGCATGCGCCCGGCCGAACTGAAACGCGGCCGCCAGATCAGCACTGCTTGCATCTACCGCGGCCACAACCTGGCCATGGACGGCGTCGAGTAGGGGAGCAGGGTTCGGGCCAGCGGGAATCCATTGTCCCGCGATGTAGTGGTCGAGAATGCGCATGTCAGCCACAAAGAAAAGTGCCACCGGCATGAACAAATCATCAATTCGTCGACAGAATTCTTTCTTCAGGCTGAAAAATCCCCTATCTTGGGGAAGATTTGTTTTTGCCTCCTCTAGTCTTTGAATCAATAAACCACTGAACATGAAGAACTTGTTCGCCCTCACAGCCGCTGTGCTTTTCGGCTTTTCTGCCGCCGCCAGCAACGTACAGCTCGTGGTCCAAGCCGTGGACAACGGTGATGCCGTCCCTGGCAACACCTACCGCGTCTACGCCGAGCTTCCATCCAACCAGCACAGCCTGCACGCCATCTTCGCTGACGGTGAGCACATGCTGAACGTGACCTCTACTGGCTCATTCTATCAGAACCCACTCGGTGGTGCAACCACCATCGACTTGAACGAAGCCGTTGTCGGCATCGACGAGTCTCTTGCTTTTGACAGCTGGGTGACCGTGGGTGCTGAGAACAGCAGCAACAACAGCATGTGGAACATCGGCATCGATTTCGACGCATTCAACAACGGCGGCGCCCTTGAGGTGGTCGACGGGGCTTGGTTTGTCGTCCCAACCGACGTCCGCGCTGTGGCCGATGCCCGCAACCTCGTTCTCCTCATGCAAATCACGACCGATGGCACCGCCACCGGCACGTTGAACATGCAAGGCTGGACTCCGAACGGAGAAACCTGGCGTGACTATGACGTGACGTTCACCACGGACGACGCCGAGGTTTTCGGTTGCACCAACCCAGACGCCTCCAACTACAACAGTGCTGCTACCTATGACAACAGCACCTGTGAGTTCGCTACGGACAACGGCCCAATGGCTGACCTGTTCGACCTCGAGGACAGCAACTGGAACGTGTTCCCGAACCCCGTGTTCGAAGGCCACTTCAGCATCCAGTTCGACAAAGAAGTGAACCTTGGTTCCGAGAACATCATCGTTGAAGTCACCGACATGAGCGGAAAGACCGCCATCAGCCAGGAGATCACTTCTGGCGACGTCATCGGTGGCAACCGTGTGATGGTCAACCACAACCTTTCTGCTGGAGCCTACACGCTCAGCGTGACCCACAAGGATTTCTCTGCCGCTCAGAACCTGATCGTCAAGAAGTAATCCTTCGACCCCACTCATTCGGAAAGCCGGTCCTCAAGGGCCGGCTTTCTTTTTGCCCCTGTTCGACATGATGTAAAATATGGGAAAGGGTGCACAGGACGTGTGATCAGCAGGGGGCGGTGCCATCCTCTAAGCCGCATTCGAACCACAATGTCCTTTTCACATGGGGCTGAATACAGACGGCAGCAACGCCCAACTGAAACACAGAGTGCCAAGGTTACCCACTCACATCGACGCCCAAACATCTAGGCCCAAACATCTAGGCCCAAAACATCATTCAAGCCATGGATGCGTTGGATCAGAATTTTCGCGAATTCTGAAGTCATCAGGGCTGTGGGTCGAATTCCGTGAAAATTCAGGCGTTCCTGATTCCGGCGATCAATGAACGACCAGAGGTCAGACTCTGGATTTCATGGCCAACAGAAAGCACGATAACGCCAGAACTCAGGTGAGCGCATGCCATGTCCAGACACAAGATTTCCCTCACCGCAACAGATGATGGCCCATTGACGCTGACGAATCAGAAATGAAAAGCGTCTCCATGTTGAGGTCTCCATGAACCAGTGGAATGCACCAACCATGATCAAGAGCTGGCACGATTAGACTCAAAACCAAGCCACCTCTCATTCAACCCCTACTGAATGATAATTTACATTATGTAAAATGGAGCGGGGAAAAGAACGGGGAGCAAACCACTCCCCATTCTCTTCGCTTCGAGCCGTAGACTTTTACTCCAAGGTTTTCAATTTGGCGCTGACCTCGAGCATCTTTTCGTCCATACCTACACGCGCGTAGATGTCGCGCAAACTGCGCAGCGTTTCCCGGTCGTTGGGTTCCACCGCCAAGGCCTGCTCCAAGTATGGCAACGCCGTGGAGAACATGGCCTTGCCGCCTTCTTCAAGGTCCTTTTGCTTGGCCGACTCTTCGCTGCTCATGCGCGGCTTCCACATGTCGTTGGCCTCATTGACCATCTGCACAGCCTTGTTGAAGTACAGGGCGCCCAGGTTGTAGTTCGCATCGAAGTAATCCGCCTTGATCTCCAAGCTCTTTGCGTAGGCCTCCACAGCTTCGTCGGTCATGCCCAGGTTGTCGTAAACACTGCCCAGACTGAACCACAAAATTTCATTGGTTGGATCTTGCTCCGCGGCCAGCATCAGGTTTTCCTTGGCGAGCTCAAATTGCCCACCGACCAGATAAATGTTGAGCTCCTCGATGATCAGAGCTTGCTCCCGTGGAAAATCCTGACGCGCGTTTTGCAACGTGGTCAAGGCCTTGGCCGTATCCCCTTCCATTTTCTGGATATTGGCCGCGAACAAGAAGACGTCTGGCACCTGGTAACCGTAACCTCCACACATCATGTACTGATCGACAGCGCGGTCGTACATCATGGCTTTCTCGAAGCAGAGCGCGCTGTTGAAAATGGCCATGGTGTCGACTGCACCGAGGGCCAACGTCAGCTCAGATGCCGTGACGAACAGCTCCCCTGCCCGGCCGTACACACCATTGTTGAAGTAGCTGATGCCAGCATTGCCCGCAATGGAAGCGCCACGCGCCACATCTGCTTTGCGCTCTGCTTCATAGCGGTTCTTGACGTCGAGTTCCTCGGCCTTGGCCAAGCTCATCGCCGCTTTCTCCAAAGCGTCAGGCACCTGCGAATACAGCGCGCTATCCGAAGCAATGTTGGTGTAGATGTTGCCGCGGTAGCGCCAGGTCTTCTCCTTGACGTTGGCCTTGGCATCGAGGATGGCCTGGTCGATGAATTCGGCCGCCTTCAGATAGTCGCCGTCTTGGTTGGCGTTGTAGGCACTGACGACGTCTTTCTGGGCGACGAGACCGAGAGGCAGGATGGCCATGACGGCCACGATGGACTTGAGGTTGAGCATGGAATCAGCTTGAATCGGGTGCAAATCTAGCACAAGCCGTGCCAGACTTGCAGCGCCGGTCTCAGCTTACTCCTCTCCGCCTTCCGGCACCGCTTCAGGAGCGGCACCTGCCTCCGAAGCACCGTCAGCACCGTCAGCACCCTCGGCGCCTTCTGAATTTGCGGCCACCTCATCCTCTTCGGATTTGGGCGTCCGGCAAACTGCTGCGATCTCATCGTTCTTCCGGAGGTTGATCAGGCGCACGCCTTGTGTGGCGCGGCCCATCGTGCGCAACTCATCCGCACCCGTCCGAATCGTGATGCCACTCTTGTTGATGACCATGAGGTCGTCCTCATCGGTGACGCCGAGGATGGCGACGAGGTTGCCGGTCTTTTCGGTCACGCTCAGGGTCTTGACGCCCTTTCCGCCACGGTTGGTGATGCGGTAATCCTCCACTGCCGAACGCTTTCCGTAGCCACGCTCGCTGACCACGAGCACATCCTTGGAACCGTCCACGATGATGACCATCCCCACGACTTCGTCCTTGTCGTCCGCCAAGGTCACTCCCTTGACCCCCTGCGCCGTGCGGCCCACGGCACGCACCTTTTCTTCAGGGAAACGGATGGCCTTACCAGAACGGAGACCCATCAGAATCTCATTGTCTCCGGTGGTCAACTTGGCCTGCAGCAGCTCGTCGTCCTCGCGGATGGTGATGGCGTTGATGCCATTGGTCCGCGGACGGGAATAGGCTTCGAGGGTGGTCTTCTTGATGACCCCCTTCTTGGTGCACATGACCACGTTGTGGGCATTGACATACTCCGGATCCTTGATGTCCTGGACAGGGATGTAGGCCATCACCTTGTCGTCCGACTCGATGTTGATCAGGTTCTGAATGGCCCGTCCCTTGGAGGTGCGAGACCCTTCCGGCACTTCGAAAATGCGCATCCAGAAGCAGCGCCCTTTCTGGGTGAAGATGAGCAGCCAGTTGTGGTTGGTCGCGGAGAAGATCTCCTCGATGAAATCCTGGTCGCGCGTGATGGCGCCCTTGGACCCCACTCCACCGCGGGACTGCTCCTTGTATTCGGCGAGGCGGGTCCGCTTGATGTAGCCGGCGTGGCTGATGGTGATGACCACCTGCTCGTCCGGAATCATGTCTTCGATGCTCAGTTCAGCGCTGGAGAACTCGATGCGGGAGCGGCGCTCATCGCCAAACTTCTCCTTCATTTCGAGGAGTTCGTCCTTGATGATGCCCATCCGGAGGGCCTTGTCCTCCAAGATGGCCTTCAGTCGACCAATGAGCTCCATCAACTCGTCGTACTCGGCGCGCAGCTTGTCGCGCTCAAGACCGGTGAGCTTTTGGAGGCGCATGTCCAGAATGGCCCGGGCCTGGATTTCACTCAGCTCGAACTTCTCCATGAGGCCGTTGCGGGCCTCCTCTGGGGTCTGGCTGCCCCGGATGAGGGCGATGACCTCGTCGAGGTTGTCGATGGCGATGATGAGGCCCTGCAAAATGTGGGCCCGCTCCTCCGCCTTGCGCAGCTCAAACTGCGTCCGGCGGACGACCACATCGTGACGGTGCTCGATGTAATGGAAAATCATCTCCCGCAGGTTCAAGAGCTGCGGACGCCCTTTGACCAAGGCGATGTTGTTGACCGAGAAGCTGGTTTGAAGTTGGGTGTACTTGTAGAGCTTGTTGAGCACCACATTGGGGATGGCGTCCCGCTTGAGGTCAAACACGACGCGGAGGCCTTTCCGGTCAGATTCGTCGCGGATTTCACTGATGCCCTCGATTTTCTTCTCGTTCACCAAGTCGGCTGCCTTCCGCACCATGTCGGCCTTGTTGACCTGGTAGGGAATCTCCTCGACGATGATCTGCTCCTTGCCAGTGCGGGTTTCCTCGAACCGGGCCTTGCCGCGCATGACCACACGACCACGTCCCGTCTCATAGGCATCCTTGACGCCTTCCACACCATAGATGACGCCTCCGGTCGGGAAGTCAGGCGCTTTGACGTATTCCATCAACCCTTCCACAGAAATGTTGGGGTCGTCGATCATGGCCACGCAGCCATCGATGACCTCGGTGAGGTTGTGGGGCGGCATGTTGGTCGCCATGCCCACCGCGATGCCCGCCGCTCCGTTGACGAGCAGATTGGGAATCTTGGCGGGGAGCACGGTCGGCTCCTGAAGGCTATCGTCGAAGTTGTAAGCGAGGTCGACGGTTTCCTTGTCCAGGTCGGCCAGCATCTCCTCCGCCACCTTCCGCAGGCGCGCCTCGGTGTATCGCATGGCCGCCGGATTGTCTCCATCAATGGAGCCGAAGTTTCCCTGACCATCCACCATCGGGTAGCGCATGGACCAGTCCTGGGCCAGTCGCACCATGGTGTCGTACACAGAACTGTCGCCGTGTGGGTGGTATTTGCCCAACACCTCTCCGACAATACGGGCGGACTTCTTGTAAGCGCGGTTGGACAGGACGCCCAATTCCAGCATGCCGAACAGCACCCTGCGGTGCACTGGCTTCAAACCATCCCGCACATCGGGGAGGGCCCTCGACACAATGACCGACATCGAGTAATCGATGTAGGCCGACTTCATTTCATCCTCGATCGAAATCGGAATGATCTTCTCTCCTTCTGCCATGTTGTCATTCCCCCGCAGACCGCGGCTTGCGGCCCCATTTGGGGGTTGAGCGAAAATACCGCTTCCCCTGCCCCAATCGGGACGGTTTTGGCCCGTATTTTGAACAAGCCTGACGGTGGCTTGTGGAAAATCACACGCCTACAAAATCTACCGCTTCATTGGCGGCAATAGCTTTGACAATCGGGGTTCGCCCCATCAATATTGAACATGGACGCAAAATTCTCTCCCCGGGTCAAGGACGTCATCACGTACAGCCGTGAAGAGGCGTTGCGACTCGGTCACAATTACATCGGCGTCGAGCACCTTCTGCTCGGCATCATCCGAGAGGGAGAAGGCACGGCCATCCGCATTCTGGAAGGCCTCAACGTCGACCTGCCCCGGCTTCGCAAGATGGTCGAGGGCAGCATCTCCCCTTCTGCCGTCACCACTGGAAATCCGGGCAACATTCCCTTGGTGAAACAAGCCGAGAAGATCCTCAAGATTACCTATCTCGAAGCCAAGACCTTCAAAAGCCCGGTCATTGGAACTGAACACCTTCTCCTCTCCATTTTGAAAGACGAAAACAACGTGGCCACCAAGGCCCTGCTCGCGCTGAACGTCGACTACGACGAAGCGAAACAGGAATTCGAGAGCATCCTCTCCGATGGCGGCGGGAATGCCAATTCGCCCCGTGCCGAATTCCCCGGCATGGCGGACGATGAGGAAGACCGCGGTGCCATGGGCGGTGGACCGAGCCGCGGCAGTGCTTCCAAGTCAGACAGCAAGAGCAAAACCCCGGTCCTCGACAACTTCGGACGGGACCTGACTGCGCTGGCTGAAGAAGGCAAACTCGATGCCATCGTGGGCCGCGAAAAAGAAATTGAGCGCGTGAGCCAAGTGCTCGCCCGGCGGAAAAAGAACAACCCCATTCTCATCGGAGAACCCGGGGTCGGAAAAAGCGCCATCGCGGAAGGCCTGGCCATCCGCATTGTGGAGAAGAAGGTCTCCCGCGTTTTGTTCGGGAAGCGCATTGTGACCCTTGATGTGGCCTCCCTCGTTGCCGGCACGAAGTACCGGGGCCAATTTGAAGAGCGGATGAAGGCCGTCATGAATGAGCTCGAGAAGAGCCTTGACGTGATCCTCTTCATTGACGAGATCCACACCATCGTGGGCGCTGGAGGCGCCAGTGGTTCACTCGATGCCTCCAACATGTTCAAACCGGCTTTGGCCCGGGGCGAGATTCAATGCATCGGTGCCACCACGCTGGACGAGTATCGTCAGCACATTGAGAAAGACGGGGCATTGGAGCGCCGCTTCCAGAAGGTGTTGGTCGAACCGACTTCCGTGGAGGAGACCATCCAGATCCTCAACAACATCAAGGACAAGTACGAGGAGCACCACTCCGTCAATTACACCGACGAAGCCATCCGCTGTTGTGTGTCCTTGACGTCCCGGTACATCACCGACCGCCATTTGCCGGACAAGGCCATCGACGCCTTGGATGAAGTGGGCAGTCGGGTTCATCTCAACAACATCAATGTCCCGCAGGAGATCATCGACATCGAGCAGGAGATTGAAGAGGTCAAAGAGGAGAAAAATCGGGTGGTCCGAAGCCAGAAGTACGAGGAAGCGGCCCGCCTGCGCGACTCGGAGCGCCAACTGACCGAAAAGCTCGCTGCAGCCAAGAAGAAGTGGGAAGAGGACACCAAGACCCATCGGGTGACGGTGACCGAGGACCATGTCGAGGAAGTGGTGGCCATGATGACGGGCATTCCCGTCCAACGCATTGCAGAGAAGGAAAGCGGGAAGTTGTCCCGCATGGAAGACGACATGGCTGATAGGGTCATCGGACAGCCTACCGCAGTTCGTCAGGTGGTTCGCGCCATCAAGCGGAACCGCGCGGGCCTCAAGGACCCCAGCAAACCAGTCGGCAGCTTCATCTTCCTGGGCCCCACCGGCGTTGGAAAGACGCAACTCGCCAAGGAGCTCGCCAAGAACCTCTTCGACTCCGAAGAGGCTTTGATTCGCATCGACATGTCCGAGTACATGGAGAAGTTTGCCGTGAGCCGTCTGGTGGGAGCGCCTCCCGGATATGTCGGATATGAAGAAGGCGGCCAGCTCACCGAAAAGGTGCGCCGCAAGCCATACTCCATTGTCCTCCTCGATGAGATTGAGAAGGCCCACCCGGACGTGTTCAACCTGCTTTTGCAGGCCCTCGATGACGGGCAGCTCACCGACAGCCTCGGCCGCCGTGTGGACTTCCGGAACACCATCATCATCATGACCTCCAACATTGGTGCACGCCAACTGCAGGATTTCGGCACGGGTGTCGGATTCTCCACGGGCGCCAAGCAGTCCAAGGAGAGCGACGACCGCCGCGGGGTCATCCAGAACGCACTGAAGCGCGCCTTCGCTCCGGAATTCCTCAACCGGATCGACGACGTCATTGTCTTCAACAGCCTGAAGCGCGACGACATCCACCGCATCATCGACCTCGAATTGCGCAAGCTGTTCGGACGCATCGAGAGCCTCGGTTACGGCATCACCCTGACCGACGCCGCCAAGGATTTCCTCGTAGAAAAGGGCTATGACGAGCAGTTTGGCGCCCGCCCATTGCGCCGTGCGCTGCAGAAGTACCTCGAGGATCCCCTCGCCGAGGAGATCATCAGTGCGCAGCTTCAAGAAGGCGACAAAATTGAGGGGGATGCCATGGAAGGACAGGACGAACTGGCCATCCGCATCATCAAGGGAGAGGCGCCAGAAGCACCTGCTGAGGACGACGCGCCTGAGGCATCTGAAGGGGACGCCCCTGAGGAAGCCTCAGAAGGCACCTCCAACGACGAGGACCAGGCTTGACGCGAATGGATCGCCTTCAGGACATCATAGAGCGGCTGAGACACACCAATCGGTATGTCTTGGCCGCTGTCCTTTTTCTCGTCTGGATGTTGACCCTCGCCGATGTGGACCTGTTGCGCATGGTCCGCACCCACGCGGAACGAAACGACATCGAGGCTCACATGAAAGCGCACCAACAGCGCATTTCCGAGTTGGAGGAAGACCTGGAGCAATTGAATGCGGATCCTGCGGCGCGGGAACGCCATGCCCGGGAGGCCTACTACATGCACAAACCCAACGAAGACGTCTTCGTCTATCGTTGATCAGGTCGCAGCCAATCAGCTGCTGTGGTCCCGAACGATGACCCAGTCGCCCTGCTTGCGCTCCCAGACCAAGCTGAACCAGCCCGACAAGGTGTCCAGGCCTTCTGTTCGGTCCAACCGCCAGCTGCCCAGCATCAGGGCATGGTCCTGACCTGCGAATGTCAGCTCCTCCACGCCAAAGGTGAGCTGCCCCATGGCCATGCGGT
This sequence comes from uncultured Flavobacteriales bacterium, assembly GCA_965659565.1. GTDB lineage: Bacteria > Bacteroidota > Bacteroidia > Flavobacteriales_D > Sanyastnellaceae > UBA8752. The sequence goes on from CBFHWV010000015.1 coordinate 26,780, forward strand.
CCGGGTAGGACCTTCTGTAATTGTCAAGGGTGGTGTCCCAACCCCGTGAAGGGCCTCGGCTCCCTACAAACAGCAAGCTGTCCGACCTCCAGTACGCGGCCATAAAGCCGTCGAGGTCCCCCGCATTCCACGCGGCCTCCTGGGCCGACATGCGCTCCAAAATGCGGGCGCGGTCGACATCGGTCTGCACCGCTTCCTCTTGAACCGCCGTTGTGGTGCACATGCTGAACAACAGCGCAATGGCGGCCAGCAGGCCCATGCGGCAAGACGGGACCATCGCCATCTCAGACGTTGAATCGGAAGTGCATGATGTCACCGTCCTCGACGATGTACTCCTTGCCCTCGATGCTCAATTTGCCCGCCTCTTTGACCGCCTGTTCGCTGCCCAGCGACACGAAATCGCTGTACTTCATGACCTCCGCGCGAATGAATCCCTTCTCGAAATCCGTGTGAATGACGCCAGCGGCTTGGGGCGCCGTGCTCCCGGCTTTGACCGTCCAAGCCCGCACCTCCTTTTCGCCAGCCGTGAAATACGTCTGGAGGTCCAGCAGGCTGTATGCGGATCGAATCAGCTTGGCCACCCCAGGTTCCTCCAATCCAATGTCGGAGAGAAACATCTCGCGCTCCTCCGCATCTTCAAGCTCCGCAATGTCCGCCTCGATGGCGGCACCGATGATCAACGTGCCTGCGCCTTCTGAAGCCGCCATTTCCTTGACGCGCTCCACATGGGCGTTGCCTTGGACCACGGCACCTTCCTCCACATTGCAGACGTACAAGATGGGCTTGCCGGTGAGCAACTGCATCTCCTGGAAAAGCGGCTCCTCGCTGTCCTCCCGTTCCACAGCGCGTGCGGAGATCCCTTGCTCCAAAGCGGCCTTCACCCGCTCATACAGGTCGAGCTGCTTCCGGGCGTCCTTGTCGCCGATGGACGCCTGCTTGGCCACCTTTTGCATGCGCGTTTCGACCGTTTCCAAGTCCTTCAATTGCAACTCCGTATCGATGACTTCTTTGTCTCGAATCGGATCGACGCTGCCGTCCACATGGACGATGTTGTCGTCCTCGAAGCACCGCAACACGTGCAAAATGGCGTGGGTCTCTCGGATGTTGGCCAGGAATTTGTTGCCGAGCCCCTCTCCTTTGCTGGCGCCTTTCACCAGACCGGCAATGTCCACGATCTCGACCGTCGTTGGCACCGTGTTCTGCGGCTGGACCATCTCGACCAGCTTCTCCAGCCGCTCATCTGGTACGTTGATCACACCAAGGTTCGGCTCAATGGTGCAGAAAGGGAAGTTCGCGCTCTGCGCCTTGGCGTTGGACAGACAATTGAAAAGGGTCGATTTGCCCACATTGGGCAGGCCGACAATGCCACATTTCAGGGCCATGGGGTCTGGATTTGGAGGGCAAAGATAACCGCCACTGCGCCGGCAGACTTTCCCTGCTTTTGTCCACAGGCCCCTCATCGGCGCGCGCGTCCTGTGTACTTTCGACCCGCACATTCTCTCTCGACGTTCATGTCCAAGACTCCCCCACTTTCCGACATCTGCAGCCAGGTGCGACGCGACATTGTCCGCATGGTTCACGGCGCCAGTTCTGGCCACCCCGGCGGCTCACTCGGCTGCACCGATTTCCTGGTGAAACTCTACTTCGAGGAGATGCAGATCGACCCTGAGAACTTCACCATGGACGGAAAGGGAGAGGACCTCTTCTTCCTGTCCAACGGGCACATCAGCCCGGTCTGGTACAGCGTCTTGGCCCGCAGGGGGTACTTCCCCGTGTCGGAATTGGCCACGTTCCGAAAGCTGAACACCCGCCTTCAGGGCCATCCAGCCACGGAAGAAAAGCTGCCGGGCATTCGCGTCGCCAGCGGCTCCCTCGGCCAGGGATTGAGCGTCGCCTGTGGCGCTGCCCAAGCCAAGAAGCTCAATGGCGAAGACCGCTGGGTGTATAGCCTCCACGGAGACGGCGAGCTTCAGGAAGGCCAGATCTGGGAAGCGGCCATGTACGCTGCCCACCACAAGATTGACAACCTCATCAGCTTCGTGGACTACAACGGGCAACAAATCGATGGTCCCTTGGAAGACGTCATGTCGCTGGGCGATCTGGGCGCGAAGTGGGCTGCTTTTGGCTGGACCGTCCTCGAATGCAACGGGCATGACCTCGGGGACCTCGACCGCATTTTCAAAGAGGCCCGCAACGCCGCTGGTCAAGGGAAACCCGTGGTCGTGTTGATGCGCACCGACATGGGACGCGGCGTGGACTTCATGGAAGGCACGCACAAATGGCACGGCGTGGCCCCCAACGATGAACAGCTGGCTTCGGCCTTGGCGCAACTCGACTCCTCCCTCGCGGATTACTGATGGCCGGCCATCGCCGAGCGTGTTGGTGCGGCCTGGCACTGGGGCTCGGACTTCTGCTGTCCGGAAACGCCCCACTGTGCGGCCAAAGTGGGACTTCTGGGGAAACCAAGCCGGAAGTCACGCGCATCCTCTTCGTCTTCGATGCGTCCAATTCGATGAACGCATTCTGGGGACGCCGCCGCAAATGGGATGTGGCCCGAGAGCTGCTCGCCGCTTCCCTGGACAGTCTGTATCTGCAGGAGGACATCGAGCTTGGCTTGCGCGTGTATGGACATGGCACCCGCCATGTGCCTGGAAAACAAGACTGTGACGACACCGAGTTGATTGTGCCGATTGGACCTGGGCGCAACCTGATCATCCAGCAGGAGCTCAAGAAGCTCCGCGCCCAAGGGACCACCCCCATTGCCAGGTCGCTCCTCGCAGCGGCCGACGATTTTGCCGCCACCTCGGGACCGGGGCGCAACGTCATTGTGCTGATCACCGACGGCATTGAGGCTTGCGATGAAGACCCCTGCGCGGTGTCGCGGGCCTTGCAAGCCCAAGGCATTGTCATCCAACCCTTCATCATCGGCATCGGTCTGGAGGAGAAGTACAAGGACACCTTCCAATGTGTCGGTCGGTATTTCGACGCATCTCAACCCGAGGTGTTTGGAGAAGTGCTCGACATTGTCATTGATCAGGCCATTCACCGCACCACGGCCCAGCTCGACCTGCTGGATTCAGAAGGCCTCCCCACCATCACCAATGTGCCCTTCGAAATCTTGGAACAGCCTTCGGGTCACCCGGTCCTACAAGCGGTGCACACGGCCATTTCGCCTGGTGTTCCGGATACATTGGTCCTCAATCCCGTTCCCCAATATGACATCGTGGTTCACAGCCTCCCACCGTTGCGGTCCTCCAATGTGACCTTGACGCCCAGGGAGCACAACCACCTTGAGGTCAACGCCCCGATGGGCTACCTCGATTTGACGCCGAGCCGGGACCGAAGCGCGTTGGATGGCGTGCCAGTCCGGGTCTTCGAACAGGATGGCTGCACCCCGATTCACACCCAAAGCGTGGGCACCCGACAGCGCTATTTGGCGGGCACCTACCGGCTGGAATTCGGCACGCTCCCTCCTGAAGTGGTGAACGATGTGCGGATTGGCGATGGGCGCATCGTGCCCGTGAAGCTCTCCGAACCAGGGTCCCTTCACCTCGACATTGGCACGGCTGGGTTCGGGGGCATTTTCAAAGAAAACGCAGAGGGGCGCCAGCTGGTGGTCCCCTTCGATGGCCAGGACCCTTCCGGCCGATACGCACTGCAGCCCGGTCGGTATGTGGTGATCTTCCGTGCAAAACACGCGCCCAAAACCGACCTCTCCGTCACCCGGAAATTGGATATTCGCTCCGGGGGCAATCACACCCTCAGCTTTTGATCATGATGGACTTTCTCTCCGCCAGCCAATCCGATCTGGACGGCTTGACCCGCAAAGACACCCGCAGTGGCTTCGGCCAGGGCCTTCTCGAAATTGGACAAGCCAATGACCGCGTGGTGGCACTGTGTGCAGACCTCACCGGATCCTTGAAGATGAACGCCTTCCAGGATGCGTTCCCGGAGCGATTTCAACAGGCCGGAATCGCAGAAGCGAACATGATTGGCGTGGCGGCCGGCATGACCATCGGCGGCTTGATCCCCTTCACTGGAACCTTCGCCAATTTCTCCACCGGACGCGTGTACGATCAAATCCGGCAGAGCGTGGCGTACAGCGAGAAAAACGTCAAGATCTGCGCTTCCCACTGCGGCCTCACCCTTGGTGAGGATGGCGCCACCCACCAGATCTTGGAAGATGTGGGCATGATGAAAATGCTGCCCAACATGACCGTCATCCACACCTGCGACTACGAGCAGACGCGGAA
>CBFHWV010000015.1:31146-34760 GCA_965659565.1 uncultured Flavobacteriales bacterium
GGTCATGACGGGAAGCGACGTGACGCTGGTCACCAATGGACACCTCGTGTGGAACTCCATTCTCGCCGCCCGCGAATTGGCGGCGAACGGCATCTCCGTCGACCTGATGGACATGCACACTGTCAAGCCGCTGGACAAAAAAGCCCTGCTCGAAAGCGCCAGCCGGACCGGTTGTGTCGTGACCGCCGAAGAGCACCAGCGTGCGGGTGGACTTGGAGAAAGCGTGGCCTGCTGTCTGGCACAGCACCTGCCTACGCCACAGCGTTTGGTGGCCGTCAACGACAGTTTCGGAGAGTCTGGAACACCCGCTCAGTTGCTGGAGAAATACGGCCTCGGACCGAGCCACATCGTGGCGGCCTGCAAGGAGGTCATCTCCGTCAAGCAGGGGCTGACCGTCTAACCTCGCCCCGCCTTCATCGGCGTCAGGTTTCCGTTCGGACCGGCCCAGCCCCCACCGCAGCCACCGCGGTGTAGAGCCGATCGCGGTAGGTTTTGGTGGCCGGCATCAACGGCCGGCGCACCTGGGGACCGCACAATCCGAGCACATCACAGACAGCCTTGATTCCAGTGGGATTGCCTTCTTCAAACAAGGCCTCCACCAAGGCCCGTTGATCGGCCAATCGCGCTTCTGCCTCTTTCACGGAGCCAAACATGGCCAAGTCAATGGCCTCTGCCCAGGGATTCGGATAGGCATTGCCAATGACGCCCACCAAGCCATCGCCCCCCAGAGCGATCATCGGCATGGCGTTGGCATCATCCCCTGAAAGCAGGCTGAATGACTCGGGAACCTGAGCCCGGATCGTCCGGAATTCACTGAGGTTGTCGTGGGCCTGCTTGAGGGCCACGACCTGTTCGCAACGGTGGGCGATCTCCACAATGGTCTCCGGCAACAAGTGCACCCCGGTTCTCGACGGCACATTGTACAGGATGATCGGAAGCGGTGATGCCTCAGACAAGGCTTCGAACATCTCCACCAGTCCAGCCTGTCCCGGCTTGATGTAGGCCGGCGCACTGATCAGCAATCCGTCCAAGCCTGTGGTGTCGAGCTGTCGCAACCGCTGGACTGCAGCGACGGTTCCCCCGCTCACGTCCAAGCCCGCCACCAGAGGCAAGCGGCCGTCATTGACTTCCTGCACAAAGTCCAAGACCCTGCGCTTCTCTTCGTCGGTGAGCAGCTGCGCTTCGCCTGTGCTGCCGAGCACCACCAGAAAATGGGCCTTGCTCCCGGCAACGTGGTGGACCATGCGTTCCAACCCTGGATAGTCGATGGCACCTTGGTCGTTGAACGGCGTGATGAGGGCGACGCCGAGGCCCGTAAATCGCTTGGTCATTTCAAGTCGAGGGTGTTCAAATAATGCAACGTCAATTGGACGAAGGATGACATGTCGCCGCCTTCCGGCCAGGTGAGCATGAAGTCCAGTTCAGCCTCATTTTGGGTGGGTCCCACTTTGAAAGGCAAGGTAGACCGCTTCAACAAGGCCTCCATCACCAGCGCTTCTCCGCCTTGGTGAAGGTAGACCAAGGTGTCTCCGTGGCTGAGCGGATCCGGCAGGTGCTTGGGCAATCCTTGACGGGAAACATCGTCCCGCCAGAAGAGGTGAATGCGCGGGTCTTGCGGGAAATCCGGAGGCAAGGAGGCCGAGGCCCCCAGCTTTTTGATGCGTTGGGCGCGGGATTTGGCATGGGCCTTTTTGGTCCATCCTGTGTCGACCACGCACGTCCAATCCGGCATGTCTTCTCGACCCGACAAATGGTCCACCAGTTCCCGGAGTTGGGCGCGCTGGCCCACTTTGGTGGCCGGGATGAGGAACACCAAATGGGATGCATCAGCCAGCTTCTGGCCCTTGCGGGCCCGAATCGCTCCAGGCTCACGGCGCAGGGTTGCCCTGCCCCATCGGTTCCACCATTTCTTCAGCATGCGACGACAGTCCGAAAGTAATGGGGGTGACCGGATCGGCTCCCTTCATTCCCAAAGTCGAGAACACACTTTCGAACAGTGCCGTCACCACCGCATGGGCACCTCAATCAGCAACAACTCACAGGACGCCGTCGCTTGAATGTCGAGCGACGCCACGTCCCAAACTCCGATGGCATCCCGGCGGCCCAATGTCTGGCCCAAGATTTCCGCTTCGCCTTCCACCACCATGACGTAGACCCCCTGACCGGTGCCGTGCACATCGTATTGGGCCCGATGCCCTGCGCTGAAGTTGCCCAGGTTGAACCACGCGTTCTGGTGAATGCGAACCCCTGCGCTGCCGTCTGGGGTCACCAACGTGGTGAAGCCATCGTTCACCGCCCCAACATCGTACTTCTTCTGGTCGTACCGGGGCGTCAAGTCGCGCTCATTGGGATAAATCCAGACCTGAAAAAAGCGCACGGCCTCACTCGCGCTGTGGTTGAATTCGCTGTGTCGAATTCCGGTGCCGGCCGTCATGGCCTGCACATCTCCAGTTCGAATGACCGAGCTGTTGCCCATGCTGTCCTTGTGTTCCAAGGCCCCGGAAGTGGGGATGGTCACGATTTCCATGTTGTCGTGCGGGTGTGTTCCAAATCCGCCACCGCCCGCCACATCGTCATCGTTCAGAACGCGAAGCGCACCGAAGTGCATCTTCTTGGGGTCGTGCCATCCGGCGAAGCTGAAACTGTGGTGGGTGTCCAACCAGCCGTGGTCGGCGTGACCGCGGTCTGCTTCGCGGTGCAAAACGAATTGTGCCCCACTGGGCGTCGAATCATTCATGGTTTGAAAGGGGGGAAATGTGAAGGCCAGAACAGCACTGCTGACTGCAATGACCCGATTCAAAATGGTGGCATTCATCCAAGACATGACACTTCAATCGTCGGAGAGTTCGGTTCCAAAAGGTTGCGCCACCACATGGATGGGCAAGCGTGGCCAGGTGCGATCTTGGTCTTTGGCGATCAGGTCATCCTCGCCATCCAACCGTTGGCGTCCAACGGCCATGATGAAGTAAGGGGTATACCCAGGCACCTGCGCCTTGTCAGCCAATTCACTCGCATCAAAGCCACTCAAAGGGTGCACATGCAGCCCCATGGAGGTCGCCTGGGTCATCAGATTCTGAGAAGCAAAGCCGACTTCCAGTTGTGCCAGAGGGTTCGGCGCGTCATTGTAAGCAAATCGGTCGCGGCCGAGGGCCACGATCAACACCCCGGCATCCGCCGTCCACATTTGGTTCCAGTCGATCATCGTGGCCTGGATGGCGTTGAACTCCGGGGTCCCCCTGTGGGCTGTCAAAAAGCGCGCACTTTGGTTGTTGAACGCACTCGGGGCGCGCCTTGCCGCATCCACCAACACGTCCAACTCCTGCGGCGACACCGCACTTCCATCAAATGCATAAGGACTCCAACGCTGTTCAATGGCACTCAATACGCCGACTTCATTTTCGATGTTCATACAACAAATGTATGTACATGAATTAAGCTGTGCAAGAAAATGGGGGCTGTGCTGCCCCCATTCTTCTCAGTTTTTCAAAAACGGTGTCCCTTCGCTCAAAGAGAAATGGTGTACACCTCTGACCCCACGGTCAACGTCGCCGTGCCATCGCACTCACTTGTCCCGAAGTCCAACAAAGCGTTGCTGAGCACGGGACGCACAATGT
>CBFHWV010000016.1:0-5202 GCA_965659565.1 uncultured Flavobacteriales bacterium
GACGCGTGCCGCGCGGCGGATGAGGAAGTGGTTTGACATGGCGTGCCTTGCAGGCAGTTGTGAAGGCGGCCAAGAAAGCACAGGGTGTATCATCCCGCAAGAAAATGGGCGGTGAAATTGTTGATAACCACCCTAACTGCCTGGCATTCAGGTGAAGGATATTCACATTATCCCATCCGCTGTCGCTTCAGCAGATAGGCTGTGAGCACGGGATTGACCCCCTTGGCGATGTCCACGTCGACCCAATCGATGCCCGCACTGCCACAGCGGACATCCAGCTCTCGACGCAATTCTGCCATGCGGGCGACGTACTGGTCACGCAGCTCCGCCGGGTTGGCGCGCACCTCCTCCCCACTCTCGAGGTCGATGAAGGTGGTGGGGCGATCGGCAAAGTCGAATTGCTGCTCGGTTTGTTCGTCGAGCACATGGAAGACCACGACTTCGTGCTTGGCATGCCGCAAGTGTGCGAGGGCTGCGAACACCGCGTCGAGGTCTTGCGTCCGGTCGAGGAGGTCGCTGAACAGGACCACGAGGGAGCGCTTGGGCGTCGCCTCCGCGATGGTGTGGAGGGCTTCCACGGCAGCGGTCTCTCCCCCACCCTCGCCGACGCCAGCGAGGGTCTTCTCCAATTCAGCGTACAGCAGGCGGTGGTGGGCCACGGTGGAGCGCGCCTTGTGGTGGGCGTGCAGGTCGCGGTCAAACAGGCTGAGCCCGACGGCGTCGCGCTGGCGTTTGAAGAGCTCGATCAGGCTGGCCGCAGCGTGGGTGGCAAACTTGATCTTGTTCATGCCCGTCTCCGGCGTCACGTCCGCCGGGTAGTACATGGAGCCGCTCGTGTCGATCACGATCTGGCAACGGAGGTTGGTTTCTTCCTCGTAGCGCTTGACGTAGAGGCGGTCCGATCGGGCGAAGAGCTTCCAGTCGACGTGCCGCATGCTCTCCCCGGGGTTGTACAGCCGGTGCTCCGCGAACTCTACGCTGAAGCCGTGGTACGGGCTGCGGTGCAGGCCCGTGATGAAGCCTTCCACCGCCTGTTTGGCGAGGAACTCCAGCGAGCCGAGCTGGCGGAATTGATAGGGTTGCAGGTCGATGGGCACGTCTTCTCAAAGATAGCCCCACGAAAACGCCCCGCTGTGGGCGGGGCGTTTTCCATGGGATGGGCTTGGCGCTCAGGCCATGAGCTTCTCCAGCTTCTCGGTCAGCACGTTTTCTGGAACGGCACCGACGGACTTGTCGACCACCTCTCCGTTCTTCAAGAACACGATGGTGGGGATGGAGCGCACGCCGAATTTGCTGCTGATTTCCTGGTTGGAGTCGACGTCGACTTTTCCGACGACGGCTTTTCCTTCGTAGTCGCCGGCGATTTTCTCGACGACTGGACCGACCATGCGGCAGGGGCCGCACCATTCTGCCCAGAAGTCGACCATCACAGGCTTGTCGGTGTTCATCACGACTTCTTCGAAGTTCGCTTCATTGATTTCAATGGCCATGGTTGCAATAGCTAGATGTAGTTCTCAAAAGTAACCGCCGGTTTGAAGCTCAGGTTCTCCGGCAAGGCCAATGGTTCCCAACTTATCCACCAACCACCTTGTACGCGACGCCATCCATCTCGTCGAGTTGGCTGAGCAGCTCCGGACTCAGCTCCACTTTCCGGCTTCGGGAAATCATGTCCAGCACGTTTTCCTCGTGGTGCAATTCCACCGTCACCCCCACACCGCCGCTGTGCAATTCCAGGAGGTCGCAGATGACTTCGGCACGATCCGCATCGAGTCGGTCGACCGCAAGTTGGAGGCGGAGTCGGCCTGCCAGTTTCTCCAACACGTCCGACAGCAGCTCGATGCGCAAGACCTTGAATTCGAGCTCTTCTGCACCCCTGAACTGGCGCATTTGCACTTTGCCTTTGACAAACAGGAACCACCCTTCGACGCAGAAGTCCTTGAACTTGAGGTAATCGTCCCGCCACAGCTGGACCTTGTGGGTGCCGTGGTAGTCCTCCAGGGTCATGCCCCCAAACGGCTTGCCCGCCTTGGTCATTTTGTGGTAGGCCTCGGTCACCATGCCTCCGAAGGAAATGGTCCTGCCCCGCGCTGCGGCGAGGTCTTCCAAATTGCCGATGCCCCCTGGCGTACAGAATTGCTGAAGCTGAACCTTGAAGGTGTCCAATGGGTGGCCACTGATGTAGACGCCCACAATGTCCTTTTCGCGGGCGAGCTTGTCGAAAGCGGGCCACTCCTCACAATTTGGAATCGGCGGTTCGGGGATGTCCATCGCGTCGCCATCGCCTCCGAAGAGGGAGGCTTGGGATGAATTCGCGCTTTCCTGTGTGGCTTGGCCGTAGCGGATCGCCAGCTCAATGGTGGTCCGCCCTTTGTGGTCAGGCGCAAAGCATTGGGCCCGGAGAATGGGCTTGGCAAAGCCATCAAACGCACCGCCTTGGGCGAGGGATTCGAAGACCCGTTTGTTGCAGTCCTTCAGGTTGACCTTGGTCGCAAAATCGAAGATGCCTTCGTAGGCGCCCTCCTTGCGGCACTCGATGATGGAGTTCACAGCGCCCTCCCCCACGCCGCTCATGGCGCCCAATCCAAAGCGGATGGCCCCCTCGGCGTTGACGGCAAACTTGAACACGGACTCGTTGACGTCCGGCCCGAGGACGGGCACGCCCATGCGCCGGCATTCCTCCATGAAGAAGGTCACCTTCTTGATGTCGGACATGTTGTTGGACAGCACCGCGGCCATGTACTCCGCCGGGTGGTTGGCCTTGAGGTAAGCCGTCTGGTAGGCCACCCAGGCATAGCAGGTGGAGTGCGACTTGTTGAAAGCGTAGCTCGCAAACGCCTCCCAGTCCTTCCAGATCTTCTCCAAGGTGTCCGTATCGTGGCCGCGCTCGTTTCCGCCCTCGAGGAATTTGGGCTTCATCTTGGCGATCAGGTCGCGTTTTTTCTTGCCCATCGCTTTCCGCAGGGTGTCGGCCTCGCCCTTGGTGAAGCCAGCCAGCTTTTGGCTGAGCAACATGACCTGCTCCTGGTACACGGTGATGCCGTAGGTCTCGGCGAGGTATTCCTCACAAGCGTCGAGGTCGTACTGGACCGGCTCCTGGCCGTGCTTCCGGCGGACAAACGACGGGATGTACTCCAGCGGACCCGGTCGGTACAACGCGTTCATGGCAATGAGGTCCGCAAACTCAGTGGGCTTGAGGTCCTTGAGGTAGCGCTGCATGCCCACGGACTCGTATTGGAAAATGCCCACGGTTTCTCCGCGCTGGAAGAGTTCGTAGGTGGCGGTGTCGTCCAGGGGGAAGGCCTCCGGGTCCAGCTCAACCCCGCTGCGCCGTTTGACATTGCGCACGGCGTCCTTGATGATGGTCAAGGTCTTGAGCCCCAAGAAGTCCATTTTGAGCAACCCGGCATCCTCCGCGACGGAGTTGTCGAATTGGGTGCAGACCATGTTGCTGTCCTTGGCCGTGGCGACGGGGACGAACTTGGTGATGTCGTCTGGCGTGATGATCACCCCACAGGCGTGAATGCCGGTGTTGCGAACCGACCCTTCGATGACCCGGGCTTTTTTGAGCACTTCGGATTCCAATCCAGAGCCGTTGTGAATCGCCTTGATGGCATTGACCTGGTCGAGCCCCTCCTGTCCGCGGAGCTTATCCTTGAGGGCTTTGTCGTCCAGTTTGAACAGCTTGGCCAAGGAGATGTCGGGCATCTGCTTTGACAGGCGGTCGGCATCGCCCAGCGGCAACTCCATCACCCGGGCCGTGTCCCGGATGGAGCTCTTGGCCGCCATGGTGCCGTACGTGATGATTTGGGCCACTTGGTTGGCACCGTATTTGTCGATCACGTAATCGATGACCTTGCCCCGTCCCTCGTCGTCGAAGTCGATGTCGATGTCGGGCAGGGAGACCCGGTCGGGATTGAGGAAGCGCTCAAACAGCAAATCGTAGGCGATCGGGTCCACATTGGTGATGCCCGTGCAATACGCCACGGCTGACCCGGCGGCCGACCCGCGCCCAGGTCCCACGCTCACGCCCAATCGGCGGGCTTCCGTGGTGAAATCCTGCACGATCAGGAAATAGCCGGGGTACCCGGTTTTTTCGATGGTCTCCAATTCGAAGTCCAACCGTTCCCGGATCTCGTCCGTGATCTCGTCGTACCGGGCTTTGGCCCCCTCGTAAGTCAGGTGACGCAGGTAAGCGTTCTCTCCCCGCTTCCCGCCATCCACCGCGTCCTCCGGGTGCACGAACTCCGCTGGAATGTCGAAGGCCGGCAACAGCACATCCCGCTCCAACTCGAACGCCTCACAGCTGTCCACGATGTCCCGCACGGTGGCAAACGCCTCGGGCACATCCGCAAAAAGCCGGCGCATTTCCTCAGGGGATTTCAGATAGAACTCGTCATTGGGCAGGCCAAATCGGAATTCCCGCCCGCGCCGTCCCAGATACCGCTTGGGCTGGCTGACGTTCGCCGCATCCTTGACGCACAGCAAGATGTCGTGCGCATCGGCTTCGTCGCGTGTGGTGTAGTAGCTGTTGTTGGCGGGCACGAAACGGACGTCGTGCTTGCGACACAGCCCGAGCAGGAAATCGTTGACCACCTGCTCTTCCTCGATGCCGTGGCGGTTGAGCTCCGCATAGAAGTTCGAACCGAAGTGTTCTTTCCACCAGAGGAAGGCGTCCTCGGCTTGGCGGTCCCCCACATTGAGGAGCAAGCTCGGCACCTCACTGAACAGGCCGCCGGTGAGCACAATCAGGTCCTCCTTGTATTCGAGCAGTTGCGCTCGGTCGATTCGAGGAACGTAATAGAAGCCGTCGGTGTAGGCCAGGGAACACAACTTGGCCAGCCTGTGGTAGCCTGCCCGGTTCTTGGCGATCAGCACAATCGGGTAGCCGTCGTCTTTCTGACTTCGGTCGGCATGATCGCGGCACACATTGAGTTCGGCGCCGACGATGGGTTTGATGCCGGCCTTGTGGGCCGCCCGGACAAACTGGAAGGCCCCCATCATGTTGCCGTGGTCGGTCACGGCCAAGGCGGGCATGCCCAATTCCGCAGCTTTGGCGGCCAGCACCTCGACACTCGATGTGGCCTGCAGCACGCTGAACTGGCTGTGTACGTGCAGGTGGCTGAATGGAATGTCCTCCAGCGCGGAGATGTCCGCGGTGGCTTGCGGTGGCGTGGCAGCTGCTTGCGGTTGGACTTGTGGTCC
>CBFHWV010000016.1:5212-27591 GCA_965659565.1 uncultured Flavobacteriales bacterium
AGTTGGCCGCCTCCAATTGTGGCGCCTCGTATTGGACCCCATCCCCGGTGGGAAACCCTTCCCGCTGGATGACCCCACGTTGGACCAAGGCAAAAAAGCACTTGGCCGTGGCGTCGACGTCATAGGCGGCATCGTGCGCGTCCCCGAAGCCCATGCCGAACAGCTTTTCGTGCAGCTCGGTGAGGGTTGGCCATTTGAATTTGCCGCCCCGGCCTCCCGGGATGGCACAGAATTCGGTGGCCTCGTCCTTGGAGTCGATCAAGGCCTTGTCCGTGACGCGCTCGGCCGGCGCCCCGAGGCGGATCCACTCCGCCCCCATGATGTTGACATCGAACTCGATGTTGTGGCCCATGACGTGCGCGGCTTGGTCGAGGTCCCGGCCAAACTCCTCCATCACCTCGGCGAGGGGAAGGCCGACTTCCGTGGCCCGCTCCGTGGTGATGCCGTGCACCTTGGCGGCGTTGTACGGGATCGTGAATCCATCCGGCTTCACGATGCGGTTGCCGCGGGAAACGAGTTTGCCGTCGGGGGTGTGCAATTGCCAGGCGAGCTGGACCAGTCGGGGCCAATTCTCGCTGTCTGTGAGCGGCGCATTCCAGTCCCGGGGCAAGCCGGTGGTCTCCGTGTCGTAAACGAGAATCATGGCGGACCAAGTTCGTGGATTCTCCCGCCCGATTGACGGATGTTGAAAGGTGGTGGATTGAACATATCCGGCCTCAACGGGCTTTTCATGGGTACGACATGACGAGCACTACGCCCCACCCTTCCAATGGTTCATTCGATCGCGCTGAGCGCCTCGGAGATGACCACGTTGGCACCTCGGTCAATACGCCACTTCGGCCGGACGCGTTCCACCTGGACGACCAAGAAAAAATGGCCCGCATCGAGCCGCTGTTCCGGGAAATCATGGAAACGCTCGGTCTGGACCTGAACGACGACAGCTTGTCCGGAACCCCGCGTCGCGTGGCGAAGATGTATGTCCAGGAAATTTTTAGAGGCCTGAACCCTGCCAATCACCCCGCTTGCAAAACGTTCGACAACGCTTACCAATACGGTGAGATGCTGGTGGAACGGGACATCACACTGAATTCCACTTGCGAGCACCACTTCTTGCCCATCCACGGCAAGGCCCATGTGGCCTACATCTCTTCTGGACGGGTCATTGGGTTGAGCAAAATCAACCGACTTGTGGACCACTACGCCAAGCGGCCACAAGTGCAAGAGCGCCTGACCCGCCAGGTCGCTGAGGCGCTAAAGGCCATCCTTCAAACCGAGGATGTGGCCGTGGTCATGGACGCCAAGCACATGTGCGTCTCGAGCCGTGGCATCGAAGATGAAGGCAGTTCAACCGTCACGGCGGATTATCACGGTGCCTTCAAAAATGAGCATGTCCGCCGGGAATTCTTGGGACATCTTCGCAGCTGATGAACACCACCCGCCTCCACGTTGTGGTTCAGCGGGTTCTTGGCTATCTTCGCCGCCCATTTTCAAGTATCAACAACGGGGTTTCGGACCCTTTTAAAACGTTTTTCACATGGCCACACGCCTCCGCCTCCAACGTCACGGTAAGAAAGGCAAGCCCTTCTACCACATTGTCGCCGCCGATGCCCGCGCCAAGCGCGACGGTCGCTTCATCGAGAAAGTTGGCACCTACAACCCCAACACCAACCCCGCTACCATCGATGTGGTTCACGACCGTGCCCTCTACTGGTTGCAGGTCGGTGCTGAGATGAGCCACACGGCCCGCGCCATCCTCAAGTACAAGGGTGTCGTTTACCACAATCACCTTTTGAATGGGGTCAAGAAAGGCGCCCTGACCGAGGAGGAGGCCAACAAGAAATTTGAGGCTTGGCTGCACGAGAAGGAAGGCAAGGTGAACCAGCAGGCCAGCAAACTGGCGGCTGCTGCGGAAGAGGCCCGCACCAAGGCCTTGGCTGCCGAAAAGGCAGTCAACGATGCCCGCGCCAAGGACATCGCGTCCAAGCAAGCGGATCTCGCTGCTGAAGCCGCTGCTGCTCAGGCCGCTGTGGATGCCGAAGCGGCCGCTGCTGCGGCTGCAGAAGCCGGCGAAGAGGCTCCCGCTGAGGAAGCCCCTGCTGCCGAAGAAGCGCCAGCTGCGGAGGATGCTCCTGCTGAGGAAGCACCTGCTGCCGAAGAAGCGCCAGCTGCGGAGGAGGCTCCTGCTGAGGATGCACCTGCTGCCGAAGAAGCGCCAGCTGAAGAGGCCCCTGCTGCCGAGGAAGGTGGCGAGGAAGAGAAGACCGAGGAGTAATCCCCGCTTGTCCCATTTGAAAGAAAGGCTGCCGATGGCGGCCTTTCTTTTTGCCCCAACTTCGCCCCCATGGCTGCTTCTCCCGACATGTTCGTCCTCGGAAAGACGCTCAAGCCGCACGGCCTGAAGGGCGATGTTGCCGTCAAGCTCGATGTGGATGTCCCCCAGCACTATGCCGGGCTGGACATGGTGTGGGTTCGCCGGCAAGGCACGTTGGTGCCGTACACCTTGTCATCCGTATCGGTGCGGCCCAAAGTGACGGTCGTTCATTTTGAGGGGATCAACGATGTGGACGCCGCCGCGGCGATGTCGGGGCACGAGCTGCTGCTGCCTGCGGCAGCTTTGCCGGAATTGGAGGGCCTTCAATTCTATTACCACGAGGTGATCGGCTTCGAATTGAGGGACAGCACGCATGGTACGCTGGGCACCATCTTGGATGTCTTGGACCTGCCTGGCAACCCCCTTTTCAAGTCCAGCTTGAATGGCCGCGAAGGGTTGTTCCCGATGACGGACGAGGTCTTGCGCGAAGTGAATCGCATTGAAAAGGTGGTCCTGCTGGATTTGCCGGAAGGCATGTACGACCTCTACTTCGGCGCGGATTCCGGACCAAACGAGGGCTGAATTCGGCCCAAGAATTGAATCGGACTTCCGCCCTGCTGCATCTCACGGAGGGCAGGCGATGCGCGCCAACCCCAGACGCAAAGTGAAGAAGTCCATGGGCCGGACTCCCCATTCGGCGAGAAGAGAAAATAGCTTGGAGGTGTCCCCAAACGTGGTGACGCACTTCAAACCCTGAGCCGCTCGGCGATGTGTACTGTCCGATGCTCAACAACACTGCAGCTCTTGACGACCAAGGCCCCATTCATTGCTCCTGAATCCGCTGAAAGCCAGGCGACAGCGAAGAAGAAGTCCCCCGACAAAAAGTCTGGGAAAGCCCCAAAGGAAGAAAAGGCCGCGAAGGTCAAAGGAAAAACCAAGGTGTTCGTGCTTGACACCTCAGTGCTGCTCCACGACCACAACAGCCTGCAGAATTTCGAGGACAACCGGGTCGCCATTCCCATCACCGTGCTCGAGGAGCTCGACACCTTCAAAGTGGGCAATGACACCAAGAACTTTGAAGCCCGAGAGTGCATCCGCATCCTCGACCGCATCAGCAAGGAGCACTCGATTCAAGATTGGTTCCCGCTCGAAAACGAGTCCGACGGCCTGTTGCGCATCATCATGAGCGACGACCAGCACGAGAGCGGACTCAACGCCGCGGCCATTTTTGACAAGAAAACCAACGACCACAAGATCCTGACTGCGGCCCTGCAGCTTCAGCACGATGAGCCTGACATGAAAGTGGTCCTGGTGTCCAAGGACATCAACCTTCGCCTCAAGGCGAAGGCACTCGACCTGCCAGCTGAAGACTACAAGACCGGCAAGGTCAAGGACATGAAGCACCTCTACACGGGCAAGACCTTGATTGAAGGTGTGGACGGAGAGGTCGTCCGAAAAATGTATGTGAGCGGCCAAACCCGCAAAATCAGCGTGCTGGGCAAGGAGCGGAGAAACAACCACTTCTACATCATCCGCAATTGCTCGTCTTCTGCGATGGGATTCTTCAATGAATCCAAAAAGACCATCGAGCGGGTCGACAAGAGCTACGCTTATGGCATCAAGCCCAAAAACGCCGAGCAGGCCTTTGCCCTGCATGCCATCCTGAATCCGGACATCCACCTGCTCACCATCAGTGGCGTGGCGGGAACGGGAAAGACCCTCCTCGCCTTGGCTGGCGCATTGGAGCAGAAGAACCGCTTCGACCAGATCATCCTGGCGCGTCCCATCGTGCCGTTGAGCAACAACGACATCGGCTACTTGCCAGGCGATGCTGAGGAGAAGGTCAACCCCTACATGCAGCCGCTCTGGGACAACTTGAACTTCATCAAGAGCCAATTCGGCCAGAACGAGAGGAAATACCGGGCGATTGAGGAGATGCGGACGCAGGGCAAGATCACCATCTGTCCGCTGGCCTACATCCGGGGGCGCAGCTTGTCGAATGTGATTTTCATCGTGGATGAAGCCCAAAACTTGACGCCCCACGAGGTCAAGACCATCATCACCCGGGCTGGCGAAAACTCCAAAGTCATCCTCACCGGGGATGTCCGTCAGATCGACACGCCCTACCTCGACGAGCAGTCCAACGGCATGAGCTACGTGATCGACCGACTGAAGGGGCGCGATCTGTATTGCCACGTGACCCTGGACAAGGGCGAGCGCAGTGACCTGGCCAACCTCGCCAACGAGTACCTCTGATGTGAGTTCAGCGGGGCACTCCCGACATCGACAAACCCGGCAGGCACACTGGTGAATGCCGGGTTTTTCGTGTGCAATGGTGGCGTTGGTTCGGCCCAGAACAACCCCTTCATCATGCGCAATACGCCCCTCCTTCCCTTCCTGTTTCTCACCGCTTTGAGTGCTTGCCCTTTGTGGGGCCATTCCCAAACTGGATCGCCATTGACCTCTCCGTGCCGAAGTGACTTTGACGGAGATGGCCACGTGGACATGGCCGACATGCTGTTGATGCTGACCGATTTTGGAGAGACGTGCGATTGGGGCGGGGACACCCAAGGACCGTGGCCCTTGATTCAGTTCACCGAACTGCATTACAACCCGGCATCATCCCAAGGTTCCGATGCCCAATACGAATTTCTCGAGCTCCACAATCCCGGCGATTTGGCGGTGGATTTGTCCGGTTGGTCTGTGACCGAGGGCCTGGATTTCGTGTTCCCCGCCAGCACGTGGATTTCACCGGGAGGCTTCCTCGTGTTGACCACCGCACCGCTGACCTATGCTGGACTCGGCTACCCTGTGTTGGATTGGGGCACGGGCGGGTTGAACAACAGCGGCGAATTGTTGGCGCTGCGCGGGCCCGACGGCGCTGTGGTCGAATCCGTGCAATTCAGCGATACCGGAGATTGGGACAGCGCCCCCGATGGTCAGGGGCCGTCACTGGAGCGCCTTCACCTCGACATGGATGCCCATCAACCTCAGGCGTGGTCGGCGTCCATTGGGCACGGCGGCACACCGGGCAGCACCAACAGCCTTTGGCTGGACTGATCAGTGTTGTGCAGACAGGACTTGCTGAACCCCGTTCACCACCATTTCCAAGGGGTCGCCGGTCAATACGGTCACCTGCGTGCCGTCGCGTTGGACTTCCACGTGAAGGTTTCGGCCACGGAATTGGAGGCGGAAGGTGTAGCTGTCCCAAGCTTGGGGAAGCATGGGCGTGAAGTGCGGCACGCCATCCACGACGCGGAAGCCACCGAATCCTTCGATGACGCTCATCCACGTGCCCGCCATGCTCGTGATGTGAAGTCCTTGATAGGCTTCCCTGTTGTAGTCATCGAGGTCGAGCCGGGCGGTGCGCAAGTACATCTCGACGGCCTTCTCCTCCATGCCAAGCTTGGCCGCGAGCACCACGTGAACGCAAGGGCTCAAACTGCTCTCGTGCACCGTACGCGGTTCGTAAAACTCAAAATTCTCCCGGTGGGTCTCTTCGTCGAACTCGTCTTCAAAGAAGTACAGGCCCTGAAGGGTGTCCGCCTGCTTGATGTACACCGAGCGAAGGATGCGGTCCCAACTCCAATGCTGGTTGATCGGCCGCTCTTCATCGTTCAAGTCAGCCGCCATGGATTGCTCCTTGTCCATAAACCCGTCCTGCTGAAGGAACACCCGGGTTCCTTCCAGCAACGGGTAGTACATGCGGTCGGCCACCTCCGTCCAGTGCTCCGCCTCTGTTTCGTCAAACGCCCACAGGGCGTTCTGATCCGCGAGGGCTTGGGGCGCATGCGCGCGCATCCAATCCAACGCCGCCACCCCTTGGCGCAAGCACCAGGCCGCCAATCGGTTGGTGTACCAGTTGTTGTTGACGTTGTTCTCGTATTCGTTGGGTCCTGTCACTCCGAGGATGACAAAGGCCTGTTTGGCCTCCGACCAGTTCACGCGTTGGGCCCAGAAGCGCGCGACACCCAAGATGACCTCCCATCCGCCTTGGGCGAGATAAGCACGGTCTCCCGTGTAGCGGATGTAATTGTGGATGGCGTACACCATTGCGCCATTCCGGTGGATTTCCTCAAAGGTGATTTCCCACTCGTTGTGACACTCCTCCCCATTCATGGTCACCATGGGGTACAAGGCCGCACCATTTTTGAACCCCAGTTTCTCTGCGTTCTCAATCGCGCGGTTCAGGTGTTGGCGCCGGTAGACCAGCAACTGGCGCGCCACTTTTTCAGGATGGGTCCCCAGGAAGAACGGAAGGCAATAGGCCTCGGTGTCCCAATAACTGGCGCCACCGTACTTCTCTCCGGTGAAGCCCTTGGGGCCGATGTTCAGGCGGGGGTCGTCTCCTGTATAGGTCTGATTGAGGTGGAAGATGTTGAAGCGGATGGCTTGCTGCGCAGCATCATCTCCGGCGATGGTGATGTCTGCCCCCTCCCAAATCTTGGACCACGCCATCGCGTGATCCTGACGCGCTGCACTCCAGCCTGCGGCCTCGGCATCCGCCGCTTTGGCTTTGGCCATGTTGCTCAGCACTGCGGCATCGTGGTCGAAATCGCGAACCAAGCCGATGTGCTTTTCGACGACAAAGGCAGATCCCGGCTCGAATGCGCTCTCAAAGCGCACTACGTGTCCGGTCTGCTGTGCCTCGGCCGTGCCGCTGATGGACTGGCCGTTGTGGAAGGCCGAAGTCCGGAACGCATGGCCCACGTGAAACTCCGTCTTGCGTGTTTTGACCAACAGGTGTCCCCCTTGATCATCGCCGCCGGCGTCGAGGTGTTCCCAGAATTGCTCCTCCCAGTTCGCGTCTTCGTTGGTCACCTGACCGTCGAGAACCGCATCGAATTGGACATTCCCTTCTCCAGACAGCACATCGACCGACATCCGCACATGGGCTGTTTCGACGTCGGCCATGCTGCAGAAGCGCTGAGCTTGGACACGCAGCCATGCCCCTCCAACCTCGACCTCAAACGTGCGGGTCAACAAGCCGATTTGCATGTCCAGCTCACGCTCGAAATGACGGGGACTCTGGTGATGAAGGTCCAAGGACTCCCCGTTGACGGTGACCCGAATGGTCGTCCAATCCGGGGCGTTGAGCACTTTGGCGAAGTATTCGGGGTACCCATTCTTCCACCAGCCCACCTTGGTCTTGTCCGGGTAATAGACCCCACCGACATAGCTGCCGCGCAAGTGGTCTCCGGAATAGGCCTCTTCATGGTTGGCCCGTTGGCCAAACCGGCCATTGCCGATGCTGAAGATGGACTCAGAGCTGCGCTGACGCTCAGGGTGGAAACCAGACTCCCTGATTTTCCATGGGTGGATGTCCAGATAACGTTCCATGATGAAGGATTAAGACAGCCGTTCGACGAGCTGTTGTACCGAAAACCCGTCGAACCCTTGCAGCGTGAAGTCCGCTTTGGGAAGCGCGCCTGGTTCGCCCACGCCCACGACCCGGAATCCCCCGTTCAGCGCGGCGTCGACGCCTGACAAAGCGTCCTCGAAAACCACGGTATTTGCTGGGTTCACATCCAGGGCAACGGCGCCTTTGAGGAACACTTCCGGGTCGGGCTTGCTGAAGGTGATGCTGTTGCCGTCGATCACCGCATCAAACCGATCGGCGATGCCGCATCGGTCCAAAATGAGCGGTGCGTTTCGGCTGCTGGAGCCCAATGCCACCCCCTTTCCGAGGGACCGCAGCTCGTCCATGAACGCCACCACACCCGGAAACAGCTCGTCCGGGGTCATGCCCGCCACCTGTTCGAGGTACCAGGCATTTTTTCGGTCCATCAATTGGACCTTGGTGTCGTTGTCCAGTTCGAGGTCTCCTTTGCGCAGGATGTACTCCAGGGAGTCCACCCGGCTCACCCCTTTGAGCTGGTCATTGTCAGCATGGTCGAAGGCCACGCCCAATTCCGCTGCCAACCTCTGCCAAGCCGTGAAATGGTACTTGGCCGTGTCGACGATGACGCCGTCGAGGTCAAACAAACAGGCTTGCAACTCGAACTCCATGGTCAAGATTGGATGGCGGGCAGGATGTGCTTGAGGTGATAGGACGCCAGACCGTCGATGGGCTTTTTGATGATGGCGCCCACCGCGATGCCGCTCTCGGCGCACACCGCCTTTAGCTCCTCCTGGAAATGGTAGGCCACGCTTCCAATGAAGTGGACCGGCTCTTCCTTCCAGTTGACAAAACACTTCACGTGCACGTCGATAAACGCTTGAAAACCTTGCTTCAACCAAGATTGGAACAGCGGCTGCTCCTTGTGCTTCCCGATGAACGTCATGAAGCTGGCCAAAAACACATTGGGGTCTGACTCGAGATAAACCCGGTTGATGATGTCGTCCTTGTTCAGCCCGTAGGTCTTGTCAAAGTCCGCTTCGACTTCTGCCGGAAGGTGGTGGTACAGCTTGGCCGCCAGCAATTTCTTGCCGTGCCAACTTCCGCTGGCTTCATCTCCGAGGATGTACGCCAAGGCCGGCACCTCTTCCCGCACCAACTCGCCGTCGAAATGACAACTGTTGGAACCCGTTCCAATGATGCACGTGATGCCGGAGCGGCCATCGAACGTGCTGTAAGCCGCCCCGACCAAGTCGTGGTCCACCACGACTTCGGCTGAGCGGAATACCCGCTGCAGCCCTTCTTGGATGATGCTGCAAAGCTCTGGGGTGCTGGACCCCGCCCCATAGAAAAAGACGTGGGTGATGTCACTGGCCATGCCCTGCACATCGGCATTCTTTCCCATCACCTCTTCCACCAAGTCGGCGGAGTGGAAATAGGGATTGAATCCCATGGTGTGGAATTCGGCCAGCTCCTTGCCGGAGTCATCCAACAATTGCCAGTCGCACTTGGTCGACCCGCTGTCTGCAATCAGGATTCGCATCAGCCAATCCGCTGAACAAGGTCAGCGACACGGCTGGAGTATCCCATCTCGTTGTCGTACCAGCCGAACACCTTGACCACGTTGCCCATGGCGCTCGTCATGCCCGCATCGAAGATGTTGCTGTGGGTGTTGCCCACGATGTCGACACTGACAATGGGGTCTTCGGTGTATTCCAAGATGCCCTGCATGGGGCCTTCGGCAGCCGCCTTCATGGCCGCATTCACTTCCTCTGCGGTGACTTCACGGCTCAGGGTGGCCACGAGGTCCGTCACAGACCCCGTGGGGGTGGGCACACGCACGGCGCAACCGTCGAGCTTGCCTTTCAACTCCGGCAACACCAGTCCAACGGCCACCGCGGCGCCAGTGGTGGTGGGAATCATGCTCATGGCGGCGGCGCGAGCACGGCGCAAATCGCTGTGGGGCGCGTCTTGAATCCGCTGGTCGGAGGTATAGGCGTGAATCGTGGTGATGTAGCCTTGTTCCAACCCGAAGGTGTCGTTGAGCACCTTGGCCATCGGGGCGAGGCAATTGGTGGTGCAGCTGGCGTTGGAGAGAATGGCGTCGTCAGATTGGATGACGTCGTCATTGACGCCCAGGACCACCGTTTTGATGCCACCCTTCGCTGGCGCAGAGATGACCACCTTTTTGGCGCCAGCCGCGATGTGCTTGCCTGCACCATCGGGGTCGCGGAAGACCCCCGTGCTCTCAACCACGACGTCACAACCGAGCTGTCCCCATGGCAAGGCAGCCGGGTCACGTTCTGCGCTGACCGCAACGGCCTTGCCGTTGACCACCAGCTGTCCGTTTTCCACGCGGACTTCTCCGGGGAAACGGCCGTGAATGCTGTCGTACTTCAACAGGTGGGCGAGCGTGTCGACACTCGTCAAGTCATTGATGGCGACGACCTCAACGCCCTCTTTTGCGAGGAGTTGGCGGAAAGAAAGACGGCCGATTCGGCCGAATCCGTTGATGGCAACCTTGGTCATGGTGTTGGATTTTGCGTTCAGATGCTGAGAATTTGGGCCACGCGAAGTTCTTCGTCGAGCCCTTTGGATTTGCTGTTGATGGCTTCAGAGAAGGGGGTGTACACCACCTCGTCATTGACGATGCCGGACATGACCGCCGTGCGCCCGGAGATGAGCGCTTCGACAGCGCCAACCCCCATACGGCTGGCCAGGACACGGTCGAAACAGCTCGGGTCTCCCCCGCGCTGGATGTGGCCGAGCACCGTGACGCGGGTGTCGTATTTGTTGAAACGGGCGTGCACTTTGGCGGCAATCTCCATGGCGCCACCGTTGGAATCTCCCTCGGCGACAATCACGATGGAGCTCGTCTTGTTGGACTCCTCTCCTTTGGCGAGAATGGCAATCAAGTCATCGATGGACATGTTCGCCTCTGGCGTCATGACCGCGATGGCTCCAGTGGCAATGCCCGTCTTCAGCGCGATGTAGCCGGAATCACGGCCCATCACTTCCACAAAAAAGAGGCGGTTGTGGCTGCTGGCGGTATCCCGGATTTTGTCGACGGCCTCCACCACGGTGTTGGTCGCCGTATCGTACCCAATGGTGTAGTCGGTTCCGGCCAAGTCGTTGTCAATGGTGCCCGGAATGCCGACCACCTTGACCCCGTGCTCCTGCTCGAGTTTCATGGCGCCCGTAAACGTGCCATTTCCCCCGATGACCACGAGCCCGTCAATTTGACCCTCCCGCAGGACGCGCGCTGCTTTGGCGCGGCCTTCCGGCTCGTAAAAGTCCATGCAGCGGGCGCTCTTCAGAATGGTGCCACCCCGTCCAAGGATCTTGGCCACAGAGCGGGCGTGCAACCGCTTGAGATCTCCGGTCATGAGCCCCTCGTAGCCCTGAAAAATGCCCGTGACCTCAATGCCGTGAAAGACCGCGGCACGAACCACCGATCGGATGGCCGCATTCATTCCAGGTGCATCACCACCACTGGTGAGGACGCCAATGCGTTGAATCTTGCTCATGAAGGAGCGCGAAGGTACATCGGACGCTTCTCAGGCGAAATTGGTGTACTTTTGACACCAAGTCATGCCTGCCGACATTTCTTCTCCTGCCCATTCCACCTTCTCCCCTGCATTCGACCTCAGTGTTGACAATGTGGTTTTTGGATTTGACGGAGAGCAACTGCAACTCTTGTTGATTCGACAAGGCTTGCCGGGCGAGGACATGGGGCCAGACCGCTTCCACATGGCGGTCCCCGGTGACCTCGTGTATCCGCAGGAAGGCTTGGATGAGGCAGCCTATCGCATTTTGTCCAACCTCACGTCCCTCGACGGCATTTTTCTCAAGCAATTCCGTGCATTCGGGGCCCCGGATCGGGTGTTTGAGGAAAAGGACCAAGAATGGCTCACCAGGATGAGGCCACATCCTGAGCGCCGAGTGGTGACCATTGGTTACTACAGCCTGGTGGCCATGGCGGAATACACGCCGAGGCCAAGCAGCTTTGCCAGCCGGGCCGAATGGTGCCCCCTGTCGGACTTGCCGAGATTGGCCTTTGACCACAATGACATCGTGGCCGCAGGATTGTCGCAACTGCGGGAAGATGTGGCGCACCACAGCATCATTTTTGAGCTGCTTCCGGAAAAGTTCACGCTGGGCCAGCTTCAAACGCTGCACGAAATCATCCTCGACAAGGACCTCGACAAGCGGAACTTCCGGAAGAATGTCAAGCGCATGGAAGGAGTCGTGCCGTTGGATGAGAAGCAAGAGGGCGTCCTTCACAAGCCCGCCCAATTGTACACGTATGTCCGTCCCTGAACATGGCCAATTCTGCTGGTGTAGTTTTGACACCTGAGACGGACACGGACGTCGCGCACCTTTCTTTTTTCATGAAACAACTCTTTCTCTCCGCAGCCTTCTGTGCTGCTTGGACGCTGTCGGCTCAAGTGGTCTGGACCGAACCGGCTTTCCCGTCCATCGACGACCAGGTCACCTTGTACTATGACGCTTCGGAAGGCAATGGTGAATTGTCGGGAACGATTCCCGTGTACATCCACACTGGACTCATCACCTCTGCCAGCTCCTCTCCCACCGACTGGCAATACGTCAACATGCCATGGGCGAGCACCGACCCTGCCTGGGTGATGAACTACGAAGGCACGGACCTGTGGAGCTACAATTTCAGCGGCCAGACCCTGGGGGAATTCTATGGCATCGGTGCGGGCATTGACGCAGAGCAATTGGCCATGGTCTTTCGGAATGGAAGCGGATCGCTTGTGGGACGGGACACAGACGGGAGCGACATTTTCCTTCCCCTGAGCAGCGGTGGGTTTGAGGCCGTCTTCCAGCAGCCTTCAGAGTCCAGCGTCATCGTCGTGGCCGGAACCGCCGTCCCCTTGTCTGCCAGTGCCTCAGATGCTGCCCATCTGACGTTCACCGTCAACAACGACACCATTGCCGAGGCTGTGGACACCAATATGCTCGACGCCGATTTCACGCCCACGGTAGAGGGCACCACCACCGTGGTCTTCACGGCTGACAATGGCGCTGAAGTGGCCACTGCCGAAGTGGACCTCCTGGTCTTGCCGACCAGCCCCAACGTCGCAGAAGCCCCAGAGGGAACGCAGGACGGATTGAACCCCTCATCAGACGGAACGTCCATGGTCCTGCAGCTGTTTGCCCCGGGCAAGAGCCACGTCTTTTTTGTGGGCGACTTGACCGGATGGGCCATCGATGAGGATTACATGATGAATGTGACCCCAGACGGCCAGCGGTTTTGGATTGAGCTCACGGGCATCAACCCCGCTCAGGAATACCGGTACCAGTACCACGTCATGCCCAATGACGACCGCTTCCCGGACCCCTACGCCGAGAAGCAGTTGGATTATTGGAATGACCCTTGGATCCCCGAGTCCACCTACCCTTTTCTCATTGACTTTCCGGTGGGCCAGACCAACCAAGCTCCGGTCAGCGTCTTCCAAACGGGCGGCCCTCAGTTTGAATGGACCGACGGCGACTTCGACCGCCCCGCTCAGGAAAACCTCGTCATCTATGAATTGCTGGTGCGGGACTTCAGCGAGGAGCGCACCTTTCAATTCCTGCTGGACACGCTGGACTATCTGAGCGAATTGAACATCACGGCATTGGAGCTCATGCCCATCAATGAGTTCAATGGCAACGACAGCTGGGGCTACAATCCGAGCTTCTATTTCGCCGTGGACAAAGCCTACGGCACCAAAAACAAGTTCAAGGAGCTCGTCGACGCTTGTCACGAACGGGGCATTGCGGTGATCCTGGACATGGTGCTCAACCACAGCGACTGGCCCAACCCGCAAATTTTGATGTGGTGGCAAGGCAATGCGCCTGCAGCAGACAATCCGTTCTTCAACGTCCAGCCGCCGGCCAACAGCTTCAGCTTCTTCTTTGATTATGACCACCAAGCGGAGGCCACGCAAAATTTCACCAAGCGGGTCATGGATTTCTGGCGGGAAGAATTCCACGTGGATGGGTTCCGTTGGGACTTGAGCCAGGGCTTCACTTGGAATGCCACTGGCGGCGGTTACGATCAGGACCGCATTGACCTGTGGGCGGAGTACGGCGCACATGTGTGGTCACAAGACCCCGGGTTCTACATGATCCTCGAGCACTGGACGGACAACAATGAAGAAAAGGCCCTCGCAGACCTTGGCTTCATGACCTGGGCCAATGTCACCCACGATTATCAGGAAGCCGCCATGGGTTACGGCTCCAATCTGTCTTGGGCCAGCTGGCAAGCCCGGGGGTGGAACCACCCCCGCTCGGTGAGCTACGCCGAGAGCCACGACGAGGAGCGCCTGATGTACAAGAATGTGCAGTTCGGCAATGGCAACAGCTCCTATGACGCATCAGATCTGGAGACCGCCTTGGCCCGGATGGAGCTGACGGCCTGCTTCAACATCCCCCTGCCCGGCCCGAAGATGATCTGGCAGTTCGGGGAGCTGGGATACGACTACAGCATCAACACTTGCAGCGGCGGTGTGACCGTCTCCGAGGACTGCCGGGTGGATGCCAAGCCCGTGCGCTGGGACTACCGCGACGTGGCCTCGCGTTATCGCATCTACCAAGTCATGTCCGCGCTCTCGGCCTTGAAGCGGGACCACCCTGTCTTCCAGACCACCGATTTCAACTGGGACGTTTGGGGAATGGGCAAACGGTTGCACCTCAATGGCAGCGACATGAACGTGGTGGTGGCCGGCAATTTCCAGGTCACCGAGCTGTCCATGGCGCCGGGCTTCCAACACACAGGGACATGGTACGACTACTTCACCGGGGAAGCCGTGGAGGTGACCGACTTGGAATCCGAACTGATGTTTGGCCCGGGGGAATACCACCTCTGGACGGATGTGGCGCTCGAGACGCCAGACAACATTCTGGCCATCGAGGAAGCGCGCCACCCGTCAACTTTCCGCATCGCCCCCAACCCAGGACGAATGGCCAACCTGCGGTTTGACGATGCCGTGACCGCGCCATCTGAACTGCACGTCTTGGACCTGCTGGGACGGCGGGCAGCCACCCTCCACGTTCCCGTCGGCACACAAACCTTGCCGCTGCCACAGGGGCTTCCTGAAGGCCCCCTTCTGCTTCGCCTGGTGTCTCCTCAAGGCAACCAAGCGGCGTATTGGTTGAATGTGGACGAATAACCGCTGACGTGTGGTGTCCTGTTGACACGGCACATTTTACCTTCGCCTTGCCTGCGTTGCAGGCTGCACCTTGAACTGAACATGAACCGAATTCTTCTGCTCTTCGGGACCCTGCTGTCCCTCAGTTGGACCATGGCCGTCTCCGCCCAATCGGTGAGCGGCGTGGTCAGCGATGAAAATGGCGACCCCCTGCCCGGAGCCACTGTCCTTGCCAATGGCGGGGCACGCGGTGTCTCCACCGACATGGATGGCCGATACACCCTTCCGCTTGGCGCGGGGGACCACACAGTCTCCTACTCCTTTGTGGGCTACCTCAAGGCCACCCGGACCATCACCTTGGCTGCTGGCCAAACCAAAACCGTCCATGTCCAATTGGAAACGGACGCCGTCCTCATGGACGATGTCGTGGTGGTCGGTTACGGCGTCCAGCGCAAAAAAGAGGTCACTGGCGCCATCGCGACGATCGACAGCAAACAAATCACCGCTGTCCGCACCCCCAGCTTTGAAGCCGCCCTACAGGGCCAGGCTGCAGGCGTTCAGGTCTCTCAAAGTTCCGGTGTGGCCGGTGCGGGCAGCCTGATCCGTGTCCGGGGTGTGGCTTCCGTGTCCGCAGCGGGAGACCCGCTTTACGTGGTGGACGGCATTCCGATCACGCAGAACTACTTCCTGCGCGGCAACAGCGGGGCCATGAACAACAACCCGCTCGCCACGATCAACCCGAATGACATCGAATCGGTGGAGATCCTCAAGGACGCAGCGGCCACCGGCATTTACGGCTCCCGTGGTGCCAACGGGGTGATTCTCATCACCACCAAGCGAGGCAAGTCCGGCACCAGCTACGAGTTCAGCTCGAGCGTGGGCCTGTCCACCCCAGCCTCCTTGCCCAACATGCTCAACACCGAGCAATACCTGACCCTCCGCCAGGAGGCGTGGGAAAACGACGGCGGCACCGGCTACGTCTGGCTCCCCGGATTCACCTCCGCTGGCGACAGCCCCGAGGCGCGGCGTGCAGCGTTCGAGGAGGCCATGATGACCAACACCGATTGGGTCACCGAGACAGTAGGAACTGGCGTCAAGCACAACTACAGTTTCGGTGCCCGCAGTGGCGGCGACAAGCACAGCATTTATGCAGGCGTCAGCTACGACGACAACGGCAGCTATCTCATTGGCAACAGTTACGAGCGCGTGAGCGGTCGACTCAACGGCGATTATGCCCCGACCGACTGGCTCAAAGTCATGCTGTCTTCCAGCCTGAGTCGGGGCATCAACAACCGCATCGATGCCGCCTGGTCCGGTGGTCTCGGTGACGCGATGTCCAATGCCCTGCCCTATTATCCTGTCTACCGCACCGACACCTTGTTCAACGCCGACGGCACCGTACAATCTCTGCCCGGGGATTACTACCTCTATCAAGACGAGTGGGGCGGCACAAAGAATCCGGTGGCCGTTCGCGAGAGCAAAACCTGGGTCACCACGGAGGACCGCTCCATCAACAACGCGAGCATCATCCTGACCCCCACCGACAAGCTCTTCATCAAGGGCTCCGGTGGATTCGACTACATGCACGTCCGGGAAGACATCTACAACCCGCCGAGCATTTTCCTGTCCAGTGACTTGGGCAATGCCAACCGCTACGCCAACTACGTCCTCAACTGGAACTACAGCCTGACGGCCGACTACAAGATGGACCTGACGGAATTCAGCCAGCTGAGCCTGCTGGCCGGATCGGAATTCCAGCGCACCGACAGCTACGGCTACGGCATCGGCTTCGGCGATGTGACCGGCCCCATCTTTGAGAACGACAGCCTGCTTGAAGTGGCCAATGGCCAGACCACCGTCAACAACCCTTCCCAGCACAGCTTCCTCTCCTACTTCGGGCGTGCGAACTACACGCTGAAGGACCGCTACTTTTTCCAAGGCACGGCCCGGGTGGACGGCTCCAGCCGCTTCGGCCGCAACTACCGCTATGGCTTCTTCCCCTCTTTGAGCGCGGGCTGGGTCATCAGCGACGAGCCTTGGTTTGAAAGCGGCCAGCTCAGCTTCCTGAAGGCCCGCACGAGCTGGGGCCGTACTGGAAACGCCGCTCTCCCGGACTACGCCCGCTTCGGTACGTACAGCGCCGCCGACAACGGCATCCTCTACAATGGTCAGCCCATCCTCTTCCCGCTCCAGCCGGCCAACCCCAACCTCCGCTGGGAGACCAGCCGCACGGTGGACGCCAGCATCGAGATCGGCCTGTGGAACGACCGCGTCACCACCGAGATTGCCTATTACAACAAGCGGTCCAAGGACGTCATCATGAACGTCTCCACCCCGCCGAGCACGGGCTTCACCAACCGGTGGGACAACGTGGCGACCATCCTCAACCGCGGGGTCGAGTTCTCCATCAAGAGCCGCAACCTGATCGGCGAGTTTCAGTGGACCACCGAGCTGAACTTCGCTCGGAACTACAACGAGCTCGAGGACATCGGCAACTACACGCCGGACGCCGTGAGCGGCGGCACCAACGACAGCCGCGTCATCCCGGGCAGCCCGGTCGGCAGCTTCTACCTCATGGAGTTCAGCCACGTGGACAGCGAGACGGGCCTGCCGGTCTACCTCGACCGCGCCGGCAACGAAACCTTCGACTACGACAACAACGAGCGCAAGTATGTGGGCGATGGCTTGCCCGATTTCGTGGGCGGCATGACCAACACGTTCCGTTACAAGCGGTGGGACCTGCGCGCCCTCGCCACCTTTAGCTACGGCGCCAAGATCTTCGACAGCTCCTCCAAGCGCCAGCTCGGTGTGGTGACCAGCTGGAACATGCGGACCGAGATCCTCGATCGCTGGCGCCAGCCAGGGGATGAAGCCACCTTCCCGCGCCTGACCCTCGACGAGACGACCTATGGTCTGCCGAGTGGCTTCCCGTGGTGGAACACCAGCCTGTTCGTCTTCGACGCCAGCTACCTCCGCCTCCGCAACCTGACCCTCGGCTACACCATCCCCGTCATCGGCGAAGGGCCGCACGCCGTCCGGAACCTGCGCATCAACGCCAGCGTGACCAACCTGTTCACCATCACCAACTTCCCGGGCCTCGACCCCGAAGTTGTGCGTGACTTCGAGAACGCGCAGGACCGCAACATGAGCCCGAACGTGACCTACCTCACGCCTCCGCAGGAGCGGGCCTTCACCCTCGGTGTCAACCTCCAATTCTGATCCACGATGAAGCGTTTCAACACCCCTTCCCTGCGGATCGCCGCATTGGCCGTTTCCCTCGGCCTGCTCGTCACGGGTTGTGACAAGCAGCTCGAGTTCGAACCCGGTGATGTGATCCTCGCCGAGGACGCCATCAAGACCGCAGACGACCTCCAGCGGATGCTGAACTCCAACTACGACGTGCTCGCCAACGTTCTCAATGGACGCCAGCAGAGCATTGCGGAGCTGCTCACCAACAACATGGCCCGCCCCTACTCCAGCCTCGACTACACGGCCGTCTGGAACCGGGAGACCAATTTCTTCACCCCGACAACCGGCGGGCTCTATACGGACTTCTATTATGCCATCTACAGGGCCAATGTGGTGGTCGAGAGCTTTGACTTGGTCGAAGGATTGGACGACGCCACGGCGCTCCGACTGGAGGCCGAGTCCCGGTTCGTTCGGGCCGTTTGCCACTGGTACCTCGTGAAGATGTGGGGCTACCCCTACGGGTACACTGCCGACAACAGCCACCTCGGTGTGCCGCTCCGCCTCGACGCGGTTGAGCCCCCGACCCCTCGGGCGACGGTGGGTGAGGTCTACGCCCAGGTCATCGCCGACCTCGAATTCGCCCGGGACAACCTGCCCCAGGAAAATGGCCCCTATGCCTCGAGCTTGGCCGCCAGCGGATTCCTCTCCCACATCCACTTCCTGCGCCAGGATTGGGCAGCGTCTCAGACAGAAGCAGAACGGGTCATCAACAGTGGTCTTTTCCAGCTCGACGACGACCTCGACCGCTTCGAGGCCGGAAGCGACAGCGTGTTGGCCGGTGACCTGATCAACCCCGAGACCGTCTTCGGCATCACTGGCGGCTATTTTGCCGTGGATGGGGACAGCTTGCTCAACGACCGCAGCTATGCCTTCCGTGACAACTTCCGACAGGACAACAACGTGAACCCTCAGCTCACCTTCAGCGAGGACATCGTCAATCTGTTCTCTTTGAATGCTGCCGATGACCGCGGCGACTGGGTCAACAGCGACGGCGTCACCCACAAGGTGACCCGCTTCGACGAGAAGCAGTTCTTCAACGTGCCCATCGTTCACCTGACCGGGATTCACCTGTTGCGCGCCATGTGTATCGCCCAAAACGGTGGCGACCTGACCACGGCCATTGCCGACATCAACGCCATCCGCGACCGGGCCTTCGGGGAGGACTTGAATGACCTCGACCCCACGTCTGACGCCGCAACAGTGCTCGCAGCAGCCCGCGAGGAATACCGCAAGGAGACCCTCTGCGAAGGATGGGAAATGGACCAAGCCAAGCTGCGCGGGGTCATGGGAGAAGACGAAACCGTGCGCGATGCGCCATGGGATTGCCCCGGTTCTCTCCTGCAATTTCCGAATTCCTCCACCACCGCAGCGGGATTCATCCTCAATGACGAAGGCGGATGCCTCTGAACCCCACAGCATTGACCACCATGAAACTTCAACACCTCCTCCTCCCCATCTTGGCGTTGGCCCTTGCGGCGACCGGGTGCAAACGGGAAATCACCGGTGAACTCGGAGACCCCATCGACAAACGGGCCGGCTTCCTCGGAAAGTGGGAGCTCGCCTCCTTCACCCAGCAGGACCTCAACAACCCGCTCAAGCAGACGCGCGACCTGAGTCACCTGTACATCCAGGACGGCGTGGCGCCGATGAGCCTCACCTTCAATGAGGACGACAGCTACGACATCGTACAGGAAATCGGCCGCGAATACTTCGGTCAGGGCGGCATGTGGTCCTTTGACGACCCCGCCTTTCCGACTTTCCTTCAACTGATGGGCGACAGCGACACCTTGCAATACAACCTCGGCCGCACGGTCCGTCCATATGACGACCAAATGGCCATCGAGTACCGCCGCAGCTGTGGCGAAGGCGGCGCCTACCTCGAGACGGTCATCTACACCTTCACCTTCAACCGCATCCCGCAATGAACCGCTTGAACACCCTTCTGCTGGTCCTCTGCGCCGGCCTGCCCCTCGGCCTCCTCGGCCAGGCGGCCTATGTCCTGCCCTCGCCCACTGCGGCCGAGGCTGAGTGCACCCTGTACATCGACCTGACCCAAGCGCAGGATCAGCGCCTCAGCGACATGCTGGACGCTTACCCCGATGAAGAGGTGTACCTCTGGATTTGGAACCCTTCCGCCCCGGTGGACGGCAATGGCGATTGGGGCGACAGCGACGACCACCAGAAAATGACCAAGGTGAGCGAGAAGCTGTACAGCTACACGTTCATCCCCACAGAGTACTTCGGCGTAGATGGCCCGACGTTCTTCTCCCGCGGCATCTCCTGCCTGGCCAAGTTCGACAATGGGTACGCCTACCAGGAGGAGTTTGGGGGTGAAGCCAAAACGGAAGACCTGACAGTGGGCATTGTCCCCCAGCTGTGCAATGGCCGCATGTGCATTTTCCCTGAAATCCGGGAAAGCGACGACTTCGTCACGTTCACCTATGACAACAACCAGGAAACCAACCCTGACCTCCAGAACCTCGAGGAGGTCTACTTGAACTTGACGGCGCGCACCGACGCTTTCACCTTGTACACCTATGGCGACGATGGACTTTCCTCGACCCCATTCGATGCAGGCACAGTCCCGGAGCTTCGGATGCAGCCTGTAGAAGGCGAGCCCGGCATGTTCACCTTCACCTTTGTCCCGGAAGACTTCTTCCTCGGCACACTGAGCAACATTGACCAGTCTCCGTACACGGGTGAATTGCTGGAAAATGGGGTGCGCTGGTACATCACCAAACCGGGGTACACCTTCCAAGGACCACCCCCTGCCAACAGCCTCGGCATTCTGATCTGTCAGTGAGCCGCCGAATTGAATGACTGAACCCCTCGAAACGCCCGGCCCTTTGTCGGGCGTTTCTCATCTTCACCCCATGCGCTTTCCTGCCCTTTCCTCTCTGTTGTTCGCGGTCTGTCTGGTCCAATGCGGTCCCCAAGACGGCGCCCATTCCACTCCGGTAGAAGAAGTCATCCCCGGCACAGCCATGCCCGTGCGCTTGGGCCCGGACTCCACCTGGATTCCTTTTTCCGACTTCTGTCCGGGCGAGATGCCGGACAGCACGCTGTGGATTCCAGCTTGGGGACAAGGTCAAGGCCTCGCCGTGACCGAGGTGGACGGCAGTCCGGGGGTCTGGATCCCCAGTCAGCCGGAGCAAGGTCTCGGTGCCCTCGAGTT
This sequence comes from uncultured Flavobacteriales bacterium, assembly GCA_965659565.1. Taxonomy (GTDB): domain Bacteria; phylum Bacteroidota; class Bacteroidia; order Flavobacteriales_D; family Sanyastnellaceae; genus UBA8752. The sequence goes on from CBFHWV010000016.1 coordinate 26,446, forward strand.
TCGCATGGGCCACCGCAACGCTCAGGTGCCCATCTTCGCTTCCAAGCAGCACCGCATCACATACACGCTGCCCCCAGACTACGAGAACCACGACGAGGTGCGCATCATGGGCGCTTTCAACGGATGGTCTCGCACCAGCCACCCCTTGACCCTTGGGACCGACGGCATGTGGTCCATCGACCTCACGCTCGGCCAAGGAAAGCACCCCTACCAACTCATTGTGGACGGCGAAGAAATGCCGGACCCTGTCAATCCCGATCGGGTCGACAATGGATTTGGCGGATTCAACTCCCTTTTGACCGTGGCCGGGCCGGAAACCCAAGTCGACCTCTCCGCCATTGGATTCGGCGGAAACCAAGTCCATGACGTGCGCCTGCTCGGCACGCCAGGCGCTCGGGTGTGGGCGTGGTGGGAGGACCACCTCTACACCTCGAGCTTGCTCGGCGAAAACGGGACCGGTCTTGTCCGCATTCCCGCTGCTGCCTACGCAGCGGGCCGCACCAATCTGCGCCTGTGGGCCACCGGGGACGGTGCCCCGAGCGCAGAAGTCCTCATTCCGTTGTTCGACGGCATTCCCATCACCGATCCTGCCCTGCTGTCCCGCCAAGATTGGGAGTCCCAAATCCTGTATTTCATGATGGTGGACCGGTTCCGCAATGGCAACCCGGAGAACGACCGTCCTGTGGACGACCCCTCGGTTCACCCCCGCGCCAACGACCATGGTGGAGACCTCACCGGCATTCGGGCCGGCCTTGACGAAGGGTATTTCGAATCGCTCGGCGTGTCCGCCCTGTGGGTCTCTCCATTGACCCGCAACCCCGACAAGGCTTATGGCTACTGGCAGGATCCTTCCACGGATGTCACCAGCCGATTCAGCGGGTATCATGGCTACTGGCCGATTTCCAACACCGAGATCGACCCCCGATTTGGCGCGCGCGCGACGTTCGATGGCCTCGTCGATGCAGCCCATGACCGCGGTCTGAATTTCATCCTCGACTATGTGGCCAACCACGTGCATGAGGAGCACCCTCTCTACCAGGCACACCCCGAATGGGTCACCCCGCTTTACTTGCCCGACGGCCGCGAAAACACGCAGCTGTGGGACGACGAGCGGTTGACCACGTGGTTCGACACCTTCATGCCGAC
>CBFHWV010000016.1:27691-33580 GCA_965659565.1 uncultured Flavobacteriales bacterium
CTGGACCTTCGGATTCCCGAGGTCTATGAGGCCATGACCGACAGTGCGGCTTGGTGGGTGGCCAACTCGGACATCGACGGATTCCGGCACGATGCGACCAAGCACATTCCACTGGTGTTCTGGAGGCGCCTCACGGAAAAGGTCAAGGCCCTGAACGCTGGACAAGACCGCCGCATTTTCCAAATCGGCGAGACTTACGGCAGTGCGGATCTCATCGCCAGCTATCTCGGCACCGGCATGCTCGATGCCCAGTTTGACTTCAACCTCTACGACAAGGCCATCGTGGCCTTTGGCAAGGACGATGCCGGCGTGCAGGACCTGGTGCGCGTGGCACAAGAAGGACTCGATACTTATGGCGCCCACCACCTGATGGGAACCATCACCGGAAACCAAGACCGTCCGCGATTGGCTTCCTTGGCGGAAGGCACCGTCGAGTGGGGAGAGGACCATAAGCTCGCCGGTTGGACCCGCCAGATCGACCGGGATGGCCTGCGGGGCCACATGGCCATGCGGATGCTGACTGCTTTCAATGCTTCGATGCCGGGGGTGCCATGCATTTACCAAGGGGACGAGTACGCCGATGTGGGGGGCAATGACCCTGACAACCGCCGGATGATGCGGTTCGATGCATTGGATGAAGCGGAGCGCGCCACGCGTGATCACGTGACCCGCTGGAACCAACTTCGGCGCTCTAGGATGAGCATGATGTATGGCCAAACCTCGATTGAAGCCCTGCCCACCGGGCTGCTTCGGATTGAGCGGCAATACCTCGATGAGGCCACCACGGTGTACATCAACCCGACCTCGTCCCCAGTGGCGATTGAGGCGATGGGCAGCGTATTGGTGGGGGCGCTTCAGGGCGGGGAACTGCCCGCCCATGGTTGCGTCGCCATCTCCGGGGCATCCTGAAGCAACCCATTGTCTGGGTGCGTGTTATCCTTGCGCCATGAAACCACTGCACCTGCTTTTCTTCCTGCTCCTTGGATGTGGCATCCAAGCCCAGGACACCTTCACGGTCGGCAATACGACCCTCTACGCCACAGACCTCGTCGAAGACAGCCAAATCCCTTGGGAAATCCTCTGGGGCGGTGACGATATGCTGTGGTGCAGCGAGCGCAAAGGCCGCGTCATCCGCATCGATCCGGTGACCGGGGACTACACGACCGTGCTCGACTTGAATGTCACCTTCAACGGTTCTGGCGAACCAGGCCTGCTCGGCATGGTCCAGCACCCGGACTTCCCGGAAGACCCGCGCGTGTGGGTGGTCTATTGCGACGGCCAGTTCAGCGTGTCTGAGCAGCTGAGTGTGTTTGAATGGAATGGCACCGAGTTGGTCAATGAACAGGAACTCCTGACCCTACCCGGCGCCCAGATCCACAACGGAAGCCGCCTGCTGTGGCTCCCCGACAACACCCTGCTGATGACCACGGGAGATGCAGGCGACACGGACACGAGCCAAGACCTCGAAAGCCTCAATGGCAAGATTCTGCGCCTCAACCCCGACGGCTCCATTCCTGCAGACAACCCCTATCCCGACAACTACACCTACACCTGGGGCAACCGCAATGCCCAGGGACTCTGCATTGGCCCCAATGGCCTGATCTACGCTTCTGAGCACGGACAAAACCAAGACGACGAATTCAACTTGGTGGAAGCGGGCAGGAACTACGGATGGCCCACCGTGCAAGGCGCGTGCAACACGACCAACGAGCAGAATTTCTGCGAAGAGTGGAATGTGATGGAGCCCCTCCGTGCCTGGACGCCGTGCATTGCCCTCAATGGCCTCGAGTACTACACGCACGCCGCCATTCCCGAATTTCAAGGCAAGATCATGATGGGGGTCATGAGCGGATTCAGTGACCCGCTTCCCGGCCGCCTCATCGTGATGGAGATGTCGGAAGACGGGACCTCGGTCGTCTCCGAAGAGGCCTACTTCGGCAGCTTCAACCAGCGCATCCGCGACATCGCGGTCAACCCCTACACCGGCAACTTCTACCTGGCGTTCAACGGCACCTCCTACCCCGGTTCACCCCCCAACATCATCAAGGAGTTCAGCACCTCGGACCCGTCCAGCGTGCCGAGCCCGGTGGTTCAGCCCGTGCTCATCCGTCCCATTCCCGCTTCGGGTCGCGTGGACATCAGCGTTACGGATGGTGCTGTCGGCGGCCCGCTCGTCGTGCGCGACATGGCCGGACGCATCGTTTTGGAGGGCCAGGTTGAATCCCTCCACTTCCCCATGGACATCGAAGGATGGTCGCCTGGGCGCTACACGGTGTGGACCGCAACAGGCGCAAGCCCCATGATGGTGCACTGATTTCAGTCCATCCCCATGACGCGGAGAGAGGTCCGGCGATTCTGTCGTCGGGCCTCTTCCGTTTTGCCTGCCACGGCGGGGCGTGTTGCCCCATGCCCCACAGCGGTCAACTGACCAGGGTGGGCGCCCTGCGCTTCCAAGTACACTTGGACGGCTTCGGCGCGCTGTTGGGAGAGCCACTGGTTGTCTTGGGCTTGGCCCACGTCGTCGGTGTGTCCGCCCACTTCCAAGCGCAAGCTGGGATTGGCGGACAGCCAGGCCGCCACTTCGCGAAGCTCCGGCTCGGATGACGGCGACAAGTCGGCGCTGCCGGATTCGAAGAACACATTGCGGAGCACGACTTCTGCGTCGGCCTCCAGCGGGGCCAACTGAAAATCGCGGCGCACGCGTCCTGTGTATTGGCCTGCCTCCACCCGTTCGGACGCGAGAAGGTGTCCCGGGGACTCCACCAGCAGCACAAAATCCCGATCGGTTGGAATGGGGATGTGGTAGTGGCCATCTGCACCAGACTGCCCCATGGCAAAGGCTTCCCCGGTCAGGCCATCCAACAGCCGAACCACGCCTTGCGGCAAGCCCGTCCCATCCTTGGATTCGATCCGCCCCTCCAACGCTGCGGTGGGTTCAGCCTGCGCCCGCTCGGGAAGCGTGAACACGTGCAGGTCCAATTGGCCGTCGACCATCCGGCTGAAATACCCGGTCTGGCCATCCGAAGCGACCACCATACCACTTTCGTCTTCCGGGGTGTTCAAGGGGTAGCCCAAATTGGTGGGGACGCCCCATTCTCCTTGGGCGTCCATTTCGCACACAAACAAATCCAAGCCGCCCATGCCCGGGTGGCCGTCCGATGCGAAATACAGGTGTCGGCCATCCGGATGCAGGAACGGACGCATCTCTTGGCCAGGGGTGTTCACGCCATCCGGCAACGGCCGGGCCTCGCCAAATCGGCCATCGGTACCGAGCGTGGCCATGTACAAATCGTGTTGGCGCTGTCCGGGGCGGCCTCGACCCCGGGTGAACAACAACATTCGGCCATCCGGACTCAAGCAGGGCTGGCTCTCCCAGCCGCCCGTGTTGACGCCGCCGAGATTGACCGGGCGTTGCCACCGTCCATCCGCATCCCGAAGGCTGACATACAAATCACAACTGCCCCGGTGGTCGCCTTGACCCGGTCTGTCCGCATCGCGACACAGGGTGTAACACAGCGTATTGCCGTCGCCTGAGAGGCTCGCAGCGCCTTCGTTGTTGGAGGTGTTCAATCCCCGAAGCGGCTCTGCTTCGGACCAGATGTGGCCATCCCAGACCGAGGTGTACAGGTCTTCTTGCCCCCCCTTGAAGCGCACATCGGCCACCCGACGGGTGAAAATCAGGCCCTCGCCGGCCAACCACAGGCTGGGGAAGTACTCGTCTTGCGCCGTGGACACCGAGGGCGGCAAGGGAATCTGGCTCACGTCCGAAGGGTGGTCCAGCGCCCAGCGCATGAAGGCGGCATCGGCAAGGACAGACTGGATGCGTGCGGTGTCCGGCCCCTGCAACACGCCGGGGATGGCGCGCATGGCTTGCATGGCGTCGACCATGGAGACGGGATCCAATGCAAACCGCGCAGCCCGTGCCCAGGCGAAGTGGTCCCGAATCCAATCCCGGCCATCGCGGGCGAGGTATTGCGCGTACAACGCCAAGGCCTCCGATGGTCTTCCTTGCTCAAACCGCATGCCGGCCAACAGGCGCTCGGCTTCAGAAAACGCCGGGTCCAGCTCAATGGCCTTCAGCAATCCGGCCTCCACTTCTTCTTGCAATCCGAGCTTGTCTGCGCCCGGAGCCATGGCCTCCCGGGCCGACTCCAACGCCTTGCGGTACACCTTGATGGCCTTCTTGTTGTCCGAGTGCAAACGGGCGCCCGGCTGGGCATGGACGGTCCCCCACCCGATGCCCATCAGGAGCAGGACGCTCCAGCATGTTCCCAATCTTGTCATGTCCCTCATTCGCAAACGCCAAGATGGGGCGGTTCGCGCGTCCGGTCCCAACTTCGCACCGTGCGCATTGGACTCATCAGCGACACCCATGGTCACATCGACGACCGCATTCTGCATCACTTGGCTGAATGCGACGAGATCTGGCATGCTGGAGACATCGGGCATTTTCGGGTCACCGATGCCCTCGCAGAGGTGGCGCCAACGGTGGTGGTTCATGGCAACATCGACGACCAACTCCTCCGGCGGGACTTTCCCGAACACCAGCATTTTGAGCGTGGTGGGTGTCGAATTTGGATGACCCACATTGGTGGCCGCCCCGGACGCTATGCCAGCGGGATCCGCGCGGGGCTCACGGCCCACCGTCCCGATCTGTTTATCTGTGGACATTCCCATTTGCTCATGGTCAAAAAAGACCCCTCTTGGGGTGGGCTCTACCTGAATCCAGGCGCGGCAGGCCGTCAAGGGTTTCACAGGGTGCGGACCTTGCTGCGCTTCGAGCTCAAAGACGGCTTGGTCCAGCATTTGGAAGCCGTTGAACTCGGTGCGCGGGGATGAAAGGGTCGGAAGGTTGAAGTCGACAAAAGATGTCGTAAACTTGTCGTGCATCCTCTAGGGTGCTCCGGGCCTCAGGCCCATTCCTTCGGGACATCTGAAACGAATTTCCGCCCACCCAGTGGGCATCCCCATGTACGACATCATTGACCTGAACAGCCGACTGGTGGCTGAGCTCCGCGACATCGCGAAGAAGCTGAACATCGCCCGTGTCGACAAGCTCAAAAAGCAAGAGCTCGTCTACGCGATCCTCGACGAACAAGCTGTCTCCAAAGCGGACAAGCCTGCCGAGAAGAGCGAGTCCAACGAAGAGGCCGCGCCCAATCGTGGCCGAGGCCGGCAGCGCGCCGCTGCGAAGAAGGCCTCCGGCGACAAGTCTGAAGACAGCCAGGGCGCCGACGACAAGAAAGACGGACGGCAGCGCCGAGACCAGAAGGACGGCCGGAAGAACGACCGCCGAAAGGACGACCAGAAGGACGATCAGAAGGACGACCGCAAGGACGGACAGAAGGACGGACGCAAAGACGGAGACCGCAACGAGCGCCGCAACAAGGACGACCGTGGCGGAGACCGCAATGACCGCCGCAACAAGGACGACCGCGGTGACCGCGGCGATCGAAAGGACCGCGACCGTGGCGACCGTGGTGACCGTGGCAACCGCCGTGACCGCAATGACCGCAACAACCGCCGCGACCGCGACCGCGATCGCCTCGGTGAGCCGGAAGAGCACGGCTTCAACTTCGATGGCATCGCCCAAGCTGAGGGTGTCCTCGAGGTGATGCCGGAAGGCTTCGGCTACCTGCGCAGCGCCGACTACAACTATCTGAACAGCCCCGACGACGTCTACGTGAGCAACCGCCAGATCAAGGCGGCCGGCCTTCAAACCGGCGACAACGTCGTCTGCTCCATTCGTCCTCCGCGCAAGGGTGACAAGTACTACCCCATGGTGGAGGTGCTCAAGGTCAATGGCCGCGATCCCTCTTGGGTCCGTGACCGCGTGCCGTTCAAGTACCTGACCGCCCTCTTCCCGCAAGAGGCCTTCAACTTGGCTGG
>CBFHWV010000017.1:0-8962 GCA_965659565.1 uncultured Flavobacteriales bacterium
CACTACGAGGCCCAGGGCAAATACCACGGCATCGCGGGCATGGGGTCCATTGAGGACATTTTCGGGCGCCTCAAGGACGCCATCGACAGCCTCGGCTGACCCCCGTTTCCCCGAGAAACGCCATGTCCAACCAAAACTTCGTCGACTACGTCAAGCTGTGTTGTCGCTCCGGAAAAGGAGGGGCGGGCAGCACGCACATGCACCGCGATCGGACCACGGCGAAAGGGGGGCCGGATGGCGGGGACGGCGGGCGCGGTGGCCACGTCATTCTGCGGGGAAATGCGCAAATGTGGACCTTGCTCCACCTCAAGTACCGCAAGCACGTGCTCGCTGGCCATGGCGAGCCCGGAAGCGGCAACCGACGCCATGGAGCGGACGGCCAGGATGAGTTCCTCGACGTGCCGATTGGGACCGTGGTTCGGGATGCGGAGACGCAGGAGATTGTCGGTGAGATTGACGAGGACGGCCAAGAGTGGGTGATGGTCCCCGGCGGCCGAGGTGGCCGTGGAAACGACCATTTCAAGTCGCCCACCAACCAGACGCCACGGTATGCTCAGCCCGGAGAGGACGGTCAGGAACTCTGGCGGATTCTGGAGCTCAAACTGCTCGCCGATGTGGGCTTGGTGGGGTTCCCCAATGCGGGAAAGTCCACCTTGTTGAGCGTGGTGTCCGCCGCCAAGCCGGAGATCGCAGACTATCCATTCACCACGTTGAAGCCCAACTTGGGGATGGTGGCGTATCGCGGGGACCGCAGTTTTGTCATGGCGGACATTCCCGGCATCATCGAGGGCGCCCACGAGGGGCGTGGGTTGGGGCTGCGTTTCCTCCGGCACATTGAGCGCAACGCCGTGCTGCTGTTCATGGTCCCTTCTGACTCGAACAACATCGCCGAGGCGTACCGCATTCTGCTCGGTGAGTTGGAGCAATACAATCCAGAGCTGTTGGAGAAAGACCGGATTCTCGCCATCTCCAAATGCGACCTCTTGGATGGGGAGCTCCGGACCATGGTGAGCGAGGAGCTGGGCGCATTGCAACACCACTATTTTTCTGCGGTGACGGGCGAAGGGGTGGACGGATTGAAAGACCTCCTCTGGAAGGCGATCCAAGGAAGCCCGGGGTGAATTTCCCGTGCGGTACCTTCGCGCGGCACCATCAACGCCCATGGGACAACGACTCGCGCTTGAAACTGGTGAGGACCTCAGAAAGGTGGCCCTCCACGATTACAAACTGGCCTGCATCAGCCGTGAAGCTTCCCTGCTTGGCCGCAAGGAAGTCCTGACTGGAAAGGCCAAATTCGGCATTTTCGGAGACGGCAAGGAGGTGGCCCAGCTCGCCTTGGCCCGTCAATTCCAGCCCGGCGATTTTCGCAGCGGGTATTATCGGGACCAGACCCTGATGATGGCCCTCGGCCTGCTGTCGGTTCAAGAGTACTTCGCCCAGCTCTACGCGGACACCGATTCGGAGCGGGAGCCCATGACGGCAGGCCGACAGATGAATGGCCACTTTGCCTCTCCCACGGTGGGGCCGGACGGACATTTCCTCGACTTGACAGCAGGGCCCAACAGTTCAGTGGACCTGTCTCCGACCGGGAGCCAAATGCCGCGCCTGCTGGGCTTGGCTCAGGCCAGCCGGCATTTTCGGCGGGAAGGGGAGGCCATGGCCAAGGCCGGATTCGACACCTCGATCCTGTCCAAAGGCGGCAACGAAGTGGCGTTTGGCACCATCGGAGATGCCTCCACATCGGAAGGCATGTTCTGGGAGACGCTCAACGCTGCGGCGGTCATGGCCGTGCCCATGTGTGTCTCGGTGTGGGACGATGGTTATGGCATCTCCGTGCCCAAGAAATACCAGACGGCCCGCGAAAGCATCTCGCAAGCGCTGGCGGGCATGGCCTACGGTTCAGAACCTGGCGGCGCTGGAGATGGCGGAGTCTCGGTTGCAGAATCCGAGGCGGAATTGCCCGGAGGGGGAATCGTGATTTTCAAGGTCCGGGCTTGGGACTACCCCGCCTTGCTGCTCACCTATGAGCGGGCGGTCAAAGTGTGTCGGGAGCGTCACGTGCCGGTTCTCGTGCACGTGGAGGAATGCACCCAGCCACAGGGGCACAGCACCAGTGGGTCTCACGAGCGCTACAAAACCCCGGAGCGGTTGGCCTGGGCCGAAGAATTCGATGGCCTCCGACAGCTGTCGCGCTTTTTGGTCCTTGAAGGGGCGGCCACCGAGAAGGAGCTCGAGGCCATTCGCAAGGAGGCCAAGAAGGCCGTCCGTACCGAACAAAAGGCCGCGTGGGCCGCTGTGCGACAGGCACTCGACGGAGAGCGGGAAACCGCGGTCGAATTGCTGCGCGCCGTGCCCGATTGTGTCGATCGAGCGGAGGCCCTCGCCAAGGTCATGGACCCCATTCGCCGGGACGTCCATTCGGCCGTTCGGCAAGCCCTGCATGCCACTGCGGGTCAAGTCTCGCCGGAGCGCAACGCGTTGCGCCAATGGTTGCAGGTGCAGCAAAAGCGCTGCGCCGGGCTGTTCCTCGGAGACCTCCATGTCGAAGGGGAGTTGAGCGCGCTGAATGTGAAGCCGGTGGCGCCACAATTTGAGGGAGATGCCCAGGAAGACGGGCGCGTCATTCTCCGGGACAACTTCAAAGCCTTGTTTGAACGCCACCCGGAGCTGCTCACTTTTGGGGAGGACACCGGCCGCATCGGCGGGGTCAATCAAGCCATGGAAGGCATGCAGGAGGCGTTTGGTGAACACCGCGTTTTCGACGTCGGGATTCGGGAGTGCACGATCCTGGGGCAGGGCATCGGCCTGGCCATGCGGGGACTGCGGCCCATTGCCGAAATCCAGTACCTCGACTACTTGTACTACGGGCTTCAGCTGTTGCGGGATGACCTGGCGACCGTGCATTTCCGGAGCGCAGGAACCCAGCGGGCGCCGCTCATCGTGCGCACCCGCGGACACCGTTTGGAAGGCGTTTGGCACGCCGGCAGCCCCATGGGCGCCATCATCCACAGCATCCGAGGGATGCATGTTTGCGTCCCGCGCAACATGACCGAAGCAGCCGGCATGTACAACACCCTCCTCGCCGCGGGGGAACCCGCATTGGTGGTGGAGTGCTTGAACGGATACCGGACCAAGGAGCGCATGCCCGCCAACCTCGGAGAGTTCCGGATTCCACTGGGCATCCCGGACATCGTGCGAGAGGGTGCCGACTTGACCGTGGTGTCTTACGGCAGCACTTTCAACCTCTGTGCGCAAGCTGCCGAGATCCTGGCCGATCTCGATGTGGATGTTGAATTGATCGATGTCCGGACCTTGCTGCCCTTCGACCTTCCCGGCACCATTTCGAGCAGTGTGGCCAAAACGGGCCGCGTGCTGTTTGTGGACGAGGACGTGCCAGGCGGAGCGGCTGCCTACATGCTGGAGCGCACGCTGTCCAGGGGCGACCTCTGGACCGCATTGGATGCCGCGCCAGAGACCCTGACTGCCGCGCCGAACCTGCCGCCTTATGGCACCGACGGAGACTACTTCTCCAAGCCGTCTGTCGACGACATTGTGGAGCGCGCCTACGCGATGCTGGCGGAAGCCGATCCGGACGCCTATCCCGACCTCATCTGACGTGGAAGTCCTCTCCTTCGCACTGCGCACCGAATACATCGATTTGCTCCAGCTCCTCAAGGCGACGGGGCTCTGCGCCACAGGGGGGGAGGCCAAATGGGCCGTGGAAGAGGAGCGCATCCGCGTCAATGGTGAGCTGGAGATGCGCAAGCGCAGGAAACTGCGCCCGGGCGACGTGGTGGAGGTGGATGGTCAATACCGCGTGGACATTCTTTCGCCGGCGACACGCTGATTTCGTCGCATATTGCCGCGTTCCGGCACAGCGCCGGGATAGAATCGATTCGCCACGCCATGCGCTTCCTCGCACTTCGCCTGTTCGGGCTGTTCCTGATGTTTTGTGCCGCTTTGGGCACTGTGGATGCACAGAATGTCATCCGCGGCCAAGTCATTGACGGGGAAACGGGAGACCCCGTGTTTGCGGCCGGGGTGCTGGTGCAAGGGAGCACCACGGGGACGAGCACGGACTTTGATGGCCGGTTTCGGTTGGAGGTGGCATCGCTCCCGGTGCGCCTCAATGTGAGCTTCATCGGATATGCCACCCTCACGTTGGATGTCCGCAACACCACAGAAGAAGTGCGCGCCGTATTGCAGCCCGATGCGGTGCTGATGGAAGAGGCAGAAGTGGTGGGGTCCCGCATTGATGAGCGCCAGAAACAAGGGCCGCTCACCGTGGAGAGCATGGACGTCCTCGCCATCAAAGAGGCGCCGAGCGGCAATTTTTACGAAGGCCTTGGCAACCTCAAAGGGGTGGACTTGACCAGCGCCTCCCTCGGCTTCAAGATCATCAACACACGGGGCTTCAACAGCACCTCGCCGGTCCGGTCCCTGCAGCTGATTGATGGGGTGGACAACCAGAGTCCGGGATTGAACTTCTCCCTCGGCAACTTCCTCGGTGCCCCGGAACTCGATGTGATGAAGGTGGACATCGTGGCCGGCGCCAGCAGCGCCTTTTATGGCCCCGGCGCCTTCAATGGTGTCGTGTCCATGGAGACCAAGTCGCCCTTCCGTTTTCCGGGACTCAGCGTGAGTGCCAAGGCCGGCGAGCGCAACCTCACCGAGACCGGATTCCGCTATGCCGATTATGTCACCAACAAGGACGACAATCCCGTCTTGGGCTTCAAGGTCAACGCGTTCCGGTTCAGTGCAGACGACTGGGTGGCGGACAACTACAACCCCATTGACGGGGCGAACGACGGCATTGGTAACGCAGGGCGATTTGATGCCGTGAACATCTACGGAGACGAATACCGCACCGTGTTCGATTACAGTGGAGACAACAGCAGCAATGCCCGTGGGCTCGGCAGTTTCTACCGAACGGGGTACCGCGAAATCGACCTGGTGGATTACGGCACGGAGAACCTGAAGGTCAGCACGGCCTTGCACCTGCGTTTGCAACCGGAGAAGACCTACGAGTCCACAGAGTTGGTCTATGGATTCAACAGCGGGTTCGGCACCACCGTGTACCAGGGAGACAACCGGTTCTCTTTGCGGGACATCGAGTTCTACCAGCACAAAATCGAACTGTCCAAGCCGGGCAAGTGGTTTGTCCGGGCCTATCGGACCAGCGAAGATGCCGGCAACAGCTACGACCCCTATGCCACGGCCCTGCGCCTTCAGGAGGAGGCCCGCAGTGACTACAGCTATTCCAAAGTGTATTACCGCTATTGGGTGGACAGCATCGTGCCTGGCATCAATCAGAGCTACCCCCAGCTCGAGCAAATCGGGGTCGACCCGAACTACGGGTTCCCCATTTTCGGCTACCCGGAGGGCGCCGTGGAGGGCTGGTATGCGGACAATGCGGACAGCCTCGCTTTCTGGCACCAGCAGGTGGAGAATTGGACCAACAACGGCACGGCTGGCCTGCCCGATGTTTCACAGGATCCCTTGGGCTTCTTTGCACCGGGCACGCCCGAGTTCCAGGCGCAATTCGACCGTCTGGTGGCCGCCAAAAACAACGAAGAGGAGGGGGGCACCCGGTTCTTTGACCGGTCGAGTCTCGTCCACGCCCATGCCGAGCGCATCTTCGATGTGGATGGCTTGGAGGAAATCCGGGTGGGGGCGAACTACAGGCGGTACACGCCCAACAGCGACGGCACGATTTTCAGCGACACGGCCGGCACCGTCATCACCAACCAAGAGGTTGGGTTTTATGCAGGTGCTCGAAAGCGGTTTGCAGAAGACAAGGTCATCACCACGGCCACCATCCGGGCGGACAAGAACCAAAACTTCGATTGGGTGATTTCGCCCGCCGCGAGCATGGTGTGGAAACCCCGCGAACAGGATTATTTGCGCGTGAGCTTCTCCAGTGCTTTGCGCAACCCCACCTTGGCGGACCAGTACCTCTTCCTCGATGTCGGACCAGCCACCTTGGTCGGCAACCTCGAGGGGCGTGAAGACTTGGTGACGCTGAGCAGCTTCATCGATTACCGGGAGAGCATCTCCGCCACCAACGGCTTGCCGTTCGGCAACCTCGACACCCTGCAGTACTTCGACATTGCGCCGTTGCGCCCCGAGCAGGTCCGTTCGGTCGAGGTCGGCTATCGGACCACGCTGTGGGACAAGCTGTACCTCGATGGGAGCTGGTACTACAGCCAGTACAACCACTTCATCGGCTACAACATCGGGTTGGACGTGCTCTTCCAGAATCCGCAGTTCCCGGAGGCAGTGACGGGGCTCGATGTCTATCGATACGCGGCGAATTCCTTGAACACGGTGCGGACCACAGGGGCGTCCATCGGGGCCAATTGGTACGTGGGAGACCACTGGATGCTGTCGGGCAACTACAGCTGGAACCGTTTGGTCAAGACCGACGAGGACGACCCCATCATTCCCGCTTTCAACACGCCGGAGCACAAGTACAACCTGGGGGTGAGCACCCGCGATCTCCGCTTGCGAGAAGCGAGCACCTGGGGCTTTGGGGTGAACTACAAATGGGTGCAGGGATTTGTGTTTGAGGGGTCTCCCCAGTTCACGGGATTCGTGCCCACCTATGACCTTCTCGACATCCAGGCCAATGCCCATATTGATGCGTGGAATTTGACCATCAAAGGAGGCGCCTCGAACATCCTCGAAAACTTGCACATCGAGACCTACGGAGGACCAACCGTGGGGCGCTTGGCTTATCTCAGCTTGCTGTACGAGATCGACACCCGCAATTGACGCGGGTTGCAGGCCGGAGGGGGCGTTGACAAATTCCTTCTGATCTTCGACGAATAGGGTGTGTAATAGGTACACTTCCTTCATGGGTTTGATTACCTTGTCCCTTCAACCCTAGGGACCAAATCATGAAGCAAACCTGTCTCCTGTTGGCGGCTTTCGCCATCTGCTTGACTGCCGGTGCACAAACCCGATACCTCGACGAGGTGTTCAGCGATGTCACCGTCACCTCCGACATTCAGTACGGAACCAACATCACTGTCATCACCGCGCTGCAGGGCCTGGCGCCCGCGCCACAGCCGCTGGTGCTCGACCTCTACGAACCCACCGGTGACACCGAGACCGACCGTCCGCTGTTGCTGTACTTCCACACCGGAAACTTCCTGCCCCCGTACATCAACGGTGGACCGCAGGGAACCAAAACCGACAGCTGTGCCGTCGAGATCTGCACCCGCTACGCCAAAATGGGCTATGTGGTGGCCAGTGTCGACTACCGCCTCGGTTGGAATCCGACCGCTGCGACCCAATCCGAGCGCACATTGCAGCTCATCCAGGCGGCATACCGCGGTGTTCAGGACAGCCGCACGGCCGTCCGATACTTCCGCAAGTCGGTGGCTGAGGACAGCGACCCGTATGGCATCGACACCGACAAAATCGGTATGATCGGTGAAGGCACGGGGGGCTACATCACCCTCGCCTCCGCAGGCATCTCCAGCTACAACGACATCATTTTTGATGACATGGGTGCGCCCATCACCAAGTTCTTCTACGATCCAGGTGACGGCTCCTCCGTCCCCATGGTCATCGAGTCCATTCATGGCGACCCGGATGCCACGACCGACACCTACGCTCCAGCTTCTTCTGGAGGCTTCCAGTTGTGCATGGCCAACCACGTGGGGTACAGCTCCGACTTTGACTTCCAGATGAACCTTGGTGGTGCATTGGGTGACTTGAACTGGCTCGACGAGGGAGACCTGCCGATGGTCAGCTTCCAGGCGCCACACGACCCCTACGCTCCTTATGAGACCGCAGTGCTCATCGTTCCAACGACGAACGAGCCCGTGGTGGAAGTGAGCGGTGCTTATGACATTCACGAGGAGATCAACGGCTACGCCACCAACAACAACGCCGTCTTCGCCGACGCCGACATCGAGGATGCGGCAGCGGCCACGAACAACGGTTGGGACGGTCTCTTCCCGGTCTTCAACAGCTACGTGGATGGCGCTCCAACCGAGCCCTTCGACAGCTCCCCTTGGCAGTGGTTCAGCGAAGCGGCTGTCCAAGCCTACGACGACGCCAACGAGACCAACATTCTCGCCACCCAGCTCACGCTGAACCCGACCATGGGTGAGGCTGAGGCCATGTTCTGGATTGACCAGATCATGGATTACAACACCCCCCGCATGGGCCTCGCGCTCGGTACCCTGACCGAAGGCCAGATCAACAGCCAAGGTGTCCGCTACATCGATGAGGTGTTCAGCGACGTCGACGTGACCGAAGGCGTGGTGTATGGCAACAACGTGACCGTCATTCCGGCCTTGCAGGGCATGCCGCCTGCACCGGAGGATCTCCTTTGCGACATTTACGAGCCGGCCGGTGACACGCAAACCGATCGCCCGCTCATTCTCTACTTCCACGCAGGAAACTTCCTGCCGCAGTACGTGAACGGCAGCGCCGTGGGCAACCGCGACGACTCTTGCGCCGTGGCCATCTGCACGGAGTTCGCCAAGAAAGGATATGTGGTGGCCAGCATCGACTACCGCCTCGGTTGGAACCCGACTGCAGCAACCCAGTCCGAGCGCACGCTTCAGCTGATTCAGGCCGCTTACCGCGGTGTCCAGGACAGCCGCACCGCGGTGCGTTTCTTCCGCAAGAGCGCCCAGGACGACGGCAACCCTTACGGCATCAGTGGCAACAAGGTGGCCATGTTCGGTGAGGGTACGGGTGGTTACATCACCCTCGCTGCCGCTGGCATCTCCAGCTACAACGACATCATTTTCGATGACATGGGCGCCCCGATCACCAAGTTCTTCTACGATCCGGGTGACGGTTCCTCCATCCCGATGGTGGTGGAGTCCATCCACGGCAATCCGGACGCCACGAACGATGCGTTTGCTCCGGCTTCCGCAGGCGGCTTCCAGTTGTGCATCGCCAACCACGTGAACTACGCCAACGGCGATCCGATTTCCTC
>CBFHWV010000017.1:9061-31895 GCA_965659565.1 uncultured Flavobacteriales bacterium
CGACTTCCAGATGAACCTCGGTGGTGCTCTGGGTGACCTGAACTGGCTGGACGAGGGCGATGTCCCGACTGTCAGCTTCCAGGGTCCGCACGACCAGTTTGCCCCTTACACCACGGGTGTGCTCATCGTTCCGACGACGAACGAGCCTGTCGTGGAAGTGAGCGGTGCGTATGACATCCACTCCGAGATCAACGGCTACGCCACCAACAACAATGCGGTCTTCGCCGAGATTGGTTTGCCTGACCCGGCTGTGGCGTACGGCAACCAAGGTTGGGACGGTCTGTTCCCGGTCTTGAACAACTATGTGGACGGCGCACCTGCTGAGCCGTTTGACGGCGCGCCTTGGCAGTGGTGGGACGTGGCCACGACCGAGTTTGTCGATGGCCTCAACGGCACCAACATCGCCGCCACCCAATTGACCCTCAACCCGACCATGGGCCCGGCAGAAGCTGCCTTCTGGATTGACGAGATCGCAGCGTACACCGCGCCGCGTCTGGCGGTCAGCATTGGCGTGGCCGAGCTTGGCCCCGGTTGTACCGACGATACTGCTTGTAACTACAGCGCTCTCGCCACCACGGACGACGGGTCCTGTGAGTACGCCGACGAAGGCTTCGATTGCGACGGCAACTCCTTGACCGTGCCCGGTTGTACCGATGTCATCGCCTGTAACTACGACGGCTTTGCGACGGAGGACGATGGGTCCTGTGACTACATGGAGACCGTGCTCCCGACAGGGGCTGAGAACGTCTGGTTGGTCGGTTTGACCCTGACCGGCACGCCGAACGAGCCGCTCGCCGGCGGCTGTGAGGCCGACGGCGGTGTCAACCCCAACGTGGCGGTCAACGGGGTGTTCCTCGGTGACGGCACTGGCGGACCGCTGGTCATGTCCAACGTGTCCGACCCCACGGGAGGCCTGTTGTCGGATCTCGTGACCTTGGCCAGCGCCACCCCAGTGGGCATGTGTGGCAGCCAGTTCACTGTGAACCTGCTCGGCAACATTCTCACGCTGGCCGAAACCGACGGAGTGTGGCGCACGATTGTGCCGGTCCTCGGACCGCAGTATCTCTGGGCTGCTCCGCTGTCCAGCTTCACGGCGGGTTGCGGCGATCCGACCGCTTGCGGCTTCACCAGCCCGTGTGACATCAGCCTGCTTTGCGACTACACCGACACGGACGGTGACGGCCTGCTCGACTGCCAGGAAGTGCCGGGTTGCGGTGATCCTGATGCCGACAACTACAATCCAGACGCCACCGATCCAGGACCGTGTAACTACAACGGCTGCATCAACCCTGACGCTGTGAACTTTGACAATGCGGCCAACACCGACGACGGCTCCTGCCAGTTCGAAATCGTGTTCCGGGTCAACGCTTCCAACATCGATGTGGCAGGATTCATGGACATCGCCGGTTCCTTCAACGGCTGGGGTGACCCCGCCACGCAGATGACGGAGATGGGCTACGGAGTCTGGGAGGCCACGCTGATTCTGGGTGTGGGCAGTTACGAGTTCAAATACCGCAATGGCGGCACCTGGGAAGAGATTTCCGGAAGCTGCACGGAGGGTGGCTACAGCAACCGCCAGTTGTCTGTGGTGGACAGCCCCATGATTCTGGAGGCAGTCTGTTACGGTGAGTGTGGTCTCTGTGCAGGATGCACGGATCCGTTCAGCGCAGGCTACAGCCCGTTTGCTGGTGAGGACGATGGAAGCTGCGGCGGACCTGTGGTTGCCGGCTGTACCTACTCTGACGCTGACAACTTCAACCCGGCCGCCACGACGGACGATGGAAGCTGCGAAATCAGCGGAACCAGCACGTGCCCAACCGACCTCGATGGCGATGGCGCCACGGCGGTGGGTGACCTGCTCTTGTTGCTCGGCTCCTTCGGGCAGCCTTGCACCGACTGATTCACCTTCAGAACGATTTTTTGGAAGGCGCTCCCTCTGGGGGGCGCCTTCTTTTTTGCGCTTGCGAATCCAACCGGGGCGGTGGCGAGTCCGGTGTCGTGGGCGTGCGACCCAACGCCACTTTCATCCTGTCGGTGGCGCCCAAGAGGCGGCCGACAGCTTCTAGGTTTTGGTTACGGGAGGCCGTTCGAAACGTCGGACGGCCTCCTCATTTCCAAAGGGATCGCAGTGCAACTTTGGTCCATGAGTTGGCAAAAGAATGTATCCATGCTGCTGCTGCGTTTGGGCGCTGGCGGATTGATGGTGCCCCACGGTTGGGGCAAGCTGGAACGGCTGCGGACCGGCCTCGCTGAAGGCGAGGTGAAGTTTTACGATTGGATGGGCCTCGGCACCGAAGTGTCGTTGGGGCTGGCGGTATTGGGGGAATTGGTGGCCCCCGCATTCATCGTGGTGGGGCTCTTCACCCGGTGGATGTCCATCCCGGCCGCGATCACCATGGCGGTGGCCGCGTTCGGGGCGCACGCTGGCGACCCCATCAGCGACAAGGAGCACGCGCTCCTGTTCCTTGTGCCGTTTGTGGTGCTGGCCCTGATGGGCGGGGGGCGTTACAGCCTGGACCACCGCATCGGCCGACCCCGCTGAAGATCAGCCCAAGGCGTCGAGTTGGGCCTGAAGCACCTCAATCTTGGCAAGGGCGTCGGCTTCCTTCGCCCGCTCCGAGGCGACCACCTGTTCCGGGGCGCCGTTGACGAACTTCTCGTTGCTGAGCTTCTTCCGCACAATGTTGAGGAAGCCCTGCTGGTACTCGAGGTCCTTGCGGATCTTGTCTTTCTCGGCCTCCAGGTCAACGGCGTCGCCGGCCGGGATGAAGAATTCGTGGGTCTCCACGACAAAGCCGAAGGCGCCGGTCACCTTTTCATCCACGCGTTCCACACCGGTGACGTTGCACAGGTGGCAAACCACGCTCTCGAGACTGGCCGGGTAGGGCTTTCCCTCCGCGTCGACAATGACCTTGAGGTCGAGGGCCTGCTTGTTGGGAATGTGGCCCTTTTGGCGGATGCCGCGCACTTCGGCCACGATGCGGGTGGTCTGGTCGAAGTCGGCGAGCAAGGCCTCATTCACGGGCTGACCGCCGCGGGTCGGGAAGGGGGAGGTGCAGAGCAGCGTCCCCTCGGGGCGGTCCTGCAGCAGGCTGTAGACTTCCTCGGTGAGGAACGGCATGAACGGATGCAGCAGGGACAGCATGCGCTCAAACAACCGCACCGTGGCATCGTAGGTCGCGCGGTCGCAAGGTTCGCCGTACGTCGGCTTGGCCAATTCCAGGTACCAGGAGCAGAAGTCATCCCAGATGTGCTTGTAGGTGGCCATGAGGGCCTCGCTCAGGCGGAACTCGGCAAAGCTCTGCTCGATGTCGACGAGCACCTGCTCGGACCGGGCTTCGAACCAGCGGATGCCGGCGGCCGCATGATCGGGCTGGGCGGCGGTGTCGCTGACTTCCCATCCTTTCACCAAGCGGAAGGCGTTCCAAATCTTGTTGGAGAAGTTGCGCCCCTGCTCGCACAGGCTCTCGTCAAACGGCAGGTCGTTGCCGGCTGGCGAGGTCAGCAGCATGCCGACGCGAACGCCGTCCGCCCCGTATTGCTGCATGAGCTCGATGGGGTCGGGGCTGTTGCCGAGCGACTTGGACATCTTCCGACCTTGCTTGTCCCGGACGATGCCCGTGTAGTAGACGTTGCGGAAAGGCGGGGCCTGCCGGTATTCGTATCCGGCGATGATCATCCGGGCGACCCAGAAGAACATGATTTCCGGGGCGGTCACGAGGTCGTTGGTGGGGTAGTAGTAATCGACTTCCTCCTTGGTGTAGAAGCCGTCAAACACGCTGATCGGCCAGAGCCACGAGCTGAACCACGTGTCGAGGACGTCCTCGTCCTGGCGCAGGTCGGCTGGGGTGATGGTGCGGCCGGCGGCCTCTGTGGCCATCGCTGCCGCGGTGTCGGCATCGGCGGCGACCACATATTTGGCTTCTGCTGAAGTCGGCTCCCCCTCATAGTACCACGCCGGGATCCGGTGGCCCCACCACAGCTGGCGGGAGATGCACCAGTCCTTGACGTTCTCCATCCAGTTGCGGTAGCTGTTCTTGAATTTGGCCGGGTGGAATTGGATGGTGTCGTCCATCACATGGTCAAGGGCGGGCTTGGCCAGCTCTTCCATGGCGACGAACCACTGCATGGAGAGGCGCGGCTCGATGATGGCGCCCGTGCGCTCGGAGCGCCCCACTTTGTTGGGGTGGTCTTCCACCTTGACGAGGTGCCCGGCGGCGTCGAGCGCCGCAGTGAAGGTCTTGCGGGCCTCGAACCGGTCCTGTCCCTCGAATTCACCGCCGACCGCGTTGACTGTGCCGTCGGGGTTGAGCATGTCGATGACCTCGAGGCCGTGCTTTTGTCCGAGCTCGTGGTCGTTGGGGTCGTGGGCAGGGGTGACTTTGAGGCAACCGGTGCCGAACTCGCGGTCGACGTACTCGTCGAGGATGATCGGGATGCTGCGGCCGGCCACCGGCACCACCGCGCGCTGGCCGTGGAGGTGGGTGTACCGCTCGTCCTCCGGGTGGATGCAGATGGCGGTGTCCGCCAGGATGGTCTCCGGACGCGTCGTGGCAATGGTGAGCCAGTCGTCCGTGCCCTCGACTTGGTAGCGCACGTGGTGAAGCTTGGACTGCTCCTCGGTGTGAAGGACCTCCTCGTCCGAGACGGCGGTCAGGGCCTGGGGGTCCCAATTGACCATGCGCAGGCCGCGGTAGATGTGGCCCTTGGCGTGCAGGTCGAGGAAGGTGTCGATGACGCTGCGGGAGTAATGCGCGTCCAGCGTGAAGTTGGTCCGTTCCCAGTCACAGCTGGCGCCAAGTTTGCGAAGCTGCTTGAGTATGATGCCGCCGTGTTCGCGGGTCCAGTCCCACGCGTGCTCGAGAAAGGCGTCGCGGCTGAGGTCCGACTTCTTGATGCCCTGGTCGCGCAGTTTGCGGACCACCTTGGCTTCCGTTGCGATGGAGGCGTGGTCGGTTCCAGGCACCCAGCATGCGTTCTTTCCCTGCATGCGCGCCCGGCGCACCAGCACGTCCTGAATCGTATTGTTGAGCATGTGGCCCATGTGGAGCACCCCGGTCACATTGGGCGGGGGAATGACGACCGTATACGGCTCGCGGTCATCGGGCACACTGCGGAACGCCTTGGCGTCCTCCCAGGTTTGGGTCCATCGGTCTTCGACGGTGGTGGGGTCGTAATGGGAAGGAATCTCTTGGGCCATGGGTCGCGGAGGCAAAGGGGACAGTTGCGGCGCCAAATTTAGCCTGTTAAAATCGCGTTAACCCCTTCCTGCACTGCGAATCATGCGGGTTATCTTCAAAGTCTGAAAACATTCATTCCTTTCCCCATGAAAAAGGTTCTCCTCACCCTCGCCGTGATCTTCGGCGGATTTGCCCTGGCCTCCGCTCAGGAAGTGGTCAATGGTCCGGTCATCACCCTCGACAAAGAGGTGCACGACTACGGCACGATGCAGCAGAACGGAGACGGCAACTGCGTCTTCACCGTGACCAACGACGGCACCGAGCCGCTCATCATCTCCCGCTGCAAGGGATCCTGCGGCTGCACCGTTCCCCAGTGCGACAAGGATCCCATCATGCCGGGTGCCACCAGCTCCATCAAAGTGAAGTACGACACCAAGCGTGTGGGACCGATCAACAAGAGCGTGACCATCACCTCCAACGCTTCCAACGAGCCGACCAAGGTGATCCGCATCAAGGGCAAGATTGAAGCCGTCGCCCAGACGGTGGGTGCCCCGGTCAAAAACGCCGCTGGCCCGACCAACAAGCAGTAATCCTTTGGCGCCCTGCGCCTCAAGAAGCCGCTTCGGATGTTCCGGGGCGGCTTTTTTTTGGCGGGCGGGCGGCTGCATTTGGCGGTGAGCCACGCGAACCTCAGGAGGGGGCAGCGTGTTGTCCGAACATGTTCGGAATGTTCAAGAAGGATCCCGCCGAGAAGCTTCGCAAGGAGCACGCGCGGTTGTTGTCGGAAGCGCACCGCCTCAGCACGGTGGACCGCGCAAAGAGCGATGAGATGACCGCCAAGGCGGCTGAGGTGGAGGCGAAGTTGTTGGCCCTTCAAAATGGCGCGTCATGAGGACCGTGGCCATCATCGGGGACAGCAAGGGCATTGGGCTCGCCCTGCGCGAGCGGCTCTTGGCGCGCGGGGACAAGGTGATCGGGGTGTCCCGCACGGGTGCCCAAGCCGAGGGAAATTACACCGGCCTGGTCTTTGACGCGGTGGCCCATCCCTGCGATCTGTCGTCGTTCACCGACCGCTTGGATGGCTTGGTGTATTGCCCCGGTACCATTCAGCTGAAGCCCGTGCGCGGGGTGAAGCCCGAGGTGGTCCTTGAGGATTTCAGGGTCAATGCGATGGGGTTGCTGCAAACGGTTCAGGCCAACTTGAAACTGCTCAAGGCGGCGGCCAAGGACCCCATCCAAGGAGCGCCGTCGATCGTGGGATTCAGCACGGTGGCCGTGCAGACCGGGATGGGCTTTCACGCATCGATTGCCATGGCCAAGGGCGCGTTGGAAGGCTTGGTTCGGACCATGGCCTGTGAATTCGCGCCGGACATCCGTGCCAACGCCATCGCACCCTCGCTGACCGACACACCGCTGGCGGCATCCTTGCTCTCTTCGGATGCCAAGCGCGAGGCGAGCGCAGAACGGCATCCGCTCAAGCGCGTGTCCTCCGCCGACGATGTGGCCGCCATGGCCGCCTTCCTCTTGTCGCCAGACGCTGCTGCCATCACCGGTCAGGTGATCCAAGTCGACAATGGCATGAGCGCGGTTCGATGAGCGGCCGCTCCACCTGGGATCGGGATGGGCTGGCCGATTTGCCGCACCGGTACCGGGCGCGCTTGGTGAATTCGTTGAGCGGGTACAAGTCGGCCAACCTTGTGGGCACCGCTGACGCTCAAGGGAACCCGGCGTGTTGCATCGTCTCCAGTGTGGTGCACCTCGGATCCAATCCGGCCTTGATGGGCCTGGTGTTTCGTCCACCCGGGAGCGATTCCCACAACTACCACCACCTCGCAGAGTGCGGTGCGTTCACGTTGAGCCATGTGACGGCGCCCATCCATTCCGCGGCCCACCAGACAAGCGCCCGCTACGGGGAGGGCGTCTCCGAATTCGACGCTGTGGGGCTGACCCCGTTTTGGCACGAGACGGGGGCGGGCCGGTTTCCGGCGCCGGCTGTGGCCGAATCCCCGGTGCGCATGGGATTGACGGTGGAAGACAACCTGCTGCTCCCGAACCGCTGCCGCTTTGTCATCGGGGCCATCCAGTGGGTGGATGTGGATGACGCGCTGCTGTGCGACGACGGATTCCTCGACTTGGCGGAAGCGGAAACCGTGGCCATCGGAGGGCTCGACGCCTACCACACGGCCGAGCGTGTGGCCCGTTTGAGTTACGCCAAGCCGGACCGTCCGGTCGAATCCAGGACGGACTTCCGGTGCGGCTGGGACTGACCTCAAGGCGATGTTGGAACGCCCCGCCCTCCGCGTCATCTGGCTCAAGCGCGACCTGCGCGTGCGGGACCACGCACCCCTGGCAGAGGCGCTCCGCATGGGCGGGCCGCACCTGCTGTTGTACTGCTTTGAGCCGACGGACTTGGCACACCCCACGACATCCGGGCGCCATGTGGCCTTTGTCCAGCAAGGACTGGCCGACATGGACGGGCAGTTGAAGCAATGGAGCCAGTCTGGCGACATCCGTCCTGGCACCGAAACCACGCCATTGCATGCGGACGCATTGGACGTGTTCCAACACCTGCTGCGAAACGTGGATGTGCTGGGGGTGCACAGCTACCGGGAATCTGGACTGAAGCACACGTACGACCGAGACACCGCGTTGGCCGATCTGTTGGCTTCAGCAGGGGTGCCTTGGCATGAACACCAACGGGATGGGGTGCACCGCGGAAAGCGCGACCGTGCTGGGTGGCGCGAGTCGTGGTTTGCCCACATGTCGGCACCGCAAGAGCACCCCGACTGGCCGCGGTTCGACCCTGTGGACCCGGCGGCATTGAAATGGCCTGAAGCTTGGACCTGCCTGCCGGTTCCCGATGAAGCGACCGAGCGGTTCCAGCCCGGTGGGGAGCGCAAAGCCCACGCCTATCTGGAGACGTTCGTGACCGACCGCATTCGGCGGTACGCCCAGACCATTTCCAAGCCGGAAGGCAGCCGCGAAGGATGCAGCCGGCTCAGTCCTTACCTCGCTTGGGGCAACCTCAGCATCCGGCAGGTCCACCAGCGTCAAGAGTTGGCGCGGCAGAGGGGCGGGGATGGTCCGGCGGGCCAGCGCCGAAACTTCTCCGCCTTTGACAGCCGGCTGCGTTGGCATTGTCATTTCATCCAGAAGTTTGAGATGGAGGACCGGATGGAGTTTCACAATGTGAACCGGGGGCACGACCTGCTCGAAAAACCGGTGGACGCAGACAAGGTGGCGGCGTGGGCGGAGGGCCGGACCGGGTACCCGCTGGTCGATGCCTGCATGCGCAGTGTCACGGAAACCGGGTATTTGAACTTTCGCATGCGGGCCATGCTCGTCAGCTTCTTGACGCACCACCTCTGGCAGCCATGGCAGGCCGGGGTGCACCATTTGGCGAGACAATTCTTGGATTTCGAGCCGGGCATCCATTACCCGCAGTTCCAGATGCAGGCGGGCGTCACCGGCATCAACACCGTCCGCATCTACAACCCCGTCAAGCAGGCGGAGGACCACGACCCGAAAGGGGACTTCATCCGAAAATGGGTGCCGGAGCTCGCTGGTCTCGAGGCGCCGGCTGTGTTTGCACCTTGGACCATGCCGCCCATTGAAGCCGAGCTGTCCGGATTTCGATGGGGCGAAACGTACCCGGTGCCGATCGTGTCCTTGGAGCAAGCCTCGCGGGCGGCGCGTGAAAAGCTTTGGGCCCACCGAAAGCACCCCGACGTGAGAAGGGAAGGGGCCAGGATTCTGAGGCGGCATGTGGTGGAAGGATCGCGTCCGATGGATTGAAATGCCGCACTGTTGACCGAACTTGCCTGCCTGATGTCGGAAGAACGCCCCGTCCTCCTCAATGCCGATGGCCGCACGCTGCTCTACCACGAGGTGGTGGACCAAGCTGGTGCAGATGCGCCATGGCTCGTCTTTGTGCACGGGGCGGGGGGCAGCATCCGCACTTGGAAGTACCAAATTGAGGCGTTCCAGCCGCATTACCGCTTGCTCCTCATCGACCTGCGCGACCACGGTTTCAGCAAGGACATCCTGCCGGAATTCACGGAGTACGACTTCGACATCGTGTCGGATGACATTCTTGCTGTGGTCGACCACCTCGGCATTGAGCGGGCGCATTTCGTGTCGCTCAGCATTGGGAGTGTGATCCTGCAGAAAATCGACATCGAACGTCCGGAGTTGATCGACCGCATGGTCATGGCGGGCGCGATTTTCGACGGGTCCCGCCTCATGCACTGGTTCGTGCACAGCGGAAAGTTGCTGAATTACATCCTGCCCTACCGGGCCATTTATTGGCTGTTCAGCTTCATTGTCCTGCCGCGTCGCAACCATCGCCTCAGCCGTTGGATTTTCCGCCGCCAGAGTTTGCGTTTGACGCCAGGCGAATACCTCAAGTGGGTCGAGCTCTACAAGCCCTTCTTTCGGTTGATCCAGCAGTACGTGGAGCGCACCGTCGACAAGACAGGACTCGTGGTGATGGGGTCGCAGGACCACATTTTTTTCAGTGCGGCGGAGAAGTTTACCCAAGCCCAGAAGAACATGCGCCTCGCCGTCATCGAGAACTGCGGGCACGTCTGCTCGATCGAGGCGCCGGAGCTCTTCAACGATTTGGTGCTCCAATTCCTGTCCGGCAAGGACGTCCCTTCCCGGGTAACGGCCAACCCCGTGCCCTCCTCTTGGGCAGACCTCAAGGCCATGAAGGCTTGACCCGGCCCAGCCCAGTGTCACTTCGTATCCTTGCCGCCATGCGCAAGCTTGTCCTCGTCTTGGCCTTGGTCTTCCCAGCTGGCCTCATTGCCCAGACCATCAACACCGACCGTCCCGATCAGACCGAAAGCTCGGCAGTGGTTCCTGGAGGCTCCCTTCAATGGGAGTGCGGGTTTTCCAGTACCTGGACGCCCACTTTTGGCGGCACGGTTCGTGAACTGGCCGTGCCGAATTCCCTGTTCCGCGTGAGCCTGCATGAGAAGTTCGAGTTGCGGGTGGTCCACCAGCTGAACCGCATCTCGCATGTGGCTTGGGGTGGGGAAGAACCGGTTGCAGAAGGCACCAGCGATGTCGAGCTGGGCACCAAGATCCAGCTTTGGCAGCGCGAGGGCAGCCGCACTGAAATCGCCTATCTCGGTCACGCCGTGCTGCCGACGGGAGATGAAGGGGTCACGGGTGCCCCCAAGTATGGCATGGTCAACAAGCTGTGCATCAGCCACGATGTCGGTCCGGATTGGGCCCTCGGCTACAACCTCGGGTATGACAACGCCAACGCGCAAGGCACCTTCACCTATGCCTTGGCCATTGGAAAGGCCATCAACGACCAGTTGGGCGTCTATTTCGAGCCCTACGGAGAGGTGGATGCCTCGAGCGGAATGCACCTCGCCAGTTTCGACGCGGGCCTCACGCTTCTGTCCTCCGACCAATGGCAGTGGGACATCAGCTATGGCACCGGCCTGAACCACCGCATGAATTACACGGCGATCGGTTTCAGTTGGCTGGTGTTGCCCAACCGTTGACGCCAGTTCAACCGGCGATGTCGGCCTTCTTGTAGACGGCCGACTTGACCACCATGTCGTGCAGGGCTTGGCGCTTCTCGCCAAGGGCGGCAAAGCAACCGAAGAAGAACACGAGGCTCGCCAAACTGGCGATGGCGGGCAGGACCAAGTTGAGCAGGCTTCCGCTGTTCTTGACGGCCCAACGAAGGAGGTAGAAGGAGAGGTCTCCTGCCGTGCCATCGGCCTTGGCGATTTGAAGGCCCAAGACCCGCTTGCCAGGAGAAGCTCCAGTGAAGGCCTCAATCAACGTGTAGGCCAAGGCCAACAGGGTGGCGACCAAAATCATGGCGATGGCTCCTGCACCAACTCCGAGCAAGGCCAGGGCTTCTGCCTCATCACCACCTGTGGCATCCATGCCCATGGCGGCAGCGAGTCCGGCGCCGATGCCCAGCATGGACATGGGGACAATGAGAAGGGCGATGAACAGGGCGTCGAGGAGGGTGGCGCCAAGGCGTGGGCCAAAACCGATGCGGTTGGAGAACATGTCGTTGTGATTTGCTTCGGTCAAAGTAGGGGAACGAACCGGTGAACCGCGCGGTGGGCACGGTGTTGTTTTCACATGCACAAGAAGCCCCACCTCCCTTCAAAGGATTGCGTCCATTGCGGGCGCCCTTTTGATTGGCGGAAGAAGTGGGCGCGGTGCTGGGACGAGGTGAAGTACTGCAGCGAGCGTTGCCGACGAACCGCCAAAACAAGTGCCGCATGAAGACCCTTCGCCTCATCCTTGGGGACCAATTGAACGCCGCGCACCCTTGGTTCGATGCCGTGTCTGACGACGTGGTCTACCTCATGGCGGAGATGCGGCAGGAGACCGATTACGCGCCCCACCACATCCAAAAAGTGCTCGCCTTTTTTGCGGCGATGCGGGCTTTTGCAGAGGCGCGCAAAGCGGAAGGGCACCGCGTGGTTTACTTGTCCCTTGACGAGGGCAGGAACACCCAGGGCTTGGAGGCCAATGTGCGGATGGTGATGGCGGAGGAAGGGTGTAAATGCTTTGAATATCAGCTCCCTGACGAGCATCGTCTCGACCATCAGTTGAAGCATTTTGCGGCCGAGTTTGGCGATCAGGCGAAAGCAGTGGACACGCATCACTTCCTGACCGAGCGTGGCGATTTGGCCGAGCAGTTCAAGGGCAAGAAGACCTACCTGATGGAGTCGTTCTACCGCCGGATGCGCAAGGCCCACGACATCCTCATGGAGCCCGGCATGGACGGGTCGGAACCGGCAGGCGGGAAGTGGAACTACGACGCCACCAACCGAAAAAAGCTGCCCAAGGGACATCGGCCTGTTGAGCCCCTCGTCTTCGACCGGGACCTCACAGCGCTAGAGGCCATGCTGCGCGACTGCGGGGTCGAGACAATCGGCTCGGTGGACGCAGCCCATTTCCTGTGGCCGGTCACCCGGGAGGAAGGGCTCGAGCTGCTCGACTTCTTTGTGGCCGAATGCCTTCCCCGTTTCGGGGACTTCCAGGACGCCATGCACCCGGAGTACTGGTCGATGTACCATGCTCGGATTTCCTTCTGCATGAACGCCAAGCTGATCTCGCCGATGGAGGTCATCCGTGCGGTGGAGGACAAATGGCGCGAAGACCCCGACCATGCGGACATCACCCAGGTGGAGGGGTTTATCCGGCAAGTGCTGGGTTGGCGGGAATACATGCGCGGGGTGTATTGGGCCCACATGCCGCAATACGCCGAACTCAACTTCTTCGAGGCGGACAACGCCCTGCCCCAGTGGTTCTGGACGGGGGAAACGCGGATGGCCTGCATGCGACACGCCATTGGCCAAAGCCTTCAGTACGGCTATGCGCACCACATCCAGCGGCTCATGGTGACGGGCAACTTTGCCCTGCTGGCCGGCATTCACCCCGATGAGGTGGACCGCTGGTACCTCGGCATTTACCTCGACGCCATCGAGTGGGTGGAGATCACCAACACGCGGGGGATGAGCCAATTCGCCGACGGCGGCATCGTGGGAACGAAGCCCTACGCGGCGTCGGCCAACTACATGAAGAAAATGGGCCCGTACTGCAGCGGATGCAGCTATGATGCGGCCGACAAAACGGGCGACAACAGCTGCCCGCTCAACAGCCTGTATTGGCATTTCCACGTCCGCAACCGGGCCAAACTCGAGCGCAACCCGCGCATCGGCATGGCCTACCGCACCTGGGACAAGATGCCCGCCGAGAAGCAGGAGGCCCTGCTCGAACGCGGAGATGCAGTTCTGGCCAACCTCGAAACCCTCTGACCATGCGCAGCCTCATTTGGTTCCGAAACGACCTGCGGGTCACCGACAACGCCACCCTCAACGCTGCGGTGAAGGCGTCCAAGGAGGTCATCCCCGTCTTTGTCCTCGACCCGGCCCAATGGGCGGAAGACCGCTGGGGGCATGTCAAGACCGGCCCGTTCCGAACGCAGTTCTTGCTGGAGTCCCTCGCGGACTTGAAGGCCGACCTTGAAGACATGGGCGGCACCTTGCTCATTCGGCAGGGCGAGCCAGCTGAAGTCCTGAAGGGCCTCGCCGAAGAGCATGGGGCGCGAACGGTGTTCGCCACGGCGGAACACACCAGCGAAGAGGTGCACCGCGAGGCGCAGGTGGCGGAGGTGCTGGATTTGCGGTTAGAGGAGCAGCTGACGATGTACCACCCGGACGACCTGCCTTTCGAGCTCGAGCAGTTGCCGGACGTCTTCACCCGCTTTCGAGGAAAGATGGAGAAGCGGAGCGAGGTGCGCGATCCGCTGCCGGAACCGGAGGCGCTGACCATTCCAGCTGGGGTGCTGGGCGATGCTGTGCCCACGCTGGCCGACCTCAGGGTGGAGGCCAAGGTGGCCGATGCCCGCGGCGTGCTGCCTTTCAAAGGAGGTGCGGTGGCCGCTTGGGAGCGGCTCGACCACTATTTCTGGGAAACCAAAAAGCTTCGGGTGTACAAGAAGACCCGCAACGGCCTGCTCGGCGCGGACTACAGTTCGAAGTTTTCGCCTTGGCTGGCGCTCGGTTGCATCAGCCCGCGGGAGATCCATGCGCAGGTCCGCGCTTTCGAAAAGGACGTCGAAAAGAATGAGGACACGTACTGGCTCCTCTTCGAGTTGATCTGGCGGGACTACTTCCGCTACGTGGCCATGCGCTATGGCAACCGCATCTTCCACAAGCGCGGCATCAAACAGGAGTCGCCCAAGTGGCGCCAGGACCGCCGCGTTTTCGAGGCGTGGTGCGAGGGCCGCACGAAGTGCGATTTCGTCAATGCCAACATGCGGGAGCTCGCGGCGACGGGCTTCATGTCCAATCGCGGCCGGCAGAACGTGGCCAGCTACCTCGTGCACGACCTCGGGGTGGACTGGCGGCTCGGTGCCAGCTGGTTTGAGCACATGCTGCTCGACCACGATCCCGCCAGCAACTATGGCAACTGGATTTACGTGGCCGGTGTCGGCAACGATCCGCGCCCGAACCGCAAATTCAACACCTCCGGACAGGCCGAACGCTACGACGCGGACGGCAAATACCGCCGCCATTGGAGCCATGCGACTTTGGAACTTGACCTACAATGATCCGCGGCGTTGGGCCGAGGTCCACGCCATTTCAGGCAAGCCGCTGGGGTTCTGGGCTTCGGTGAAGGCCGGCGGCACGGGCTCACCCCGCGCGGAGCTCGTCGGCGGCTCCGGAGAGCTCGACGCGCTGGTGGGCGTGGCTTCCGCGATGACCGGCTGCAACTTCGAGCGGACGGCCCATGGCGCCATCCTCTATTTCCGCAGCCGTCTGGAGGTTTACGGCGCCCCGTTCAGACAAGGTGAAATCAGCGGCATCACCCGCATGCCGGAGGGCGTCGGCGAGCGCATCACCATCTGGTGCGGCTGGACGGATCCGGAAGGCGTGGCCCACTCCGGCAGCGTGGACATGCGCTGCTCCACGGCCAGCGCTGAGCGCATGGAAGCCTACCTCCGCCGCTGGCTGATGGGGTAAAGCCCCTGCTGCCATGGGCAGCGAAAAAGGGGGGCACCCGATTCAACAGTCACCAAAACTTCACGCGGGGCGGGCAGAGGGGCTGAGGGCGTCAGGATATCTTCGCGCCATGGCTGCAGCACGGACCCCATCCAATCGCAAGGGCAGGAAAAACCTCCCTGCAGAAGAGGAATTCTTCAACCGAGAATTGAGCTGGCTGTCGTTCAATGAGCGCGTGCTGCAGGAGGCGGAAGACCAGCGCATGCCCCTGATCGAGCGGATGCGGTTCCTCGGGATCTTCTCCAACAACCTCGACGAGTTCTTCCGTGTGCGTGTGGCGGCATTGCAGCGCATGGCATTCCTCGGGAAGCGAACCACCACGACCCTCGGATTCGGGGTGGACGAGACGTTGGAGGACATCCGGGCCCGCGTGATTGAATTGCAGGAGCGGTTCAATGCGACGTTTGCCCAGCTCGAGGACAAGCTGAGCGTGGAGTGCATCGACCTCATGCGGGAGGACCAACTCGATGAAGGACAATACGCCTTTGTCCTCGACTACTTCAACCGCAAAGTGCGCCCGCATCTGGTGCCCATCCTGATCTCGGATGTGGGGGTTCCCGAACTCAAGGATGGCGCCATCTATCACGCGATTGCGCTGACCGGCGACGTGTCCAAGCGGGCCCGCTTCGCCCTGTTGGAGCTGCCCGATCACCTCGACCGGTTCCTCGTGCTGCCCGAGCAGGATGGGCGCACAGGGGTGATGTTTCTCGACGATGTGGTGCGCGTAGGATTGCCCCGTTTGTTCTCCACTTTCCAAGCAGAGTCGGTGGGGGCGTACGCCATCAAAGTCACGCGCGATGCGGAGATCGACATGGACGACGACCTCTCCAAGTCGTTGATCGAGAAGATGAAAAAAGGCATCGCACGCAGGAAGCAAGGCGACTATGTGCGCTTCCTGTACGATGCGGAGATGCCGGAGGACCTGCGGAAATTCTTGATCAAGAAGCTCAAAGTCGTCGACGAGGCGAGCATCATTGCAGGCGGGCGATACCACAACCGCAAGGACCTCATGGCCTTCCCAGGGTTGGGCAGTCCGGATCTCGTTCACCAAAAGATGCGCCCCTTGCCGCACCGCCATTTGGCCGGTCGCCCGAGCATGTTCGAGCAGATCGCCAAGCGCGACATCCTGCTCCATTACCCGTACCACGACTTCACCCAGCTCACGGACTTTCTGAGGGAAGCGGCGCTGGACCCCAAGGTGACGGCCATTCGGGTCAACCTCTATCGGGTGGCCAAGAATTCGCACGTCATCAACGCCCTGATGAGCGCGGCCCTCAACGGCAAGGATGTGCAGGTGGTCATCGAGTTGCAGGCGCGGTTCGATGAACGCAACAACATCAAGGTCACGCAGGCCTTGCAGGAGGCGGGCATCCACGTCATTTTCGGGGTGGCGGGCCTCAAGACGCATTCGAAACTGATCCTCGTCACCCGCAAGGAGGGGCGCTCGGAGCGCAAGTATGCCCACGTGGGCACCGGCAACTTCAATGAGTCCAGCGCCAAGGTGTTCAGCGATTTGTCCCTGCTGACGGCCGACCGCCGGGTTGCGGGCGAGGTGGACCGCCTCTTCCAGTTTTTCGAGCACAATTACCAGCGCGGGGTGTTCCGCCATTTGATCGTTTCGCCCTACAGCACGCGGCGCCGGTTCTCCCAGATGATCGACCGCGAGATTCGGGAAGCCAAGGCCGGCCGCAAGGCATGGATGCTGCTCAAGTGCAACACCTTGACCGATGCGGGCATGATCCGCAAATTGTACGATGCGAGCCAGGCCGGGGTCGAGGTGACCCTCATCGTGCGGGGCGCCTGTGCGCTGCGGGCGGGCGTCAAGGGGTTGAGCGACAACATCGAGGCCTACAGTGTGGTGGGCCGGTTCCTCGAGCATGCGCGGGTGATTGTGTTTGGTGCAGGCGGAAAGCCGGAGTTCTACATCTCCAGCGCCGATTGGATGACCCGCAACCTCGACCGGAGGATCGAAGTCAGTGCGCCCATTTACGATGAGCAGTTGCAAGCGGAGATCTCCGCGATGCTGGAGCTGCAACTCAAGGACAATGTGAAGCGCCGGGTCTTGGACAAAAAGCAGCGGAACCGGCATGTGTCCCGGGCCAAGGATGCGCCGGAAGTGGAAGCGCACAAGGGCATGTATGCGTACTATCGCAAGCAAAACGACAAGCACAGGGGATGAGGTACGGGGCGATCGACATCGGATCCAATGCGGTCCGCCTGATGGTCAAGGAAATTCGGGAAGAGGCGCAAGGCCTCAAATCAGACAAGGTGGCCTACACCCGCATTCCGATTCGGTTGGGAGAGGACGTGTTTGAAACCGGCCGAATTGGCCCGGCCAAGGCCGAGGCATTGGCCCACGCCATGGCGGGGTTTCGCCTGCTCCTCCAATCCATGGGGATTTCCAATTACCGCGCGTGTGCCACAAGCGCCATGCGCGAAGCGGAGAATGGTCCCGACGTCGTCCGCGACATCCGCGCGCAAACTGGCGTGGACATCGAGGTCATCTCCGGCCGGGAGGAGGCAGACTTGATCTTTTCCAATTTCGCCTTGAACCGCATGGAGGCGGACCAGGATTACCTCTACGTCGATGTGGGGGGAGGGTCGACCGAATTGACCCTCATTCGGGACGGGCAGCGGGTGGAAGCCAAGAGCTTTCGCATCGGCTCCGTCCGGCTGCTCAAGGGCAAAGTGAGTCCCCAAGTCCGGGAGGACATGGCGGCGTGGTGCCACAACCTCAGGGCCCAACATGATGTGAAAGCGCCTGTGGTCATTGGGACAGGGGGCAACATCAACCGGTTGTTCAAACTGGCTGGCGGTGGGGGAAAGGCGCCCATCTCCAAGGCCGCGTTGGAGCGCACCCTCGATACCCTGAACGCGGCGACGTACGAGGAGAAATTGGACCGGTACGGATTGAAGCCGGACCGCGCCGACGTCATCGTGCCGGCCTGCCTCATTTACCTCGAAGCCATGGCCCTGTTTGAAGCGGACACGGTCATCGTGCCCAAGGTCGGTTTGGGCGACGGGATGGTGCTTCAGTTGCACCGGCAACAACAAGGCTGATCAGGCCACCACGGCTGACTGGGCCAACGTGCGGATGCGCAGCAGTTCAGCGGACAGCTGATGCTGTTGTGTGGCATCGAGGTCTTGGCCTTTGCGCTCGGCCTCCAAGGCGGCCGCCAAAGCGGAGGGCGACCATTCGTCGCGCATGGGCTTGACTTCCGCTGCGTCGAGGTCCCGATCGGAGGCCCAGGTGGCCATCCATTCGAGGTACTGCACCTGTCGCTTCACGAGGCATTCCCCCAGTCGGCTCAGGCAAGTCGGAGCGAGGGTGGCCGCCATGGCCGTCCGCAGACGGCCCACATTGTCGGCGTGAATCCGGACCACCTGATCGGCTGTCCCTTCCAGCGGGGTGAGGTCCGGCAAGGTGTCGTCCAAGCACGGCAACTCGGCGCCGAGGGTTTCTCCGACTTCGGCTGCGGTCAGCATGCGGTCGACCTTGGCGCGGAACACTTGCGGCACCACCGTTTGGCGGAACAGGAAGTCGCGGAGCCCGAAGACGTGCGCCTCGAAGGCGTCGTGGACCTCTTCTGGGGAAGGGGCGTCGGGCAATTGCAGGACGAGCAGGGCAGTCTGGCGATCCATGCGGTGCAATGTAGAGGAAGCCGCTCAGGCGTGCCGAGGCCTTCCAAGGATTCATTCACGTTTGTTCGTTCGGGACTGTGCCCCGCGACTTGCCGACACCTTGAAAGCCGCTGTATTTTTCGGCATGCAACAACGCATTCCTGCTGTCATGTGGATTTCCCTCAGCCTTTCCATTCTCCTCGCCGCCTGCTCTGCCGGCGAAGCTTCAGAGACGCGCAACCGCCCAACGGTCGACCCGACCGCCGCCTTGACGGCCCAAGTCAAGGAAAACGCGCCAGCGCCCAAGACCGACGCCGCCCCTGAGCAGCAGGTCTCCGGCGGGGCACAGGAAAACCCCAATTTCCTCGATGGCATCAACGACCAGAACCGCGGCGACAAGGTGGGCAAGGTGGCCCTGAGCGGGAAGGTCCAGAGTCGCAATGGCATGCTGTACCTCTTCGAGACAGAGGGCCGCAACATCGCCGTCATCGATTCAGCGCAGATGGTCAATGGGGCCTTCGACTTTGGCAAGGTGGAAGTGGGGCGCGGTTTCTACGGCCTCGGCTTTGAGTCGGGCAAGAAGACCGCCGACATCATCCTCAATCCCGACGAGCCGGTGGTGAACATCGAGTTCCAGAACGGGCGCATGATCGGCGGGCGCACCGAGAGCCGGGAGAACCGCGGCTGGTTTGCCTATCGCGGTGCCGAGTCGGCCAACAAGAACCAGATTCGCCAGCTCTACAAGCAGCGGAAGGGCAACGAAGCGGCCATTGACGCACAGGTCAAGGCCAAAGAGAACGAATTGGCCCAGACCCAGCACAAATTCATCCAGGACAATCCCGGCACCTACCTCGCCAAGTTCCTGACCTGGAAGCAGCCCCGCTTCCTCGGCAACAAGGGGACCTTCTTGAGTGACCTCGATGTGATGGACAACAGCCTCATCCGTTCGATGGCGCTGCCCGACCGCATCCAGTCCATGATGCGGACCTTCAGCGGCGGCAAGGATGCCGGATTCCTGAGCTGCATTGACATCGTCAAGGCGTCAGTGGAGGACAATCCAGTGGTGTTGGAATTCGCCCTCTACAACATGCTAGACGGCTTCTACAACACCGGCAAGGAGACCATCTGCCAGTACATCCTCGACAACTACATCTTCGACGAGGACTGTGGCGCCAACCTGTCCGATGTGATTCGCCAGCGCGCACAGGGCATCATCAACCTTCGCGTGGGCAACACGCCGCCGAACTTTCGGATTCCCGACCCCAACGGGAATGTGGTTGACTTGAGCGAGGTGGTGGCCGACCACAAGTACACCCTCGTCATGTTCTGGGCGAGCTGGTGTCACAAGTGCGAGCAGGAGATTCCCAGTCTGGTGCCGATGTACAGGGAGATGAACCCCCGCGGATTTGGGATGGTGGGCATCTCGGTGGACCAGCAGAAGGCAGCGTGGACCAAGGCCATCGCCGACAACCAGATCCCGTGGCAAAACGTGAGCCAGCTCAAAGGCTGGGACGCACCCATCACGGACGATTACAAGATCACGCAAACGCCGACCTACTTCCTGCTGGACCAGGAAGGCAAAATCGTGATGAAGCCCGAGCGCTGGTTCGAGGTGCAGCGCTTCCTCCAGAGCCGCATCTGATCAAAGGTCGGCCAGGAGCCGATTGTACATAGCGACGTGGGCTGTGGCTGACGCTGCCGCTGAGCAGTGGCGTGCATTTTCGAATCCACGTGCCACGCAGGCCTCCCTTCGGCCGGCATCTCCGGTCAGTTCCAGCACCGCCCTCCGGATGTCGTTGGCGTCGTCCGGATTGGCCAAACAGGCGCCGCCGCCCGCGGTCTCTCGCATGGGAGACCGGTCGCTGGTGATCACCGGCACGCCGATGGTCTGGGCCTCGATGATGGGCATGCCATACCCCTCCAAGGTGGAGCAGAACAGGAGCGCATCGGCGGCCGCGTATTCCTGTTGGAGTTCGGCTTCCGTCAACCGTGCCGCCCAGCTGAAGTCGATGTCGTGGTGGCGAAGCAGGGCTTGATGTTCGCCGGATGGCTCGCCGATGATGCGCAGGTGGACCTCCAGTCCGGCCAGCGCTTCGGCATGCCGCACCAGGTTTTTGTTGTCCGCAAGGCCGATGTGCAAGAGGCGGGGAACGTCGTTTTGGGGAGGGGCAGTGCGCGGGCGGTAGGTGGGCGAGATGACGCTGGGAATCACCTCGATGCGGTCCTCAGGGAAATCCGTTCGGTTCAGGATGTCGGATTTGGTGGTGTCGCTGACGGCGATGAGGCGGTCGCAGGACTTCAGGGGCCAATGCAGCCAGAACATGGTCTTGAGCCGGCGTTTCCAAGCCGGTCCCTCGTCGAGCAGCCCGAGGTCGTGGATGGTCATGACCACCGGTCGGCGGCGGCCGATGGCCGCGAAATGGATGTCGCCCGTGATGTGCAGGATGGGGTGGGGGAGCCGGCCCACTTCCCGCCAGATGCGGAAGCGGTTCCACACGCCCGAGGTGAAGCGGCTGGCCACATGGCGGTCGGGGCGTTCCGTCCCCTCCGGCCAGGCTTCATGCATGGACCGGTAGGACGCCTCGATGCTGAAATTGCCGAGGCTTCGGGGCTTTCGCTCGATCCAGCAAACCTTCGAAGAGGAGGGCGTGGCCATGCTTTACAAGGTACGAAGGTGCCCCTCAGGCATGGCGCAAGGCATCGATGGGGTCGAGCTGTGCGGCTTGGCGGGCAGGGTAGTACCCGCTGGCCAAGCTGACCCCGCCGCTGAGCAGCAAGGCCAGAACGACCCAGCCCCAGGGCAGCACGAAGGGGGCTTCGAGGTAGCCCGCGACCAGGTTGCCCACGCCGATGCCAAGGCCCACCCCCAGTGCGCCGCCGAGCAACCCGATGAGGACCACCTCCACGAGGAACTGCGTGCGGATGGTCTTGGCTGAGGCGCCCAAGGCTTTCCGCAAGCCGATTTCCCGGGTGCGCTCAGTAACGGTGACCAGCATGATGTTGGTCAGGCCGATGGACGAGCCGAGCAAGGTGATGAGGCCGAGGAACAGGGCGGCGAGGGTGACGCTGCCGAGCCCTTCGTTGAACTGGTCGATGAGCGCATC
This sequence comes from uncultured Flavobacteriales bacterium, assembly GCA_965659565.1. Classification (GTDB taxonomy): domain Bacteria; phylum Bacteroidota; class Bacteroidia; order Flavobacteriales_D; family Sanyastnellaceae; genus UBA8752. The sequence continues at coordinate 30,521 of CBFHWV010000017.1, forward strand.
GGACCGGGCAATGCGAAAGCTGTCCGGCTCCCCGGGCAAGTCGCCGCGGAGGGCGCGCATCTCCCCGATGACCTGCTCGTTGAGTTCGCTGATGGCGTCCGGGTCCGGGGCCTTGATTTGCACTGAATAAGAAGTCCGGGGACCGCTGAACCGCGCGCGGATTTCGCCGACGGGGAGGATGGCCTGGTTGTCCTGGGACATACCGAAAGAGGCGCCTTGTTCGGCCAACACGCCGATGATGCGGTACCGCCGATTGCGGATGCGCACGTCTTGGTCGAGGGGACTCTCGGAGGGGGAGAAGAGCTTGTTGACCGCGTCCTTTCCGAGGATGACCACCGGCGCATTGCGCCGAATTTCTTCCGGACTGAAGTTGCGGCCGACCTCGAGGTCATAGCCGCTCATGGGGAGAAAGGCGTCATCGCCGCCCACCACGAGGACATTGGGGTCGGTTTCCTCTCCGCCATGGGCGAGGCGCCCCATCATGGTGCCCCTGGCGCTCACCGAAGCGATGCCCAGCTCGGCGGTGGCCGCTTTGAGACCCATGGCCTGCTGGAATGAAATGGGATTGGACTCGCCGAAACGCCGCCCCCCAAAGGCGCCGCGTCGGTTGTTTTCGCTGACCTGCAGGGTGCCGGCGCCAAGTCCAACGAATTGTTCGATGAGGCTGGAGCGCAAGGCTTCGGTGGCCGTGATCATGGACATCAGGGCCATGATTCCGGTGCCGATGATCGTGATGGTGAGCAGGGTCCGGAGCCATTGGGCCCGGATGGACCGAATCGCCACCTTGACCTGTTCCAACAATACCGCCCGAGTCATGGGCCAAAGCTACGGGCACACGTATCTTTGCCGACCCAACGCACCAACTGATTCGAGATGTTTGATTTGGAGATGATCCGCGCCGTCTATGAGCGCTTCCCCGCCCGTGTCGCAGCCGCACGCCAAGCCACTGGCAAGGCCCTCACGCTCGCCGAAAAAATCCTGTACACCCACTTGTGGGAAGGAGAGGCCAAGTCGGCCTACAATCGGGGCGCGGACTATGTGGACTTCGCCCCTGACCGGGTGGCCATGCAGGACGCCACCGCCCAGATGGCGTTGCTGCAGTTCATGCAGGCCGGCAAGGCCCAGACGGCCGTGCCGTCCACGGTGCACTGTGACCACTTGATTCAGGCCAAGGTCGGCGCGGATACGGACCTCCAAGAGGCCATCAACCGCAACAACGAGGTCTACAATTTTCTCGAGTCCGTCTCCGACAAATACGGCATCGGATTCTGGAAGCCCGGCGCCGGCATCATCCACCAGGTGGTGCTCGAGAACTACGCCTTCCCCGGCGGCATGATGATCGGAACCGACAGCCACACCGTGAATGCGGGTGGCC
>CBFHWV010000017.1:31905-32225 GCA_965659565.1 uncultured Flavobacteriales bacterium
CCGAAGCTGATCGGTGTGAAGCTGACCGGCAAGATGAGCGGGTGGACCAGCCCCAAGGACGTCATCCTCAAAGTGGCCGGCATCCTCACCGTGAAGGGCGGAACGGGCTGCATCGTCGAGTACTTCGGCGAGGGCGCCGACGCGATGAGCTGCACCGGAAAGGGCACCATTTGCAACATGGGGGCGGAGATCGGCGCGACGACGTCCACGTTTGGATACGATGAAAGCATGTCCCGCTACCTGCGCGCCACCGGCCGCGCCGATGTGGCGGATTTGGCCGACGGCATCGCCGAACACCTCACGGGTGATGCCGAGGTGTA
>CBFHWV010000018.1:0-7529 GCA_965659565.1 uncultured Flavobacteriales bacterium
CAGCGTGCTGACCGTGCCCGTCCTCTTCACCTTCTTCTGGTTTGCGGTGTTCGGCATGTCCGCCCTCGACATTGAAATGCGGGGCATCGCAGACTTGGGCGCCAGCGTGGTGGCCGACTTCAGCACCGGCCTGTTCGTCATGCTGGAGCAATACCCCTTCACCACGCTCACCAGTGTCCTCGCCATCGTCCTGGTCACCAGCTTCTTCGTGACGTCCTCAGACAGCGGTTCCCTCGTGGTCGACATGCTGACCAGCGGCGGCAAACTGGACGCCCCCGTCGGCCAACGGATCTTCTGGGCCCTGATGGAAGGTGCCGTGGCAGGCGCACTGCTCGTGGCCGGCGGCCTGAAGGCCATGCAATCCATGTCCATCGCAGCAGGCGTGCCCTATGCCGTCCTGCTCATGGTCATGGTCGTCTCCATCCGCAAGGGGTTCGACCAGGAACTGAAGCGCCAGCAGGGATCCTGAGTCCTCTCCTGCGGCTCGATATCTTTGCGGTATGAACGCGGCACACCGGGAACAGGCGATGCAATGGGCGCTCGACGCGGTTCGCAAGGCGGGTTTGCTGTTGCTTGATTTGACCGAGTCGCCGCTGGAAGTCCAACGCAAGGCCGACGGTTCGGCGGTCACCAACGCGGACCTCGCCAGCCACGCCTCCATCCTGCAGGACCTCTCCGCATCCGGCTTGCCTGTGGTCAGTGAAGAAGGTCAGCGCCGCCCTTTGAGCGAACGCCAGCAATGGGAACGCTTCTGGCTCGTCGACCCGCTCGATGGCACAAACTCCTACATTCGAATGCAAACCGGGTATGCGGTCAACATTGCCCTCATCGAACGGGTGGAAGGAGAATGGATTCCAACGCTGGGCACCGTGGCCCTGCCCGATCTCAATCGGATCTATTACGGCGGAATCGGGTTGGGCGCCTTCAAAACCCGCCTGAAGCACTCAGAGAAACCACCGCGCTCCATTTGCGCCGACGACGAGGCCACGCCGCCTTACGAATTGCTCATCAGCTGGAACGAACCCGGCACGCTCAACGACCTCGTCGCCGGCACCGTTGACCCTGCGCAGGTCCGCATGCGGCCCGCCAGCGGGGCGGCCAAATTTTGCCTGGTCGCGGAAGGCAAGGCCGACCTGCACGCCCGCTCCACGGGCTACTTCGAATGGGACTGCGCCGCCGGAGACGCCCTTTTCCGGTCCCAGGGTCTCGCCGTCTGCGACATCGTCACGGGCCGTCCGCTGACCTACAACGGCCCCAACCTCCGGGTTGGCGGCCTCATTGCCTCGCGCATCCCGCAAGGCTGAACTCAGTCCCTCCGAATCAAGCCGGCCTCAAATGCCCTGGCTGCCCCGCTTCCCGCCCGCGCGGTACGGGCCCTCGTCGAATTCCTCAACCATGTTGCGGTAGTTCCGGTAGCGCTCGTCGTCCACGTCACCCGTCTCCAGCGCCGCCTGCACGGCGCACCCCGGTTCGTCGAGGTGACGGCAGTTGTGGAATTTGCAATCCGGCAGCAGGCGGAACATCTCCGGGAAATGGTGGTGCAACGTCTCCTTTTCCATGCGGACGAGGCCAAACCCCTTGATGCCGGGCGTGTCGATGATGAAGCCCCCGTCGCCGCCCGGCAGGGGGAACATCTCGGCAAACGTCGTCGTGTGCTTGCCCTTGTCGTGGACGTCCGACACCTCAGCCGTCTTCTGGTCGAGCCCGGGAATCAGCGCATTGAGCAGTGTCGATTTGCCCACCCCACTGTGGCCGCTCACCAAGTGAATGCCCCCTTTCATGCGTTCCCGCACCTCCTCCAGGCCGATGCCTTCGGTCGCGGAAATCGGCAAGCATTCGTAGCCCGCCTCGCTGTACATCGTCATCCATGAGGCCAGCAGCTCCTCGGCCTCCTCTCCGAGTTGGAGCAGCACATCGACCTTGTTGAACAGCAGCGTCGTCGGCACGCCGTAGGCCTCGGCCGTCACCAGAAAGCGATCCACGAACCCACTGCTCGTTGCCGGCTCAACAAGGGTCACCACAAGCCAAGCGCGGTCCAGATTGGCCGCCACCACGTGCGCCTCGTGGCTGAGGTTGACGCTGCGGCGGATGATGCGGTTGCGGCGCGGGGCGATCTCGGTGATGACCCCAGTGCCGTCCTCCTCCTCGGTCCACGTCACGTGGTCGCCAACGGCAATCGGGTTGGTCGTCCGGAACCCCTCCATCCGGAACTTTCCACGGAGGCGGCACTCCACGCGCCGGCCATCGGGCGCCTGCACGTCCGCCCATTTGCCGGTCGACCTGAAAACTGTGCCTTCGAACCGCTCTTCCACAGGCGCAAGTTCGCCCATGCGCATCCTAACTTGCATGCCCATGCTGCTCGAGGTTCACGACGTCACCAAGCTGTACGGTCCGCAAAAGGCCCTCGACGGGGTGTCCGTCTCCGTCCCCAAGGGACAGGTCGTCGGGCTGCTGGGGCCCAATGGCGCTGGGAAATCGACCCTGATGAAATCCATCCTAGGCCAGTTGCCGACCGACGGAGGCACCATCGCTTTTGATGGCACGGATGTCCGCGAAGGGGGAGACGCCATGCGCAAGCGAATGGGGTATTTGCCCGAAAACAACCCGCTCTACCCCGAGATGTATGTCCGCGAATTCCTGGACTTCATCGCTGGGCTTCACGGGATCAAGGGCAAGCAAGCCCGGGCCGAAAAAGTGGAGCAGACCATCCAACGGGTGGGATTGAGCCCGGAGGCCCACAAACCCATCGCCGCCCTCTCCAAAGGCTACAAGCAGCGCGTGGGATTGGCACAAGCCATCCTCCACGACCCCGAATTGCTCATCCTCGATGAGCCCACCTCGGGCCTCGACCCCCTTCAGCTCAAGGACATCCGCGCCCTGATTGCTGAGTTCGGAAAGACCAAGACGGTCATCCTCTCCACACACATCATGCAAGAGGTCGAAGCGATGTGTGACCGCGTGGTGATGATCAAGCAGGGCCGCATCGTGGAAGACGCGCCGCTCCACGACCTCATCGCACGGGGTGGCCTGGAACAGGTGTTCGACACGCTGGCCAGCTGAACGCAAAGCGGCCCACCCCAAAGGGCAGGCCACCGCGATTCGTTTTTGCAGAGCAGATTGGCGCCTCAGAAGGCGCGCACAGGGCGGATTTTGGCGTAGAAATCAAACCCAGCGGTACCGGGGATGACCAAGGTCGTCAGGATGTTGATCACGGAAATCCCGTAGCCAGAGGTGGAGTCGAATTCTGAAGAACTCCAGTAATCACCGCTCATTTCCGCGGAGGGAGGCGCCGTCCCTCCGGAACCACCTCCGCCCATCAGCACAATTCCACCACCAAGGTCACCCAGGGCTGCGGCCATGACCTCCAGCTCGGCGATGCTCGGGATGAAGAAGTCACGATACCCGTTTTGGGAATACTGCAAGACCTGCTTCGCCACGAAATGGGAACATGTGCCATGGCGCGCCAATTCCAACGTATTGGTCAAGCCAGTGCCGATGGCGGTTCCACCCGCGTTGCGGACCCGATAGCTTCCGTCTGGAACAAGGTTCCCCCCACCTCCACCGAGCATGGCCGGCTGAGCATCCTCCTCGTCGCCCGTCGGCTGAAGGATGACGGGCAATCCACAATCCAAGGAAAAGTCCTCGACGACGCTGCCCGGAAAGAAACCCACCCCATTGAAGTCGCTGGACGCTGCTTCGAGGTAGTCAAAGCCAACGTGCACATCGAAGGTGTCGACATACACGATGATGCCCCCTGCAGGCCCCTCATCGCCCACTTGGTATTCGAAATCGGCCAGCAGGACCTCATCCGTGACGAGGCACGCATCGTAGGCATCCTGACAAATGTTGTCCCACTCGACGTCCACACAATAAGCATCGCCGTCCACGATGCTTTGAACGCATTCGAAGTGGGCCACGCGATACCCAAGCGGAATCACTGTGCCCAACACAGCTGGCCCGATTGTCAGCCCGGTGGGAATCATCCATTGGTTGTATTGACAATCCCCATTGGAGGCGGCATTGTAGTTGGCCGCTTCGAGATCGCTACATGCATCCTCTTGGTCGCAAATGCTGTCACCATCGGAGTCCAGAACACAGCCGAGATCAACTGTTGTGCCATCCGTGAGTTGGATGATCAGCTCTCCAGATGCGCTCAAGCCCACACTGGCGACGCCCACACCATCGGCACCATCTGCGCCTGCAGTGCCCGCCTCAACGGCATCGATGGCGTCATTGAGCTGGATCAAATATTCCTCGAGTGTCAACCCGTCCACTGTGATGGGTTCCGGATCGAACTCGGTTTCATAGACGGCCAATACCTCCAGGATGTCAGCCGTATAAATCAGATTGTCCCCGTTGTGATCGGGGTTGAATGGGTATTGCACCGACTGGGCGGAGGCAAGCCCCATTGTTAGCAAAGCGCACAGGAGACCACCCCAGTGCTTGGGATTCATGAAGTTCATGGGCAAGTGGATTAAGAATTGAAAGACGACCCGAGGATTCGGGCGCCCATTCAAAAAGCCTCCACTCGCCAGCTTTTCAAGCGAGAAAAGTCATCCCAACAGATGACATCCCGCATTGCGCTTTCGTTCCGTCAGTGCTGAATCAGCACACGGCTTCGTACCTCACCTTCGGATGTCCGCACGTACATCACGTACGTCCCTGAAGGCCACGCGGCACAGGGCACCTCGAAAGCCTGCATGTTCTGCCCGGCCCACTGACCAACCAGACGACCATCGGTGGTGCGCACCTCAACAGCTTCAATGCCTGCAGCAACCCGGACGCTCAACACCTCAGAGGCTGGATTGGGAAAGACGTTCAGGTTCAACGTCTGCTCTGAAACGGCACTCATGGTTTGACCCGGGAACAGAACGTTCAGCGTCAACTGCTGCCGAACCAAGCCGTCCATGTCGATCATGAGGGTGTCACAGTACGTCGCCGTGCACTCCAAGAAGTTGCCGACCATCTGCGTCACGGTCAGGCAGACTTCGTAGTTGCCCACCTCATCGTAGATGTGGGTCGGGTTCGGCTCGTCTGACTCATTGCCGTCGCCGAAGCTCCAGAAGTAGTACGTATCGGCCTCCGGCTCATCCACGTATGCGACAATGTTGTACGGCAAGGGCACCCCATCCTCGTCCATGGCTTGCTCGAATTCGAACTCCACCTCGCACTCGTTGTCGGCCTCCTCTTCGTCATCGTCCTCCTCGTCCTCATTCTCACCTTCCTCGTCGTCTTCCTCGTCGTTCTCTCCCTCTTCGTCGTCCTGTTCATCATCGTCCTCTCCTTCTTCCTCGTCGTTCTCTCCCTCTTCTTCGTCTTCTTCCTCGTCGTCCCAGAGGTCCTCGAATTCATCGAGGAGCCCGTCGAGTTCAAGACAAGCCTCCTCACTTCCATTCGCGCACGCCTCGAACAGTTCGAGAATGCCGCAGGCCATGTCTGGGTCGATGCCGAGGTCGTTGGGCACGTTGGAGCCACAGATTTCCTCGAGCCATTCGATCAGGGCCTCCAGGTCCTCCTCATCGAACGCACCATCGTCCTCTTCGCCATCATCCTCTCCTCCGTCATCATCATCTCCTTCCTCCTCGTCTTCCTCTTCGTCATCGTCCTCGCCTTCCTCGTCGTCCTCACCGTCACCTTCTTCGTCCTCATCGTTATCGCCCTCATTGTCCCAGAGGTCCTCGAATTCATCAAGGAGCATGTCGAGTTCAAGACAAGCCTCCTCACTTCCGTTGTCACACGCCTCGATCAAAGCGAGCACAGCGCAGGCCTCCTCGACATCAAAGTCCACTTCAAGGGAGTCACCTGACGCACAAATCTCCTCGAGCCACTGGATGAGTTCGGCCAAATCTTCGCCGTCAGCCTCGTCATTTTCGTCCCCGCCGCAATCATCGAGGTACTCTGAATTGGACACCCAGACAAAGCTGAACGCCGAGGGAATACAGGTGAAATTCTCGCACGGATCGTCCGACACCACAAGCTCCTCGTAAGGGCCGTAGATGTTGCCTGCATCGTCTTCGCAGCCGTTCTGGGCGGCGAGGGAGAAGCACAAGGCAAACAGGAAACTGAGGGATGCCACGTGCTTCCAAAGAGCAGTAGACGAGGTGGGATTCAAATGCATGGTCTTGCAATTTCAGGGAATTCCATGACATGGACCTCCCTCAGACAAACTTCTCTTCCGGCGGGGAGGTTGTCTGGCACACGAAAAAGCCCCGCCGAAGCGGGGCCTTTCCTTGCGTTGTTGTAAATCGAAGGGAAGCGCTCACATCATGCCGCCCATGCCACCGGCACCGGCAGCAGCAGCGGCTGCAGCAGCAGCTTCGGCAGGGTCTTCCACGTCGGCGATGACGCACTCGGTGGTCAGGACCATGCCACTGATGGACACGGCATTCTCGAGGGCCACGCGGGTCACCTTGGTGGGGTCGATGACGCCTGCAGTATGCAGGTCCTCGAACACCTCGGTACGGGCATTGTAGCCGAAGTCACCTTCGCCCTCGCGGACGGCATTGACCACGACAGCACCTTCGCCACCGGCGTTGGCGACGATCTGGCGGAGCGGCTCCTCAATGGCCCGCATCACGATCTGCACTCCGGTCTCCTCGTCGTCGTTGACGGTGTCCACTGACGCGAGCACTTTGGAAGCGCGGATCAATGCCGTGCCGCCTCCGGGCACGATGCCCTCCTCGACGGCCGCACGGGTGGCGTGCAAAGCGTCGTCGACGCGGTCCTTCTTCTCCTTCATCTCGACCTCGGTCGCAGCACCCACGTAGAGGACGGCGACACCGCCGGCGAGCTTCGCCAGGCGCTCTTGCAGCTTCTCCTTGTCGTAGTCGCTGGTCGTGGTCTCGATTTGCGCCTTGATCTGACCGATGCGAGCCTCGATGGCGTCCTTGTCGCCCACGCCGTTGACGACGGTGGTGTTGTCCTTGTCGATGGTCACTTTCTCGGCAGAACCGAGGTCGGCGAGCGTCGCGTTTTCGAGCGTCAAACCGGTCTCCTCAGAAATCACCGTGCCACCAGTGAGGATGGCGATGTCTTGGAGCATGGCCTTGCGGCGGTCTCCGAAACCAGGGGCCTTCACAGCGGCCACTTTCAGGGCGCCGCGAATCTTGTTGACCACGAGGGTTGCGAGGGCCTCCCCGTCCACGTCCTCGGCGATGATGAGCAACGGGCGACCGGTCTGCGCGCTCTTCTCGAGCACGGGCAACAGGTCCTTCATGTTGCTGATCTTCTTCTCGAAGATGAGGATGTTCGGGCTCTCCAACTCGGCCTCCATCTTGTCGGGGTTGGTGACGAAGTAGGGGCTGAGGTAGCCGCGGTCGAACTGCATGCCTTCGACCGTCTTCACTTCCGTCTCGGTGCCTTTGGCCTCCTCCACGGTGATCACGCCCTCGTTGCCCACTTTGTCCATCGCCTGGGCGATGAGGGCACCGATGGTGCTGTCGTTGTTGGCGGACACGGTGGCCACCTGCTCGATCTTGGCGTTGTCGTCACCCACCTCGCGGGAGATGTTGCGCAACTCACCCACCAAA
>CBFHWV010000018.1:7628-20083 GCA_965659565.1 uncultured Flavobacteriales bacterium
ACCGCCGTGGCCTTGTCCATGCCCCGCTTGAGGTCCATGGGGTTCGCGCCAGCGGCCACGTTGCGGAGGCCAGCGTTGATCATCGCCTGGGCGAGAACCGTGGCAGTGGTGGTGCCGTCTCCAGCAACGTCCGCCGTCTTGGAGGCGACCTCCTTGACCATTTGCGCACCCATGTTCTGGATGGGGTCCTTCAGCTCGACCTCCTTGGCCACGGAGACGCCGTCCTTGGTGACGTTGGGCGCACCGAACTTCTTGTCGATGACCACGTTGCGGCCCTTGGGACCGAGCGTGACTTTCACGGCGTTGGCCAAGGCGTCGACGCCGGCTTGCAGCTCCTTCCGGGCTGCGGTATCAAAGGTGATTTCCTTCGGCATGTTGAATGATGTGTAGGGTTGAATTCAAATGGAATCAGAGCACGGCGAGAATGTCACTCTCGCGCATGATCATGTACTCTCCTTCTTCGAGCGTCAACTCGGTTCCAGAATACTTGCCGTACAGCACGGTGTCGCCAACCTGAACGGTCATGGGCTCATCGGGCTTTCCGGCACCGACGGCCACCACAGTGCCGCGCTGCGGCTTCTCCTTGGCAGTGTCGGGAATGATGATGCCGCTGGCAGTCTTCTCTTCTGCGGCGGCGGGCTCGACCACGACGCGGTCGGCGAGGGGCTTGATGTTCACGGACATGTTGTGAATGGTTACGGATGAATGAATGGTTGCCTTGGGCATCGGGAACAAAGCGAAATGCGTGCCACAACCCCAAGCGGTTGACGGACCTGCCAATTCCGTCAGGAGGCCTGACAAAACCGGCCGATTTGGTCCAAAAAAAATGTCAGCCCGTGACAGGCTGACATTCAAAATGAGAGGGACCCCGACTTATTGGGCAGGCTCCATCGGCGCCGCGGCCGCGGGTGCTTCTGTGGTCGTGGTGGGCACGAATTCGTCTTCTTCAAACCCGTTGGTGGAACCGGAACCTGCGGAGAAGGCACCGGTGGCTGCGATGCACAACACGAAGAGGGCGGTGGTCAAGTACCACGTGGCTTTTTCCAGGAAATCCGTGGTGCGCTGCACACCCCCGATTTTACCGGCAGACTCGAAGCCGGACGCCAAACCGGTGCCTTTGGGGTTTTGGACGAGGATCACAGCGCCGAGCAAAATGGCGATGATCAGGATGAGGACGAGGAGAACGTAGCCCATGGTGTCGTTGTTTGGTTCAATCCGGTTGGCTCAAACGCCCCGCTTCATGCGGTCTCTGGACCCTCTGGTCCTCGGCGTCCAAGCTTTTTGGATTGGGCGGCAAAATAAACGCTTTTCTCCGGGTATTTCAAGGCCAACAGCTTGTAAGCCCGACGCGCGCGGCCCAATTGCCCTTGTGACGCGTAAATCCGGGCCATGGTTTCGGTGATCAAGGAGGTGTCTTCCACCAAACTTTCCTTGGCCAGCTCCTTGACCGCAGGCCGGTCCACCTCGGGCTGAATGGGGCTGATGACCGGCTCATTGCGGATGAAGAGGTCGATCAATGCCGCCTGTTGTTCCAGCCCCCCTTCCGGAAGTTCAGCAGCCCCTTCCGACGACAGCACCTCTTCGATGTGCTCGGCCGCCTGCCCCACTTTTTTGGCGGGTGCCCCTTGCTCTGCCGAGGTCGCAAATCCTGTTTCCTGCGACCGCTTCAGCGCCCAACGCGCCAAAGGAGACAGTGCGGAGACGTCCGGCGACACAGGTGGTGCTTGCGCGGCATCGGCAGGCGTCGCAGGTGCAGTTGAAATGGGGGCATCCTTCGGCTCCTCGGGCTTCTCTTCCGACCGGCGGACCTCTTCAATTTCTCGCTCAATGCTCCGTTCGATGGCGCCAAGCACCATTTCACGGGCCAACGTTCCTTTTTCAGGAAGGTCAACCGGTGGCGACGGTACTTCCGCCTCCTCCACGTCGGCGCCTTCGCCGCCTGCCTCCGGCACCGCGCTCTCCGCGCCGCCAGGAACGGTCGCGTCCGCCCTGTCGACCATCGCTGCACCTTCGGCCGGCTCGGCTTCCGGGTGCCAGCGCAAGCGCATGGCTGTTTCGACTTCGGGCTCCAAGGCCTCCACGGCCCGCGCAAAAGCGGCAATCTCACTTTCGATGCCCGCGCGGAACATCAGGTCAAACAACCGCCCGGGAACGGACGAGAACACCGCCGCTTGCGCCAACCTGTCTGCCGCCTGCAAATCCTGACCATCACGGGCGGCTTTGGCCCGCAACAAGCGCCCCGCACCAAAAGCCGGATACGCCTCCACCCATTCCCCAAGCGTCTCGGACCAATGCGTCCAGCGCGCCCGGTCAAACGTGGCCTGCTCGCCGCGCACCTCGGAAAGAAGGTCTTGTAAAGGGTCGCGTTCGGGGTCTGGATTCATCGACATGGAGAGGCGAAAGATGCGGCGCAATCACCAGTTGCCGAGACTCGCATTGAAGACCTCCTGGGTCAACTGCTCGTTGATCTCCTCCACCAACTGGGTTTCGACGTCGAACAGGTCACTCGTGGCGGGAAAATCGGCAAACCGGCTGAAGGTCCGTTCGAAGTCCAAGTCGGAATCGAGGGTGTGCACATAGCGCAACTGGACCTGCATGGTCAAGCGGTTTTGCGAGGCCACCTCTTGCCCTCCGGCCACAGCACTCGTGCTCACATCGTATCCGACAATCCGGCCCGAATATTGGATTTCACCCCCATCCTGCACCCAGCGCAGGGTGCTTTGCCGCTGGATCAAATCCTTGAGCGCCTCCGTGAATTGCTGGCCCACTTCAGGTCCGGCGAGGGGAGCGACAGGGGTGAAATACGCCACCGAGAAGGTCCGAGCACCACTGGTCTGGGCGCCATACGGCGTGTACACCCCACATCCGGCCCACAGGACACCGCACAGAATGAGCATGCCATGCCACGCCTTCATTTGAGTCCGAATTCTTTGATTTTTCGGTACAAGGTCCGCTCGGAAATGCCCAGCTCTGCTGCGGCTTGCTTCCTGCGGTTGCCATGCTTGGCCAGCGCCCGGCGGATCAATTCACGCTCGCTGTCGAGCAGCGACAGCGTTTCCTCCACCTCATCGGCGTCCTCGTATCCGCCCTCCATCCGGTCACCCGCAGGAGCAGGGGTCCAACCCGATGACGGAGAAGCGGACGTCGGTGCGCCAGCGCGTTCCGGCAAACGCAGCACGCCGGCCTCCTCCTGCCCGCCAAAAACCCGGTTGACCAAGTCGTGCTCCTCGTGGGACACGGCCTGCATGTCTCCGCTGCGGATCATTTTGAGCACCAGCGACTTGAGGTCGGTCAAATCCGACTTCATCTCGAAGAGCAGCTTGTAGAGGATTTCCCGTTCGTTCATGCCGGGTCCCGCGTCGCCTTCTCCACCCGGAATGGGCGCGAGGTCCCTTCGGGGCAATTCGGGCAAATAATCGAGGAGCCGGTCTGCATCGACCTTCCGCTCCGTTTCGATGGCACTGATTTGCTCTGCGATGTTCTTCAACTGGCGCACGTTGCCTGGCCAAGGGTAACGCTGCAACAACTCAACGGCCTCCGGCCCGAGCCGAATGGGCGGCATGTGATGCCGGTCGCTGAAGTCCGCTGTGAACTTTCGGAACAGCAGGTGGATGTCGTCCCCGCGTTCGCGGAGCGGCGGCAACAAGAGCGGCACCTGGTTGAGGCGGTAAAACAGGTCCTCGCGGAACTTCCCTCCCGCCATGGCCTTGTCGAAATCAAGGTTGGTCGCGGCCACGACGCGGACGTCAGTCTTGCGCACTTTCGAGGAGCCGACCCGCAGGTATTCTCCCGTCTCCAGAACTCGGAGGAGCCGCGCCTGGGTGGCCATGGGCAGCTCGCCCACCTCATCGAGGAAAATCGTACCGCCGTCGGCTTCCTCGAAGTAGCCCTTGCGCGCCTCGTGTGCGCCAGTGAAGCTGCCCTTCTCATGGCCGAACAGCTCCGAATCGATGGTGCCTTCTGGAATGGCGCCACAATTCACGGCGATATAGGTGCCGTGCTTCCTGGCGCTGTTGTGGTGGATGATTTTGGGCAGCGCCTCCTTTCCCGTTCCCGACTCTCCCCGGACGAGCACCGTGATGTCGGCCGGAGCCACCCGCACCGCCGTAGCGAGTGCGCGCTCCAAACCGGGGCTGTTGCCCACGATGCCAAACCGGGATTTGACGGACTGCAGGTTCATGCGATGAAACCCTCCTCTTGGGCCACCGCCTCGTCGACGAGTTCACCCCGCAACGTGATGGACGTGTGCGCTGTGGTGCGCACATAGCGGTACTGCCCGGGTTCGACGTCTCCTTTGGGGAAGACAATCATGGAATTGTAGGTGTTCCGGCCTTGGAACTCTTCGGCATTCTTCTTGGATGGCCCCTCCACAAGAACGCGGTAGATGCGGCCACATTGGGCGGCAGTACGCTCCCGGCTGTGCTCCTGCTGAAGCTGGATGATTTCGGTCAGGCGGCGGCCCTTCTCTTCCTCCGGCACATCGTCTTCGAACTTCCGCTCGGCCAACGTGCGGGGGCGCTCGCTGTACTTGAACATGAAGGCCATCTCGTAGCGCACCTCGCGCATCAGGCTCAGCGTGGCCTCGTGCTGCTCCACGGTTTCGCCGCAGAAACCGGCGATGACGTCCGTGCTGATCGCACAGTCCGGCATGATGCGGCGGATGGCGGCAATCCGGTCGAGGTACCACTCGCGGGTGTAGCCGCGGTTCATGCGCTTGAGCACATCACTGTCCCCGCTCTGGACCGGCAGGTGGATGTACTTGCAGAGGTTGTCCTTGCGGGCCATCACCTCGAGCACCTCGTCGGTCATGTCCTTCGGATGCGACGTGGAGAAGCGCACACGCAAATCGGGATTCACGTCAGAGACGAGGTCCATCAGTTGGGCAAAGCGGACGACCGGCTGCCCGTCGTCCTTCACGTTGCCCTTCGCGTCCACGTTCCACTTGTAGCTGTCCACGTTCTGGCCGAGCAAGGTCACCTCCCGGTAGCCCTTGGCAAACAGGTCGCGGGCCTCGGCCACAATGCTCTGCGGATCGCGGCTCCGCTCCCGGCCACGGGTGAACGGCACGACGCAGAAGCTGCACATGTTGTCGCAGCCCCGCATGATGGAAATGAAGGCCGTCACCCCCTTGTCGTCGAGCCGGACCGGTTGGATCTCCGCATAGGTCTCTTCGCGGCTGAGCAAGGTGTTGACCGCCTTCTGGCCGCCCTCGACCTCGTCCACGAGGCGCGGCAGGTCGCGGTAGGCGTCCGGACCGACCACGAGGTCGACCAGCTTTTCCTCCTCCAGCAGCTGATCCCGCAAACGCTCGGCCATGCAGCCGAGGATGCCCACCTTGAGCTTGGGGTTGTTGCGCTTGCCGCCCTTCAGGTGCTGCAATCGGTGGCGGATGCGCTGCTCGGCGTTGTCCCGGATGGAGCACGTGTTGAGCAGGATCAAATCGGCCTCACCCTCATCCTTGGTCGTGGCGTAGCCCGCTTCCGCCAAGATGCTCGCGACAATCTCGCTGTCGCTGAAATTCATTTGACACCCGTAACTCTCCAGATACAACTTGCGCTCGCCCACAGCACTGGACTGCAGGGCCTCGCCCTGGCGGCTTTCATCGATGGTGTGGTTGCCGGGTCTCATGGTGAGTGAATTTCAGGGGGTGCACAATGGGGGAGGCGAAATTACGCCAAACCTGACAACGTGTCAGTCCCAAAAAAAAGCACTTCCCCTCACCTAAAGGTGGGGCGAATGTCCACACCCAAAAACCTGACAACCCGGCCCGTTCCCTTCTGATTGATGAAGAAGCCTCCCATCTTTGCCGATTCCATATCCCACACCATGAGCAAAAATCTGGTCATCGTCGAGAGCCCTGCCAAGGCCAAGACCATCGAAGGCTACCTCGGAGGAGATTACGTCGTGCGGTCCAGTTATGGCCACATCCGGGACTTGCCCGGGGGGCAGTTGGCTGTGGATGTGGAGAACGGCTTCATGCCGACATATGAGGTGACCGCCGACAAAGGCCGCTTCAGCGAATTGAAGAAACTCGCCAAATCCGCAGAGACCGTGTGGCTCGCAACGGATGAGGACCGCGAAGGAGAAGCCATCAGTTGGCACCTGCAGGAGGCCCTGGGACTGGCGGAAGCCAAAACCAAGCGCATCGTCTTCAGCGAGATCACCAAGAAGGCCATTTTGCGCGCCATCGACAATCCTCGGCAGGTCAACATGCCTTTGGTGATGGCCCAACAAGCGCGGCGGGTGCTCGACCGCTTGGTGGGATACGAACTGTCCCCGGTACTGTGGAAAAAGGTCCGCCCCTCCCTGTCGGCGGGTCGGGTGCAAAGCGTCACGGTGCGGCTCATCGTCGAACGGGAGCGCAGCATCCTCGCTTTCCAGCCGCAAGGCTATTACCGCGTCTCGGCGAAGATGTCCGCGGATGAGAAAGGCTTCAAGGCGGAATTGAACAAGCGCCTCGACACGCCCGAAGTCGCCACCGAAGTCTTGCAGGCCGCCCACGGTGCCCCACTGACCGCCAACCGTGTGGAGCGCAAGCCCACCCAGCGCAAGCCGGCGGCCCCATTCACCACCTCCACGCTGCAGCAAGAAGCTTCTCGAAAGCTCGGGTTCTCGGTGTCGCGGACCATGCAAGTGGCCCAACGCCTCTACGAAGCCGGCCGCATCACCTACATGCGAACGGACTCCACCAACCTGTCCGACTTCGCCCTCGACGCCGCCCAAGCCCACATCACGACGAGCTACGGAGAGAATTACCACGAGCGCCGCGTCTTCAAGACCAAGAACGCCGGCGCACAGGAAGCACACGAGGCCATTCGACCGACCGACATGTCCGCCGCCAGCCTGCAAGGTGAGAGCGACGAGCGCCGGTTGTACGAGCTCATCTTCAAGCGCACCCTGGCCAGCCAGATGGCCAATGCGGTGATCGAGAAAACCACCGTCGACATACACCTCCCCGGCCGCTCAGAAATGCTCGTGGCCAAGGGCGAGGCCATTCAATTCGACGGCTTCATGAAGGTCTACCTTGAAGGCACGGACGACGAGAAGGAAGACCGCGGCATGCTGCCCCGCATCGAACAGGGCCAGTCGCTCGATTTGCAGTCCATGGAAGCCGTTGAGCGCTTTACCAAGCCGACCGCCCGTTTCAGCGAAGCTGCCCTCGTCAAGAAATTGGAGGAGCTCCAAATCGGTCGCCCCTCCACCTATGCCTCCACGATTGGCACCATCCAGAAACGCGGATACGTGGTCAAAGAGGACCGCGAGGGCAAGGAGCGCAAATTCCAAACCCTGCAGCTCCAAAGTGATGGCACCGTGCGCGCCGAGGACAACACCGAAATGGCCGGCTCAGAACGCGCCAAGCTGTTCCCGACGGACATCGGCATGGTCGTGACGGATTTCCTCCAGGAGCACTTCCCGTCCATCATGGACTTCCAGTTCACGGCCAAGGTGGAACAGGAGTTCGATGACATCGCCGCTGGCAAGGACGATTGGCAGCGCATGGTGAAGGCGTTCTACACCCCGTTCAACACGCAGATCCAAGAGACCACCGAGAACGCGGAGCGGGCGAGCGGCGAGCGGGAGCTCGGTGTGGACCCGGCCTCCGGCAAAATGGTGCTGGTCCGCATTGGCCGCTATGGCCCTCTGGCCCAAATCGGGGCGCCGGACGACGAAGAGAAGCGGTTCGCCTCCTTGCTGAAAGGACAGACGCTGGAAGGCATCACGCTGGAAGAGGCGCTGAAACTGTTCGAATTGCCGCGCGACTTGGGCCAATTCGAAGACAAAAAGGTGGTCGCCGCCATTGGTCGGTTTGGGCCTTATGTGCGCCACGACGGCAAGTTTGTGAGCATCCCCAAGGACAGCGAACACACGCCATATGACATCCCGCTCGACTCCGCCATCGAGATGATTCTCGCCAAGCGGGAGGCCGATGCCAAAGCCCTGCTTCGCACCTACGACGAAGATCCGGACACCCGCGTGATCATGGGCCGTTGGGGACCCTACATCAAGTCGGGCAAGGACAACGTCAAAATCCCCAAGGGAGAAGACGTGGACAGCCTCGACTGGGAGCGCGTGCTTCAGCTCAAAGCCGGCATCATCAAGGCTTTTGCCGAGGAGGCCAAGTGGACCATCCGACTCAAGGGGCGCCAATACTACCTGGTCTCCGACAAGCAATCGGTTCGGATCCCTGTGGGAGAGAAGATCTTGGAGATGACCTGGGACCGCGCTCAGGAAATCATCAAAGGCAAGGCGAAAAAGTCCCCGGCCCGCAAGAAAAAAGCCTGAACCGGAGCGGTAGCTTGCCTTCATGGATTCATTGTTCGATTGGCTCGAGCCGACCGAAGCCGGGCTGTTTGACATTTCTGATGGCACGGACCGGCTGCGCGACGTGTTGCGCATCCACCGCGCTGGCGAGCGGCCCGATCTCGAAGGGTGTGCCGCAGCCATCATCGGTGTCTTGGATCGGCGGGGCAGCCTCGATGGCGCACAAACCGACCGGGCCGCCGAATGGGTCCGCGGCAAGCTGTACGACCTGACGACGATGGACCGCTGGGCGCCGGTGGCCGATCTCGGCAACATCGCAGCCGGCCCCACTGAAGCTGACACCCGCGCAGCCCTCGATGTGGTGTGTCAGGAACTCATGGCGCGCGACATCGTCCCGGTGGTTGTCGGCGGCAGCCAAGTGCTGACCGCGTCCATGTATGCCGCCTACGCCAGACAAGAGCGCCCCATCAATGTGGTCAGCGTGGATGCCGGGATTGATTTTGGCGGAAACCCGCAAGAAGTGGACGGACGCAACTGGCTCAATGCGCTCATCCTTCCGGAAGGCGGCCACCTGTTCGACTTCACCCAACTCGGACACCAACGCTACCTCTCGGATGGCGACACCATCGGGCTGATGGAAAACATGCACTTCGACGCGGTCCGATTGGGCCGACTGCGCGCCGACATGCCCGCAGCTGAACCGGTGCTGCGCGACGCCGACCTCGTGAGCTTCGACCTCGGCGCGGTCCGGACGGCCGATCACCCGGCCTCTCCATCGGCCCGACCCAATGGACTGACGGGCGAGGAGTTCTGCCAACTGGCCCGCTATGCCGGATACAGCGACCGGCTCAGCGCTGTCGGCTTTTTTGAGCACGACCCTTCAAAGGATGGCGATGGCCGAGGCGGTCAATTGGTCGCAGAAGCCATCTGGTGTTTCCTGGAAGGGGTTATGAACCGCATCGGGGATCACCCGCGGGGCTCCACAGCCGACTACCTCCAATACCGCGTGGTACTGGACGACGAGGATCACGAAGTGGTCTTTTACAAAAGCCCCCGCAGTGACCGGTGGTGGATGGACATCCCGACACCCGGCGCAGGCAACCGCAAAGGGCGGCTGCTGCTCGTGCCGTGCACCTACGCCGATTACCAGGCTGCCGCCACGGGCCAATTGCCCGACCGCTGGTGGCGCACCCAACAGAAGCTGGCTTGACGGCCTGACCTTCAACCAATTCACACGAAATCCACGACGAGCGTTGGATAATCAGGTTTGCAGGCGCAACCTGCAGTAATTTGGGTATATTAGCCGACCACCCTCGTGTGTGGGAAGCAAGGAACCTATTGAAAACCAGCTGTTTGAAATGAACCGCCTTCTGCTCGCATTGTCCGCTGTCGTCCTGTGCACTTCTGCATCGGCCCAGCAGGACCCCCAATTCACGCAGTTCTATCAGGACCGCATGTCTTTCAATCCGGCCTTCGCTGGAGCGGAGCGACTGCAGTACGTGAATGCGTTTTACCGCGACCAGTGGCAAGGGTTGGACCGCGACCCGAAGACGGCCCTTTTCCAATACAGTGGCAAGCCCGGCTTCATCCCCGGGGGCATCGGCCTCAGCTTTTTCCAAGACGAGTTGGGCCAGGAGACCAACACGGTGGTGAAGTTGGCCTACGCCTACCACATGGAACCGGACGCCAACGGTGGCATCCTGAGTGTGGGCATCGCAGGCAACTACCTCGGCAAGACCCTCGGCAACGAGTGGATTTACATCGATGAAGGCGACGCGGTGATTCCCCAGAACGAAAAGAGCGGCACCACCATTGATGCAGACCTCGGGGTCATGTACCGCATGCCCGGCTCCTTCTATGCCGGCATCAGCACCACCCGCCTTGCGGCCACCGACCTGCAGGACCTGAACGTGTCCAGCGTCCGCCACCTGTACTTCCAAGCTGGATACGAGCAGGCCTTGGGTGACGGTTCCCTTCGCCTCCGCTCCCACTTGTTGGCCAAGACGGACCTCAATGCCACCTCCATCGACTTGCACGCCAATGTGCTGTGGAACGAGCTCCTCTACGGAGGCCTCTCCTTCCGCCCAGGCGACGCTGTGGCTCCGGTCATCGGCTTCGAGTACGGCATGACCAAGGATGAAAAGCTGACCCGCTCTGAGCAAATCTTCCGCTTCGGCTACAGCTACGACGCCACGCTCAGTGAGCTCGCGAACTACAGCAGCGGATCCCACGAAATCTTCGTCTCGTACATGTTCAACTTCGAGCGCATTCCCATGCAAACCCGCCACGCCAACCCACGCTTCCTGTAAGCCGGGCAAGAAATGACGAAACCTGCACGTTGAGTTCGACGTAGTTGTGTGACCTGCAAGCCACAACTGCCGGACGGAATCGTTCGACAAAGGATAGAAACCATGAGAAATGCTGCGATCATCGCCCTGTGCGCCATCACGCTGGCCAGCTGCTACGGCGGCCCTGCCGGAGAGGTCGTCGGGGTCTACCCGCGCGAGGACTGGGTGCAAGTGAATCCCTATGGGATGAACTACATCCATTACGGCTCTTACACGATGGGTCCAAGTGACCAGGACGTTCCGTACGCCCTGACCTCCCGGTCCAAAACCGTGACCGTCCCCGCGTTCTACATCGACATCCACGAGATCTCGAACAACGAGTACCGCCAGTTCGTCTACTGGGTCCGGGACAGCTTGTACCGAGATGTGCTTCAGGAAAACGACTTCGAAGAGTACTTCACCACCGAAGACGCGCAAGGCCGGGAACTGGACCGCTTCATTAACAAAGGCTACATTCTCAATTGGGAAGAGCCCATCGACTGGGAGAACGAAGACATCTTCGACGCCCTGTATGACGAATTCTTCTACCAGGGATCGGACCGCTTCTATGACCAAAAGCAATTGGACACCCGGAAGCTGAACTTCAAGTACTTCTGGGTCAACCTGCAAGCGGCTGCCCAGAAAAGCGGACTGGACTACGAAATCAACGAGCCCAACGAGCTCGGACAGCTCAACAGCATCCGTGGCCACAACGACCGCGCTCAGTTCGTCATCGAGGAGAACACCAATGTCTACCCCGACACCCTGTGCTGGATCCGCGACTTCACCTACGGCTTCAACGAGCCGTTGACGGAGACCTATTTCTGGCACCCCGCCTACGACGACTACCCGGTGGTCGGTGTGACCTGGGGACAGGCCCGCGCCTTTAATGCTTGGAGAACCCAGCTGTTGGCCACGTGGAAGCGCCAGAATGGCGAAACCATGGTCCAGAAGTTCCGCCTGCCCAGCGAAGCCGAATGGGAGTTTGCTGCCCGCGGTGGACTGGACCTCGCTCCCTTCCCTTGGGGCGGACCTTACATCCGGAACATCTACGGTTGCCCGTTGGCGAACTTCAAGCCCATGCGCGGTGACTACGTGGAAGATGCCGGTTGCCACACCGTGCCCATCGAAAGCTACAGCCCCAACGACTACGGCTTGTACCAGATGTCCGGAAACGTGGCCGAGTGGACCAACACGGCCTTTGACGAGACGGTGTACGACTTCAGCCACGACATGAGCCCGGAATACGAGTACAATGCCATGGCCGACGACCCCCCAAGCTTGAAGCGCAAGGTCATCCGCGGCGGCAGCTGGAAAGACATCGGATACTATTGCCAGACGGGTACGCGTTCCTTCGAGTACCAAGACACGGCCAAATCGTACATCGGATTCCGCAGCGCCATGAGCTACCTCGGTCGCGGCAAGAATGTGGATCCGGAAGACTTCAATTAATCCCCAAGACACCTCTGGAGGCCCCCCATCCCGGCGCCTGAAACCCGCCGGTTGACCTCCGCAACCATAACCTGCAAGACCATGGCGAAAACGAAGAAGAGCTCCGCTGCTGGCGGACCGAAGAAGAAACAGAAAGGAGGAATCGGCGGAAAGGCCTGGAAATCCTTCATGGCCAAACTCTATGGATGGGGTGCAGCCATCGTGATTGTCGGCGCCCTGTTCAAGATTGAGCACTGGGAAGGTGCCTCCGAAATGTTGATCATCGGACTCGGTACCGAAGCCTTCATCTTCTTCATGTCCGCATTCGAGCCCCCCCACAAGGACCCGAAGTGGGAACTCGTCTACCCGGAACTCGCCGATGATGACGCGGAAGCGGGCCCCAAGAAGCCGGTCGACCAGCTGGACGACATGCTG
>CBFHWV010000018.1:20180-21369 GCA_965659565.1 uncultured Flavobacteriales bacterium
AACTCGTCTACCCGGAACTCGCCGATGATGACGCGGAAGCGGGCCCCAAGAAGCCGGTCGACCAGCTGGACGACATGCTCAAGGATGCCGGTGTGGACAACGCCGTCCTCTCCCGTTTGGGGGATGGCATGCGCCACCTTGGCGACCAGGCCATGCAACTCAGCGAGGTCACTGACGCGGCTGCCGCAACCAGCGAGTATGGAGGCGCACTCCGCTCTGCCACGGAAAAGGTCAACACCCTCACCGACACCTACAGCTCTGTGAGCGAGTCCTTGACCGGCCTGTCCGACAACAAGGACATGAGTGCCAATGCCGGTGAGCAACTGCAGAAGATGAACGAGAACCTCACCAGCCTCAATGGCATGTATGAGGCTCAACTCCAGCAGATGGAGACCAGCCGCCAGCTGTTTGACGGCATGGGCGCCCTCGTTCAGAACCTCAACGACAGCGTCGAGGACACCAAGAAGTACAAGGACAACATCGCCGAACTCTCCTCCAACCTGGAGGCACTCAACACGGTGTACGCCAACATGCTCAACGCCATGGGCAATTCCCGCGGCTGATTCTGCCCTGACCACACACTGAGATCATGGCAGGAGCGAAGGAAACGCCGCGGCAGAAGATGATCGGGATGATGTACCTCGTCCTGACAGCACTTCTGGCACTCAACATCTCCAAGGAGATCCTCAACGGATTTGTCAAGGTGGAGAACGGTCTGCGGAAGACCGATCAAACCATCCAAGGCAAGTCCCGTGAAACCATGCTGGACTTTGAGGCCAAGTACCTCCAAGACCAGCAGAAGGTCAAGCCGTACTACGATGCCGCCAAGGCGGTCGAGTCCAAGGCGGACGACCTCTACAACCACATCACCCAACTCAAGGCCAACATCATGGCGGTTGCGAGCGGTGAACGCGACGTCGTGGAGTCTGGCGGCGACTTGTCCAAGTACATCGCCCGGGACCAACGTACCCGTCGGGACACCGCGATGAGCATCGAGTTCCTCGAGAAAAAAGACGAGTATCAGGAGATCACGTCTTACCTCGTGGGCTCCGAGCCCGGCAGCCCCAAAGACGGGGAGTTCACGGCAAAAGACCTGAAGCAAAAGCTGGAGGCTTTCCGTGATGAGATGAAAGGCGTGGCCTTCACCGACTTCGTGGGCAATGAATTCAAGGTGTCTCCAGGCCTGAAA
>CBFHWV010000018.1:21468-23472 GCA_965659565.1 uncultured Flavobacteriales bacterium
GCCTCTCTCGAGCAGACCTTCGTCTACCCGGATGAAATGGAGGATGACAAGGAAGTGCTCTGGGAAGCGGCCAACTTCTTTGACGTGCCCATCGCCGCGGTCATTCCCATCCTGTCGAAGCTGCAGATTGACGTGGAAAATGCCAAGTCCAACATGATGACCGAGCTGATCGCCGGCATTGAAGGCAAGAGCTACAAGTTCACCAACCTGATGCCGCTGGTCGTGCCGGAAAGCAACTACATCCTGCGTGGCGACAGCTTCCGAGCTGACGTACTTCTCGCGGCCTTCGACGCCACGAACAGCCCGGACATCTACGTGGACGACCGTGCCTTTGATGGTCGGGACTCTACCCTCCTCGCCTACGACGGAAAAGACCCCCTGACGATTGAAGGCGGACTGGGCAAGCTCCGCATTTCCACCAAGGGCATGCAGCTCGGAGAGAAGGAATACAAAGGACTCATTCGCTTTCAAGGTCCGGATGGCAATGTGGGAGACTACCCCTTCTTCACGCCCAACTTCACGGTGGCTGAGCCCGCACTGGTGGTGAGCCCGACCAAGATGAACGTGTTTTACCGCGGTGTTCCGAACCCGGTGGAGATCTCCGTGCCAGGTGTGAGCAGCGACAAGCTCGACGTCCGCATCACGGGAGGGCACAAAATCAAGCCCGATGGTGAGACCTTCATCGTGGAGCCCGGTGCAGGTGAAGACGCAGAAATCGTGGTCACGGCGACCCTCCCCGACGGCAGCAAGAAAAGCTTGCCCGGGCGCGAGTTCCGTGTGAAGCGGATTCCCGACCCCTCTCCCCGTTTTGCCGGCAAAACGCCTGCAGACAAGACCATCACAAAAGTCCTCCTCGAAAATGCGCCTTCCGTGGGTGCCCTCATGGAGAATTTCGACTTCGACGTGGAAGTGCGCGTGAAGCGCTTCAACGTGACCGTCACCAAAGGCGGCACCTTCGTCGAGCAGAGCAGCAATTCCAACATGGTGACGTCCAACATGAAAGAGCTCTTCCGTTCTGTCGGACGGGGTTCGGTCGTGTACATCGAGGACATCGTGGTGTCCATGCCTGACGGCACGGAGCGCGCGTTGCCCACCATGAAACTCAAAGTGATCTGATATGAAAGCAGCACGCCATCTCGTGACTTTGGTCTGCGTTCTCCTCGCCGCTTTGGCGACGAAGGCCCAGACCCAAACCGTCCTCGACGGTGCCTACGTGAAGGAAACCAACCTCACGAAGCGGGTGATCCCCTACCCCTCCCTGCGCGAGGCGGACGTGATGTACGTGCGCCGCATTTGGCAGGACATTGACCTTCGCCAGAAGATCAACCAGATGTTCTACTTCCCGGTCGACCCGATCGAGGACCGCAAGAACCTGTTTGATGTCATCCGGTACGCGCTGGAAGTGGAAGGCTCCCTGACCGCCTACGGAACGGGACCCGCCGGAGACGACGATGAATTCCGCTACCCGTTGAGCGGGACCCAGATCGATTCGTTGTTGAATCCCATTGTCATCATCCCCCAATTCGATCCGGTCACGGGTGAGGTCATCGGCTCCATGGAGGCCCAAACCTCCATCAACAGCCAGGACATTGTCCGCTACCGCGTCAAGGAAGACTGGGTTTGGGACCGCCAGCGCAGCCAGCGTCACATTCGCATCATCGGCATCGCGCCGATCATTGAGAAGAAGGACGACGAAGGCAACAGCCAAGGTTTGGCTCCCTTGTTCTGGCTGTACTACCCCGAATGCCGATACGTCTTCGCCAACTCGGAATGCTACAATTACGAGAACGACGCCCAGCGCCGGACGTTCGAGGAAATCTTCCAGAAGCGGTACTTCTCGAGCTACATCATCAAAGAGACCAATGTCTTCGACCGGTCCATCAACGACTACGCCCAAGGCCTCGATGCCTTGCTCGAATCCGAGCGCATCAAGGACGAGCTCTTCACCATTGAGCACGACCTCTGGCATTACTGATCGGCCACGCTGAACGAACCCCGAGAAAC
>CBFHWV010000018.1:23572-30574 GCA_965659565.1 uncultured Flavobacteriales bacterium
ATCAAGGACGAGCTCTTCACCATTGAGCACGACCTCTGGCATTACTGATCGGCCACGCTGAACGAACCCCGAGAAACGCCCACCTTTGTGGGCGTTTTTCATTGCCCCCGCCCCCATGCTCAACCTCAACCAAATCGGCGTCCATTTTGGCGAGCGGACCCTGTTCGAGAACATCTCGCTTGCGGTCGGTGGCAAGGACCGCGTCGGCCTTGTGGGGCGCAACGGCGCCGGCAAATCCACCTTGCTCAAGATCATCGCCGGGGTGCAGAATCCAAGCGAGGGCAACGTGTCCACTCCAAAGGATTACCGCATTGGTTATCTCCCGCAGGAAATGGAGCACAATGAGGACGCCACCGTCCTCGAAGAGGCGCAAAGTGCGTTTGCGGCCTTCCAGGAACTGGAAGCCGAGGTCGAGCGCATTTCCAATGAAATCGCAGAGAGAACCGACTACGAGAGTGAGGCATATGCCCGCCTCATCGATCGGCTGGGCGAAGTCAATGACCGTCTGGCCCTGATGGGGACCGGCGTCAAGGAGGAGCAAACCCAACGCGTGTTGCAAGGACTGGGTTTCCGGGCCGATGACATGCACCGGAAAATGAGCGAATTCAGCGGAGGCTGGAAGATGCGGGTCGAATTGGGCAAACTCCTGCTCATTGCCCCGGACCTTTTGCTGCTCGACGAGCCCACCAACCACCTCGACATCGAGTCCATTGAGTGGCTCGAGGGCTTCCTGAAGCACTACCCGGGTGCCATGATCCTGATTTCGCACGACCGCACCTTCCTCGATCATGTGACCGACCGGACCGTGGAGATCACCTCTTTCCGTGTGCACGACCACAAGGCTTCGTACAGCAAGTACATGGCGTGGCGCGAGGAGGAAGCCGCCCGTCAGGAACAGGCCGCCAAACAACAGCAGAAGGACATCGCCCACACCGAGGAGCTCATCAACAAATTCCGCGCGAAAAAGAACAAAGCCGCCTTTGCCCAGAGCCTCATCAAAAAGCTCGACAAGATGGAGCGCATCGAAGTCGACCAGTTCGAGAACGCCGAGATGCGGTTTCGGTTCCCGCCTGCCCCGCGGGCGGGAAAAGTGGTCGTGGAAGCCCAAGGGTTGGCCAAGCGATTCGATGACCTCGAGGTCTTCCGCGATGTCGACCTGATGATTGCCCGGCAGGACAAAGTCGCCTTGGTGGGCAAGAACGGGGCTGGCAAAACCACGCTCACCCGAATCCTGCTCGGCGAATTGGACGCCACCGGCAAGCACGGACTCGGCCACAATGTCGATGTCGGCTACTACGCCCAGAACCAGAGCGACGAACTCGATGGAGAACTGACCGTCTTCGAGACCATCGACAACGAGGCCGAAGGGGACGTCCGCAAAAAAGTGCGCGCCCTGCTCGGGGCGTTCCTCTTCAGCGGTGAGGACGTGGACAAGAAAGTCAAGGTGTTGTCAGGTGGAGAAAAGGCGCGCCTCGCCTTGTGCAAACTCCTGCTGCACCCCTACAACCTGCTCGTGCTCGACGAGCCCACGAACCACTTGGACATGAAGGCCAAGGACGTGCTCAAGCAGGCGCTGATGCACTACGACGGCACGCTCATCGTCGTCTCCCACGACCGGGATTTCTTGACGGGCCTCACCGAACTGGTTTACGAGGTGACCCCGACCGGTCTTCGACAGTACATCGGCGACATTCAGCAATTCCTGATTGAAAAACGCTCCGACACCATCGCCGCCTATGAAGCCGGACGGGGCGACGGTCCTGGCGGAAATCCAGGTGGCAAAGACACCCAGAAACAGGCCAAGGCCACTGCCAAGTCTGAATCCAAGGTGCAAGGAAAGCAGGCCTATGCCGATCAAAAGGCCATGCGCAAACTCCAGAATCGCATCAGCAAACTCGAAAAGCAAATCGCAGAGCTGGAAGGCCAGGAAGCCCAACTCAACGAAGACATGGCCGCACTGGACCCCAACGACCGCATGGCCACCGTCGACATGGCCTACCAATTCGAAAAGGTGCAGACGGCGTTGCAGGAAGCCCTCAACGACTGGGAGTCCGCGACCCATGATTTGGAGTCGCTGCAGTCCAGAAACTGAAGGGATGGTTGCATGGGGGCGGACCCGTAGATTCGCGGGCATGAACCGACTGCTTTGCGGCCTTTTTGCCCTTGTGGGGCTCCTGGGCTCCCTTTCACTCGACGCCCAGCGCGACCTGCCCATCACGCTCAGCACCCAGACCTCCACGACTTATTACACAGATGGGTCAGCCCGGTCCAACAGCCGGATGTTCTTCCAATTGGCGGGTGGCACAGACCAGCGCATGGGCTTCCTCGCCCGCCGCATGGGACGGCACCTCAGTGAAGCCGACGCCGTGCAAAAAGAGTTCAAATCCTTCCAAACCCTCGGCGCCGTCAGCCAAGCGCTCGCCTTGGCCACGTCGGTAACGCTCCTTTCTGCGGTCTTCAGCGACGGGGTGGACGAAGTGACCGGCGAAGAGCTCGGGTGGTTCAAAGCCTACCAATGGCCGATTTACTGCGGCGTTGGGTACTTGGCGACAGGCTTCATCGCCAGCAACAAACTCACCAAAACGGTGGAGCTTCACAACGGACTCATCGGGGACGCCACCCACCCCGCCTACATCGACATCCAACCCGTGGCCTTCAACCCAGCAGCCATCGGCCCAGGCCTGCGCATTCGATTCTGATCATGAACACACGATTCCTTCTGGCAGCCTTGCTTTTCGCAGGCTCTACCGCAACGGCCCAACGTCAGGTGGCCACTTTCGACGACGGAACCGAAGTTGAATACGAGGTCGTCTCCGACAATTCCGAAGACATCAAATCGCTGTGGATGTCCTGGGGCGCCACCTTCAACGGCAGCATGCACGGCTTGGGATTCGATTATTGGATTCCCGGCAAGGCCAAGCTGGACCTTTCGACCAGCATCCTCGGAACAGCCCTGCTCGCTCCCGATGAAGACAGCCTCTACGTGGACGGCACCAAGCCGGCCTTCCGGCCATGGCGGCTGCGCGGCCATTACGTCCTGAGCAGCAAGGTCAAGACCAAGGAAAACAAGGTCAGCCTGAAGAGTGTGGCCAGCGGTGCCAATGAGCGCACCGTCTACGTGACCAACTACGACCTGCCGCGCACCACCTACTACTGCCTCCATGGCGGTGTGGGATACCAGATCAACGGTGGTGTGAGCTACGGTGAAATCGCCATTGGCGCCAGCCTCATGCGCGCCCGCAACCTCGACCTGCAGCTCTTTACTGGCGGCAAAAGCGGCGCCAAACAACAGCGAGGAAGCTCCTTCATGGAAGTGTATGCGGACCTGCTGTTGTTCACCAATGCCGCCCCTTACCTCGAAGAGTACGCGACGGAGCTCTCGGAGGACGGTGTGGACGCCCGGCCCATCGGACTCGAAGTCGCTTGGCGCGGCATGACCACCGTCGGCGCCAAAGCCGGCTTCGGTGTATTCGCCAAGCTCGGAGCCGGAGTTGGACCGTACGCGGCCTACGTCGTTGGTGGATTCGGCTTCATGTTCGGCCTCGCAGAATGAGCACCATCCCAGCGCGGCTTGCCCCCATTCTGCTGGTCCTCTTGCTCGCTGCTGGAGGAACCGGCTGTTCCGTCCTGAATTTCACGACGGACATGGATGTGGTGGCCACGTCGACCTTGGACAGCGTGCGCGTCTACCAGGATGCGGGCCTGACCAGCGACGGTGTGAACTGGGGGGAGCGCGGCATGGATTCGGTCCAATTGGAACTGGCCAATGTCGAGCCGTACCATTTGGTTCGCTTTGAACGCGACGGCCACCTGCCTGCCGTCCTGCCCGTGCTGCCTTCGCGGCGCAACCCGCTCAAATGGGTGGATGCTGGATTGACTGTGGCGGGCATCGCCGCCATCGTGGCCGGCATCCCTGGTGACAAGACGGGCCTGATTGTCGGTGGCTTCTTCACCGCCTTTTACAACGCCATCGGACTGCTGTTCCCGCCCAAAATGGTCTACGGAAAGACCCTCAATGGCCCTGCATTGCGCCCCATTCCCACCCGTGAAGAAGGCCAACCACTGGTGGACATGCACACCGTGGATCTCGCCATCGATTCCGGGAATTACGAGTGGACGTACTACGAAGACTACACGGCCTATTTAGAAGGCCGGGACAATTACCTGAGCGGCGATGAGGACGAGGTCAAACTCCAAGACAGCAACCTCGATGCCGAGCCGCGACAATTGCTCATCGACCAAGGCTTCTTGCCCGAGTCGAACACCCTCTTTTCCGGCGTGAAAAAAGGGGAGCTGTCCTGCGCCATCGAGCACGTGATGGAACACCGGGCCGGCGGCATGCTCCGGTACGACGTCAAAACTGCTTGGGCCATCCACAACCCCTACGCCATGGCCACCGACACGGTTCGGATGACCACGTCCTCCACCTGGAGCGGATTCGTCATCGGGGAAGGCCTGAGGCGCGACCTCTTGAGCGACTGCCTGCTCAACGCCTTGGTCACCGTTCTCGATGGAGAGACCGACCTGGATTGGGAAGCCGAGACCAGCCGGGATGTGGAAGCTGAATGGAAAGCCGACTGGGACACGTTGGCGCTGGCCGCTTCATGGGGGGGTGAGCGCCGCATCGGCGAGACCCTCGACGCTGTGGTCACCGTCACGTCCGAGGGGGGGCACGGCAGCGGCTGCATCCTCGCTTCCGAGGGCTGGATTGTGACCAACCACCACGTCGTGGACGACACCACGGCCCAGTATGACGTGCACTTTGCAGACGGCAGCTCGTTGCCTGCCGACATCGTGCGTTGGGATCCCGTGGTCGATGTGGCCTTGCTCAAGGTCGACACCACCGGGCTGTCCACGCTCGCCTTGCGGCCATCGGACGACCCGATCGACATCGGCGATGCCGTGTATGCCGTGGGCACGCCTTACGACCAAGGCCTTGACGCCACCGTGACGCGGGGCATCATCTCCAGCCGCCGCGGCCAGGGGATGGAGCAACGCCTTCAGACGGACGTCCCCATCTCGCCCGGAAACAGCGGCGGGGCGCTGCTCGATGAACAGGGGCGCTGGGTGGGCGTGGTCAACGCCAAGCTCGTCGCCATGGAAGTGGACGGCATCGGCTTCGCCATTCCGGTGGACGCCTTGCCACGCGCGTTGCGCTTGGAACTCGACTGAATCAGGGGGCCGCAGTGGCCCCGAGATAGCGGCGCCAACGCGCCAACACGGTCGTCATGTCTTCCGGGAGTTCGCTCTCGAACTGCATGAATTCCCCCGTTCCCGGGTGGGTGAATCCCAGCGACTTGGCGTGCAGCGCTTGCCGGGGCAGGATCTCGAAGCTGTTGGCGATGAACTGGTTGTACTTGCCGCTGGGCAAGCCCTTGACGATCTGTGCACCTCCGTAGGTCTTGTCTCCAAACAGCGGGTGGCCGATGGACTGCATGTGGACGCGGATTTGGTGCGTCCGTCCCGTTTCGAGTTTGCACTCCACGAGGGTGACCGGCCCCAACCGCTCCAACACGCGGTAATGGGTGATGGCGTGCTTGCCTTCCTCGCCATCGGGATAGACGGCCTGGACTTTGCGGTCCTGGCGGGACCGACCGATGTGCCCTTCGACCGTGCCGTCCTCGGCCACGTCCCCCCAGACAAGCGCGTGGTAGCGCCGTTGTGTGGTCCGTTCAAAGAACTGCTCACTGAGCGACACCATGGCGTGCTCGGTCTTGCCGATGACCATGAGGCCGGTGGTGTCTTTGTCGAGCCGGTGAACCAACCCCGGCCGGGGGGCCGGCTGTCCTTCTGCCGAGGGCAGCTGCTCGAAATGGTGCAGCAAGCCGTTGACCAGCGTGCCGCTGAAGTTGCCGAAACCCGGATGGACCACCAGGCCCGCAGGCTTGTGCAGCACCGCCACATCGACGTCCTCATACCGGATGTCGAGCGGGATGTCCTCCGCGATCAGCTCGAACTCGCGCACAGGCTGCGGCAGCTCCAGCGTCACGATGTCGTGGGGTCGGACTTTGTAGTTGGACTTGACCGCCTTGCCATTGACGCGGACGTAGCCGCTCTTGGCCGCCATCTGCAGCCGGTTTCGAGAGGTGTTGGGCAGGAGGTTGAACAGGAACTTGTCCACGCGCAGCAGACTTTGGCCCTTGTCGGCCACGATGCGGTGGTGCTCAAACAGCTCGTCCCCGTCCGGCAGGGCTTCCTCCGGGAGCTCTTGCGTCATCAGTGGAGGGCAATGCGATGGATGCTGCGGCGGCCGTGGGCGAATTCCACCACCACCAGCGCCATGCCGCGGGGCAAGTCGCCAACAGCGAGGTCCATGCGGTCCGTTCCCTGCGGCCAGAGGCCAGCCTCCAGGACCCGGCCTGACAGGTCCACCACACTCCAGCGGACCGCCGGTTCCGCCCCCATCACCGTCAACCGGTCCTGCGCCGGATTCGGCCAGATCCGCACCGATGGTGCAAGGGGTTCAGCCCCCTCTTCCACCGCCACGAACACCTGTTCGACCCCGGCTTGGAGGACCGGACGCACCATCACACTGCCCTCGATGGTGGACAGGGTCCATTCCGCACCGAGGCCCAATTGGTAGTGGAGGCGGGTGAAGTTGTAGTCGGTGTTCTTGTCCAATCCGATGTTGAGCGAAAAGTCCGCTTCCTGCACCATGCCCACGTGGACCGTTCCTTCCACTGGAATGGGGTCGTCGTACTCGTAGTAGGCGAACACGTCTGCCCCGTCGGTGAAGTAGGCAGGCTGGTGAAAGAGGTAGTTCTCGCCGAGCTCCTCCCCCGGCATGCCGCCGTCGTCAGCCCAGGCGCGCAGCAGGAAATTCTGGTTGGCCTGCTGGTCGTAGTACGGCGTGAAATGGATGGCCAGACCATAGAGGGTATCGGGCACCGCGAGGTCATAGCGCATCGCCAGCTTTCCGCCCCCCGTGGTCAAGCCATACGCTTTCTCTGCCGTGCCGTCGTCGTAGGCGTACTCGTTGCGGAAGGTTTGGACGAACACAAT
>CBFHWV010000019.1:0-29368 GCA_965659565.1 uncultured Flavobacteriales bacterium
ACGAAAGTGTCAAAGTCTTCCCAAGTGCCGTAGTCGGGGTTCAGCGCGGTGTAGTCCTGCACGCTGTATGGACTGCCCAAGGACGAACTGCCGGGTTGGACGAGGAAATTGTCGGCATTTTCTCCGCCTTTGCGGTTCACTTCCCCAATGGGGTGGACGGGCATGAGCCACACGATGTCGACCCCCAATTGGTGGATGCGGGCCAAGTCTGCCGTCGCACTGCGCAGGTCGCCTTTGGGCGAATGCTGCCGCACATTCATCTCGTAAATGGTGGCATTGCGCGACCACTCAGGGTGAACCAATCGATCGGCCGTGTCCGTGGGGTTGACCGCATTGGCAGCGGAAGTGGCGCGGTCTGCCGGAGCATCTCCACAGGACGCGGCCACGACCGCAACGAAAAGGATGAAGAACAAGCGTTTCATGACGAAAAACTGGGAATCAGAAAAGGGTGTTTTGGAACTCGCCGCCGGGGTCATCCGCAGGCGGTGTGGGGTTGCTTTTCGCGGCAGGTTGTGCCGTGTCGGGTGCTGAAGCTGCAGCGCCAGCCGTGTTGTTGGAGGCCTCGTCGGACGTGGCTTCGCCCTTGGGCGCACCCTCGCCTGCCTGGGCCGCTTCTTCTGCGGCTTGGGCGGCTTCGAGGTTCGGATCCGGTGTGTCCTCCAGCGTCACCTTGGCCCGGGCATCGGTCGACAAACGCTTGCCCCGGGCTTTGACCCCCTTGACGGCAATGAATTCGTTGAGGCTGAACCGTTGCTCGCCCAAGTCTTTGCCCTTGCACTGGATCACCGGCGCTCCATGGTCGGTGAACAACAACAGCTTCGACCCTTCCTCTTCGGAGATGAAGCTCACGGTTTTGGAGGACGACTCTGCCGCGAAGCGCTTCACGTAGACGGCCTTTTTCTCGCCGTCGAGGTGAACGACCGTCAAGGTGCGGTCTCGGTGCCACTTGTCCAGCAAGATCATGTCGTCCGGAAAGTGAACGGCCAGCTCGGGCTTGATCAACTCGTACGCCCCACTGGCCACGACGACCAACATGCGGTCGTCTGGTCCGAAGGCGCCCAGCAACCGACCACGGCCATCGCTGTTCAGGCGACGAACACTCTCGTCAAACCACACCTTGCGGGCGCCCAATGTGCTTGACCCTGCGCTCTTGAGGTCCACCTTTCCGGTGACGGCATTCTTGGTCACCGTATTGCCAGCGGCTCCTCGGCCCTTGATGGCAATCTGAGAAAAATCCACGTCGATATTGAGCGACTTGAGCCGTGGCATCCGACTCAGGTGGACGGTCACCTGCTCCGCCTCTCCGTTGGGGTTGGCACTGAACCAGAGGACCTGGCTGCCCGGTGTGCCCTTGGTCAAGGGGTACACCTTGTCCCGCGTCATGGACGTGACGTTGAACCGCTTGACGAACGTGCGTCCACCCCCGGTCTTCTTGCCGTCGCGGTAGATCATGTTGTAAGTGGTCCGTTCGTCGCCCCGCTTCCAGACGCCGACATGCAAAATGTCCTTGCCGAAAAAAGCCTTGGACGTCACTTTGGACACTTGCATCGTGCCATCCTTTCGGAAGACGATGACGTCGGCGATGTCCGAGCAATCGCAGATGTACTCCCCTTCTCCCCGCGGCATGCCAATGCCGACGAACCCCTCCTCGAGGTCCGCGTACAATTTGTGATTGGCCACCGCCACTTTGGCGCTGTCGATGTTGCCAAAAGTCTTGAGCACGGTCTTGCGCTCCCGGCCCTTGCCGAACTTCTTCTTGAGTTGCCGATACCACTCCACCGTGTAATCGGTGAGGTGGGCCAAGTGGTTCTTGACCTCGTCGATCTCGACCTCGAGGTTGGCAATGCGCTGGTCCGCCTTCTCGGAGTCAAACTTGGAAATGCGCTTGATGCGAATCTCAGTGAGGCGGGTGACGTCCTCATCGGTGACGGGGCGGATCAGGTGCCGAATGTGGGGTTCGAGTCCAGCGTGGATGGCCTGCAGGATGGCTTCCCACGTCTCGCACTCCTCGATGTCGCGGTAGATGCGGTTCTCGATGAAGATCTTCTCAAGGGAGGCGAAATGCCAGGACTCCTGCAACTCGCCAAGTCGGATTTCCAACTCACGCCCGAGCAGCATTCGCGTCCGGTCGGCGCTGCGCTTGAGGATTTCCTTGACCCCGAGGAAGACCGGTTTGTCGTCCTCGATGACGCAGGCGTTCGGGGCGATGCGGACCTCACAATCGGTGAAGGCGTACAGGGCGTCGATGGTGCGGTCGGGGCTGACGCCATTGGTGAGGTGAATGACGACCTCAACCTTGTCGGCCGTGTTGTCCTCGACGCGCTTGACCTTGATCTTGCCCTTGTCGTTGGCCTTGAGAATGCTCTCAATCAAAGACGTGGTGGTCACCCCATACGGAACCTCCTCGACGATCAGGGTCTTGTTGTCTTCTTTGCGGAGCTTGGCCCGAACCCGGACCCGGCCGCCGCGCAGGCCGTCGTTGTACTGCTCGCAGTCGGCCTCACCACCTGTCGGAAAGTCCGGCAAAAGCTTGAAGCTGCGCCCTTTCAAATAGGACACCGACCCGTCGATGAGCTCGTTGAAGTTGTGCGGCAACATCTTGCACGCCAGGCCGACGGCAATGCCTTCCGCCCCCTGCTGGAGCAGCAACGGGAACTTCACGGGCAGGGTCTCCGGCTCCTGGTTCCGGCCGTCGTAGCTGGACAACCAGTTCGTGGTCTTGGCATTGAACAGCGCCTCCTTGGCGAAGGGGCTCAAACGTGTCTCGATGTAACGCGGGGCCGCCGCCCGGTCACCGGTGAGGATGTTGCCCCAGTTTCCCTGGCAGTCCAGCGCAAGCTCACGCTGGCCGATCTGCACCATGGCATCCCCGATGCTCGCGTCCCCATGGGGGTGGTACTTCATCGTGTTGCCGATGGCATTGGCCACCTTGTGGAAACGGCCATCGTCCATCTCCTTCAAGGAGTGCAGGATGCGGCGCTGGACCGGCTTCAGTCCGTCGTGCAGGTGCGGGACCGCCCGCTCGAGAATGACGTACGACGCGTAATCGAGGAAGTACTCGTTGTACATCCCCTTGATGCGGATGACCTGCTCCATGTCGGCGCCGGCCCCGTCATCGCCTTCTCCGTCCGAGGCAGACTCCCCTTCTGGGCCTTGCGGCAGGTCCTGGTCGTCGTGCTCCTCTTGGTTTTGATTCTCCTCCATCATGCGGCTTCAGTGCTTTCCGTTTCGGCTTTCTCCGCATCGGGGTCCTTCTCGACCCGGAGGTTGTCAATGATGAATCGCTGGCGGTCCGGCGTGTTCTTGCCCATGAAGAAGGCCAGCATGTCATCCAGCTGGTGCTCCCCCCCGAGATCGACGGGGTCCAAGCGGATGTCTTCTCCGATGAAATGGGAGAATTCGTCCGGGCTGATCTCACCGAGGCCCTTGAAGCGGGTGATTTCCGGCTTCGGCCCTAGAGCGGCAATGGCGTCGACCCGCTCCTCCTCGGTATAGCAATAGCGGGTCTCCTTTTTGTTGCGGACCCGGAACAGCGGGGTCTGCAACACATAGAGGTGGCCCTTCCGGACGAGGTCCGGGAAGAACTGCAGGAAGAAGGTCATCAGCAGAATGCGGATGTGCATCCCGTCGACGTCCGCATCCGTGGCGATGACCACGTTGTTGTAGCGGAGTCCGTCCAGCCCGTCTTCGATGTCCAGCGCGGCCTGGAGCAAGTTGAACTCCTCGTTCTCGTAGACCACCTTCTTCGTCAGACCATAACAGTTCAGCGGCTTGCCCTTGAGGGAAAACACCGCCTGCGTGTTGACGTCGCGGGCCTTGGTGATGCTGCCGGAAGCACTGTCGCCCTCCGTGATGAACAGGGTCGATTCCTCGGCCCGGTCGTGCTTCTTGGTCAGATGCACCCGGCAGTCCCGGAGTTTCTTGTTGTGCAAACTGGCCTTTTTGGCCCGCTCCCGGGCGAGCTTCTTGATGCCGGCCAAATCCTTGCGCTCCTTCTCGCTTTGCAGAATCCGCTTCAACAGCGCCTCGGCCGTCTCGGGATTGCGGTGCAGGTGGTTGGCGAGCTCCACCTTGAGGAAGTCGTAGACAAAAGAGCGCATGCTCGTCCCCCCTGGGCGGATCTCCGAGCTGCCGAGTTTGGTCTTGGTCTGGGATTCAAAAACGGGTTCTTGGACACGGACGGCAATGGCCGCCATCAAGCCCATGCGGACGTCGCCTGCGTCGTAGTCCTTTTGGTAGAAGTCCCGAACCACCTTCACAAACGCCTCCCGGAGTGCCTTTTGGTGGGTTCCCCCTTGGGTGGTGTACTGGCCGTTGACAAAGCTGTAGTGGTCTTCGCCATAGGCCTGGGTGTGGGTCAATGCCACCTCGATGTCCTCTCCGCGCAGGTGGGCAATGGGGTATCCCGGCTCGGCGCTCAGGTTCTGTTTGATGAGGTCCTTCAGGCCATCCTCGCTGTGGATCTTCTCCCCGTTGAAAACGAGGGTGAGCCCGCTGTTGAGGTAGGCGTAATTCCAAAGCAGCCGCTCGACGTGTTCTCGGCGGTATTGGTACCCCTTGAAGACAGAGGGGTCGGGCTTGAACCAGGTGCGGGTTCCATTGCGCAGGGACGTCTTGGCAATCGCTTCATCGTCCTGGAGCACCCCCAATTCGAAGCGCGCGGCCTTGACCTCTCCTTCCCGGAAGCTCTCGATCCTGAACTCGGTCGACAAGGCGTTGACGGCCTTGGTGCCCACGCCATTGAGGCCGACGGTTTTGGAGAAAGCCCCTTCGCTGTATTTCGCGCCGGTGTTGATTTTGGACACGCAATCCACCACCGCGCCATGGGGAATGCCCCGACCGTAGTCCCGGACCTGCACCGCACCATCGCGGATGCTGATCTCGATGGTCTTGCCATTGCCCATGAGGTGCTCGTCGATGCTGTTGTCGATCACCTCTTTGAGCAGCACGTAGATGCCATCGTCTGCACTGGCGCCGTCCCCGAGCTTGCCGATGTACATCCCGGGACGAAGCCGGATGTGCTCCTTCCAATCCAGCGACCGGATGTCGCTCTCCGTGTAATTCTGTCCTGTTTGCTTCGCCACGTACCGGTTCCGTTTGAGACTTCGAAAAGTAGACAGAAGCCCGTGCCTTCGGGGATTCCGGAAGAATCCGTTTTCCACACGTGGCCGATTTCTTTCCCGATGACGATGACAAATCTCATGGGGCTTCGGCGCCATTTTGGGCCTCCATCGAGCAATATCCTGCCTAGATTGTTGCATGCACATGGCCCGTTCGCATTTCTCCCTGTTTCTCCTGCTCGGACTTTTGATCCCTGATGGCGCCCAATCCCAATGGCACCGCACCCTGCCAGACGTTCAGCACGCCCAATGGCGGACCGGCGCCACCACCGCTCCTCAAGACCGGGAACCCGTGCCCGCCGCCCGCGCTGTGGCCTATGACCACGACGCGCTGGTGG
The DNA here is from genome assembly GCA_965659565.1 of uncultured Flavobacteriales bacterium. GTDB lineage: Bacteria > Bacteroidota > Bacteroidia > Flavobacteriales_D > Sanyastnellaceae > UBA8752. Next base: position 5,459 of record CBFHWV010000019.1, read on the forward strand.
ACATTCTGTCCGCTGCGCCTGAAGAGTGGGACGACGCGACGAGAACCGGCACCCGATTGGAGAACAGCCCTGCCCGACTGGCCCTGCCCATGCCCGCTGACAACGGGAGCTCCCGCTGGAGCGCGCATGCCTTCCGCATTGTCCGGTCCGACGTGCTTCACCCCGACCTGGCCGCGCGGTATCCCGGCATTTCCAGCTACCTCGTCCAATCCGAGCGCAACGCCCTCATCTTCGGGCGGATTGACCTCGGGGATCACGGTTTCCACGGCATCCTGCACACCCCTGAAGGCTCGGTCTACATCGACCCTTGGCGCAGGGGAGAGACGGACCAGCTCATGGTTTACACCCGCGCGGAATTCATGGCCGCCACCAGCAAACGCCGCGAAGATTGCGACGTCCGCATGATGGGCATCGGCAAGGTGGGCGACGTGGACGGGCTGCACGATGTGGACGACGGGCGCATCACCCAACGGGTGGGCCCACCCTACGGCCCAACACGCCGCAACTACGCGCTGGCCCTCGCTTGCACAGGGGAATATGGCCAGTTTCATGGGGGCACGGTTTCCTCGGTCCTCTCGGCGATGAACACCACGGTCAACCGCATCAACAGCATCGTGGAACCCGAGCTGGCGATTCGCCTCAACATCATCCCGGACAACGACCAGCTCATTTTCCTCAACGGTGCGACGGACCCTTACACCAACTCCAGCACCACGGCCATGCTGAGCCAGAACCAATCGACCATTGACGGCACCATTGGCTCCAACCAATACGACATCGGCCATGTGTTCTCCACCGGTGGCGGTGGCGTGGCCTATTTGGGCTCGGTGTGCACTGCTTTCAAAGCAGGCGGTGTCAGCGGCCTTCCTGCGCCCATTGGCGACCCCTTTGACGTGGACTATGTCGGCCACGAAATGGGGCACCAGTTCGGCTGCAACCACACCTTCAACAACTCCTGCAGTGGAAACCGGTCCACCAATGCCGCCTACGAGCCAGGCAGTGGGTCCACCATCATGAGTTACAGCGGGATCTGTGCCCCCAACCTGCAAAACCTGTCGGATGACGTCTACCACGTCCACAGCCTCATCGAAGCCTCAGACTACCTGCACAGCGGGTTTGGCAACAGTTGCGCCACCCAGGTGAGCAGTGGCAACAGCGCCCCCACGGTCTCGGTGGGCATCTCGGCGTTCTCCATTCCCAAGTCCACCCCGTTTGAACTGACCGCCACGGCCAGCGACCCCAATCCGGGGAACACCCTGACGTACAGCTGGGAGCAATACAACCTTGGGCCGGCCACGTCGTCGGGAGACAACGACTTGAACAACCCTTCCGGCAATGCGCCATGCATCCGGTCTTTCGCCCCGACCACCAGTCCAACCCGGGTCGTGCCCAAGCTGTCGAGCTTGCTCAACAACCAGACCTCGTTTGGCGAGTTTCTGCCCGACTACAGCCGCACGCTGACCTTCAAGTGCACCGTTCGCGACAACAATCCCGGTTGCGGCGGCGTCGCTGTGGCCACCAAGAACTTCCTGGTGGACGGCAACACCGGTCCTTTCGTGGTCACCTACCCCAACTCCAGCATCACGCGGCCCGGCAATTCGGACTTGACCATCACTTGGGATGTGGCCGGCACCGATGGTGGCAACGTGAATTGCGCCTCCGTGGACATCTATTGCAGTGTGGATGGTGGCAACACGTGGCCCTACCTGCTGGCGGAGGCCGTCCCCAACGATGGGGAGCAGTCCGTGTTGCTGCCCGCGTTGTCCACCTCTCAGGCGCGCATCAAAGTCAAGGGCCACGGCAACATTTTCTTTGACGTGTCCAACAGCAACTTCACCCTCGACGCGGTACAAGGCTGCACCGACCCGGTGGCCTGCAACTTTCTGGAGATCGCCAGTGTGGACGATGGATCGTGCATTCCTCCTGCGACGCTGTACGCCGATGCGGATGGCGATGGCTTTGGAAACGAAGCGGTCACGACCACGGGATGTGAAGGCAGCCTCATTGGATTCGTCACAAACGCAACCGATTGCGACGATTCCCGTAGTGACGTCTATCCCGGCGCACCGGGGACGCAGGATGGCGTCGACAATGACTGCAGCGGAGGCCCGCTCTCTCCGGAGGAAACGGCCGACTGCCCTGAAGACCTCGATGATGATGGTCTTGTGAACGTCAATGACATCCTCCTGATCCTCGGTGAGTTTGGTTGCGCGGTGGATTGTACGTTCGACTTGAACGGCATCAACGGCGTGGACGTGGGCGACTTCTTGCTCCTCCTCGGAGCCTACGGTCTGCCCTGTTCGAACTGATGCCCCCTCGGGGGAAAAGGACTTTGCCCCATGCACCGCGACACACAGCGCCATCGGATGTCACATGCCACCTTCCTGGTGATGGTGGTGTGGACGATGGTGGGCGCTCAGGCGATGGGGCAATCGCCGCAGCATTGGTCTGCGGCCATGCGGGACCCGGCGGTCCCCGTGGACAGTGTCGAGGCCTTGTTTGACGCATCGTGGTCCCCTGAGATGGCCGAGCGCGGCAAAGGCATGAAGCCCTTCCAGCGCTGGCTCTCTTTCGCAAAGCCTCGGTGCACGGCGGACGGAGCCCGCCCCCTGAATGGCTTGGTCCTGCGCGCCTTGGAGGCCGCCGAGCAAGACCGAGCAATGGAAACGGCGCAGCGCAGCAACTCGGATCCCACTTGGGAGTATGCCGGACCGACGGGGCCGACCGGATTGGGCGGCAGTGGCCGTTTGAACCGGCTGATCGACAGGCCAGGCCACCCCGACGAATGGTGGGCCTGCGCGCCCGCAGGTGGACTCTGGCGCACGTCAGATGGCGGCCACAGCTGGACGCCCATGGGCAATGGCCAATTGGAGTCCATCGGCGTGACCGATGTTGCGTTTCACCCCACCAACCCCGACCAACTCTGGATCGCCACGGGCGATGGAGACTTTGGCGACACGCGCTCCATTGGAATCTGGACCAGCCTCGATGGTGGCGCAAGCTGGACCTCCACCGGGCTCGATTGGGCCCCCTTCATGGGACGCACCTTGTCCCGCATCCTGGTGCATCCCACGCACCCCGACACCTTGTGGGCGGCGTCGAGCTTGGGCATCTATCGCAGCGTGGATGGCGGAGAACAGTGGTCCCGGACGTTGACCGGCAACATGGCTTCACTCGAAATCGACCCTGCGGACCCGTCCCACGTGTTGGCCGGTGCCTTCGGAAACACGGTGGCCGAAAGCCACGACGCAGGAGCGACGTGGAGCACGGCTTTTCTCAACGGAGAAAGCTACGGCTTGAGTCGAATCGCGCTGGCCTTTGCCCCTTCCGATTCCGAGACGGTGTACGCGTTGGCCGGCAAGATTTCCGACCAAGGGTTTGCCGGCCTGTGGCGCAGTCTCGACGGGGGGCAAAGCTGGAGCCCTCAAATGCTCGAAGGCGAAGGCCCCAACCTGCTCGGCTGGACGGTTGGGGGCACCGACATCGGTGGACAAGCTTGGTATGATCTGAGTCTGGCCGTGCATCCCACCCAGCCCGACCGCATTTTCGTGGGCGGCGTGAACCTCTGGGAATCCGCCGATGCCGGTCAGTCCTGGAGTTGTGCGGGACACTGGTACTCCGGAGGCGACCTCCCCTATGTGCATGCCGACCAACACGGCCTCAAATTCAGGCCCGACGGCACGCTCCTGGTGGCCAATGATGGCGGTGCGTTCCTGTTTGACCCTGACGCTGCCCTCGCGGAAGACCACAGCGACGGGTTGGCCATTGCCCAGACTTACCGGGTCGATGCCGACCCCCTCGCCATGGACCGGTTCATTGCCGGCACGCAGGACAACGGCACCTTTCTGAAGCACGACGGACAGTGGGAACATGTCTTGGGCGGAGACGGGTTCGACTGTGCCTTTCACACGGCCCTGCCCGACGTGGTCTACGCCTCGCTGTATTACGGGCAGCTGTTTCGATCCGACGATGGCGGCAACGCCTTCCAGCAAATTGCAGGCAACGCCGGCTCGGATGAGAATGGCGCTGGTGCCTGGCTGACCCCCTGGGCGATCAGCGATTTCAACCCGGATTGGGTGTATGTGGCCAAGGACAGGGTTTACAGGTCCACGGACCGCGGAGAACACTGGACGCCACTGGGGCTCATTCCCGGTGGGACGTGCACGGCCCTCGCCCTTTCTGCCAGCGATGTCAGCCGGCTCTATGTGGCCAAGGAACACAGCCTCTACCGGAGCACCAACGGGCAGGACTTCAGCCTGTTGGATGTGCCCAATGGGTTCGCCCACATCACGGACATCGCCGTGAATCCCGCCGACGCCAACGAAGTCTGGATCAGCGTCTCGAGCTATTCGGACACCAACAAGGTCCTCCACTCCACCGACGGCGGCGACACCTGGACCTCCATGTCGGATGGCCTTCCGCCGGCTCCGGTGAATGCCCTCGCCATTGACGTGGCGGGTTCGGGCGATGCCTACGCCGGAACGGATGTGGGCATTTACCAACTCCCCAGTGGTGCCACCGAGTGGAACCGGCTGTCTGAAGGGATGCCCAATGTGGTTGTAACGGACCTCGTGTTGCACGCCCCGTCTGGCCGATTGGTCGCCGCCACCTACGGACGCGGATTGTACACGTTGGACTTGCCGGACCCGCCGAGCCTCGATGCCGCCCTCGGTCGGTTGCTGGCGCCGCGTGGCGCCCATTGCGATTCGGTGGTGCACCCCATTCTGCCCGTCTACAACCTCGGAACGGAGCCGGTACACCAGCTTTCCCTGCAGTACGGCCACTTTGGAGGCGCCTCGCTGGACACCCTCTGGAATGGACTCATCCCCCCAGGAGACAGCCTGCACTTGTCCCTGGCACCTGTGGCGGCCCCCGAGGGCTGGGCAGACTTCACGGTGTTGCTGACCGAAGTCGATGGCCAACCTGACGAGCGAAGTGCCAACAACACCCGAACCGAACGCGCCCTTCGCATGGCGCAATCCGTCGATGTGGTGGTGTCGTTCACCACGGACTGTTTCGCCTCCCAACACGGATGGGTGATGCGCGACCCGCTCGGACGGGTCCTCCACCGCAGCGGCTGGCTCCCGCCACGCGCCACCTCCATCGACACCCTGTGCGTTCCCGCGGCCACTTGCTTGGAATTTGAGGTGCACCAGGACCAGCTCAGCGGTTACGAGAGCCTGATGGCCGATTGCTTCGCCCCGCTGGATTTCTCCTTGACCCTGCTCGGAGAAGACGCCCCCTTCCTCTCGGCCCCAGAAGCAGGCGTGGTGGACCTCTACACGTTTTGCACTGGCGACTTGACCTCCGGAGGATGCACCGATGCGTACGCCAGCAATTTTGAGCCGGAGGCCGCCTTTGACGATGGCACGTGTGAGCCCACCTGTTATCCCCTGACCATCCGCATGAACGCCGGGTGCAACCCGTCCGAAAATGGCTGGAGCCTGAACCCCGACGGACTGGCCATTGCGCCAGGCGGGGTCCCCTTCGGCGATGCCGAATGGACGCTCTGCCTCGAAGGCGGCTGTCGGGATTTTGTCTTGCTCGATGTCGCAGCCAATGGTTGGGACAACAGTTGTGGGCCGACGGAGCTCGCCCTGCTGTTGGGAACGGACACCCTGTACCATGCGGCCAACCCGACCTTCAGCAGTGCCATTCCCATTGAATTCTGCTTGCCCCCGGTCACCCTCGAAGGGTGCATGGAGCCGCAGGCGTGCAACTTCAATCCGGCGGCCGATGCGCCGGCCCCCTGCGACTACGCCTGTTACGGATGCACCTCGGTCACGGCCTGCAACTACGATCCCGAGGCCACCCGGAGCGACGCGAGCTGCATCCAAGCCTCGGGTTGCACCCACCCTGCCGCCTGCAACTTCGACCTGTTTGCCCTCTGCGACGATGGCGGGTGTACGTTCCCGGAGGAAGGCTTGGACTGCGCGGGAGAATGCCTGAGCGGCGATGCCGATGGCGACGGGGTGTGCGATGGCGATGAATTCTCCGGCTGCACCCACGTGGATGCCTGCAACTACCTGCCCGGAGCCACCGAGGACGACGGCAGTTGTTTCTTCCCCACAGAGGCCTGGCCGGATGTCGATGGAGATGGTTTCGGCGATGCAGGAAGCGGCGCCCCCCAGCCGTTCTGCGGTGTCCCCCCGCCTGGCTGGGTGACCAACCCGGGCGACTGCAACGATGCCAGCGCCAGTTTCTATCCCGGTGCCCCCTTGGCCCCGTTGGGCGGCGACGTCAATTGCGACGGATTCGTATCGGCTTCCGAACTCGCACCCTGCGCCAGCGACCTCAACGGCGACGGCTTGACGGCCATCGATGACCTGCTTGGCTTGCTCAGTGAATTCGGGTGTCCGGCCAACTGCGCACAAGACGTCGACGGCAATGGCGCTGTGACCAGTGCGGATTTGTTGATTTTGTTGGCGGGATTCGGCACGGAATGCGCGGAGTGACCGGCGATTTTGGCCGAATTTCACGGCATGTCCGATGCCATTCGCCAACTCGAGCCCCGCAACCTCTGGGGCCGCTTCGCTGACCTCAACGCCATTCCCCGCGCTTCCGGCAAGGAAGAAGCCGTATGCACCTGGATCAAAGGGCTCGCCGCGGCCGCAGGACTCGAAGTGGAATCCGATCCGGTGGGCAATGTGCTCGTCCGCAAACCGGCCACCCCAGGCATGGAAGACCGCAAGACGGTCATCCTCCAAAGCCACGTGGACATGGTCCACCAAAAAAACAATGACACCGACTTTGACTTCGACACGGAGGGCATCCGCATGGTGGTCGACGGGGATTGGGTGCGCGCGGAAGGCACCACCCTCGGCGCCGACAATGGCTTGGGCGTCGCCACGATGTTGGCGGTAATGGAAGCCACGGACCTGCCGCACCCGGCGTTGGAATTGCTGTTCACCATCGATGAAGAAACCGGCATGACCGGCGCCCTCGAGCTGAAGCAGAATTGGCTCCAAGGCGACATCCTGCTCAACCTCGACACCGAAGACGACCGCGAAATCGGCATCGGCTGTGCCGGTGGCGTGGACCTCTCCTTCCGCGGAGAATACACCCCGGCGCCCGGCACAGAAGAGCACGGCATTCTCGTGGAGGTCAAAGGTGGCACTGGAGGCCACTCTGGCATGGACATCCACAAAGGGTTGGCCAACGCCAACAAACTGCTGGTCCGTTTGCTTCGCGAAATGGCCGGCGAAGACGCCACGGTGGAATTGGCCACCCTCGACGGCGGCGGTCTGCGCAATGCCATTCCTCGAGAAGCCCGCGCCACCCTCGCATCGAGCTGGAGTGCCGCAGAATGGGCCACCCGTTTCGCTTCGCTCACCGAGGACATCCAAGCGGAATACCGGACCACGGACCCCGAATTGAGCCTTCACTTCCACCAAACTGGCGCGCCAGCAGAGGTGGTGCCTGCAGAAATGGCGCACGCGCTGCTCTCGGCCCTGGACGCCTGTCCAAACGGCATTGACCGCATGAGCCCGGACATCGAAGGCCTTGTGCAGACGTCGAACAACCTCGCCCGCATCCTCGTGGAAAACGGGCGCATGGAAGCCCACTGCCTGACGCGCAGCTCCGTGGACTCCGAGAAACTCGATTTTGCGCGGCGCATCGAAGCTTCCTTTGGGATGGCGGGCTTGACCCCCAGCCGTGGCGGTGCCTATCCCGGCTGGACCCCCAACCCCGACAGCGATGCCGTGCGGATGATGACCGACCTCTACCGCGAACTTCACCAGGAAGAACCGCTGGTCTTGGCTTGCCACGCCGGACTGGAGTGCGGCATCCTCGGGAGCCGCTACCCTGGATTGGACATGGTCAGTTTCGGACCGACCATCCTCGGCGCGCACAGTCCGGATGAACGCGCCTCGGTGTCGTCCACGGCCAAATACTGGAATTGGTTCAAGGCCGCTTTGGTCCGCACCCCCGCCCGCGCATGAGTTCTGACACAACCACCGGCCGCCGGCCCCGCATTGTCGTCACCAATGACGACGGCATCACCGCCAAGGGCATCCAATTCCTTGCAGAAGCCATGACCGACTTTGGCGACGTCTATGTCGTGGCCCCAGACAGTCCGCAGAGCGGCATGGGCCACGCCGTGACCTTCAGCCGGATCCTGCGCCTCCACCCGTTCGAGTTTGGGCGGGGAACCGTCGAGGCCCGCGCCTGCTCCGGCACCCCGGTCGATTGCGTCAAATTGGCGGTCGCTGAGGTATTCGGCGAAGACCACCTGCCCGACCTCCTCGTCAGCGGCATCAACCACGGCAGCAATGCCTCGATCAACGTGATCTACTCCGGCACCATGTCGGCCGCAGTGGAAGGCGCCATGTGTGGCATTCCCTCCATTGGCTTTTCCCTGCTCGACGAGCGTTGGGATGCGGACTTCACCGCCTCGGTGGAGGTGGCACGCACCATGGCCAAGGCGGTGCTGGACAACGGCTTGCCCCCAGGCACGTGCCTCAACGTCAACATTCCCAAGGTGTCTCCCTCCGAGCTCCAAGGCATCCAGATTTGCCGACAGGCCATGGGACATTGGCGCGACACCTTTGACCAACGCGAGACACCCGGCGGCAGCCCTTACTACTGGATGCGCGGTGAATTTCACAACCCGGACAAGGGGACGGACACCGACATCCACGCCCTCCAGCGCGGGTTCGCCAGTGTGGTGCCCGTCCAATTCGACCTGACTGCCCACCACACCATCGGCACCCTCAACAGCTGGGACCTCAAACATGGTGAGCGCTGAACGCCACGACCGCATGGGGTGGGGCGCCTTGTCCGCCTTGCTTGCCGGGCTCTTCGGCTACGTGCTGCTCGGTGCCATTTGGGGATGGACCCAAGGCGAATCCCTGGCCTATTTCCACAAAGAGGTCTTCCTCAGAAGCCCGCTGTTCAAGGACCGCATACTCAGCCTGTGCACGCTGGCCATGGTGCCGGTCTTCCACACTGCTTACCGCCGAAAAATGGACCGCTTCGCACGCGGCGCCATGTTGGTGATGGTCCTCCTCGTTCTGGCCATTGTGGCCTTGCAGATGCAAGCGGAATGACCACAGCAGCCGCCTCCGATTCGAACCGGCCCAAGCGGGTATACGTCCTGGCCGGGGAGGCCTCAGGCGATGCCCACGCTGCCCGGGTACTCCGCGAAGCGCTGGCTGCCGTTCCGGAATTGCAGGTCCGTGGCATGGGGGGCGATGCGATGGCCGAACTCGGCGTGGGGTTGGTGGAACACGTGCGCAACACCTCCATCATGGGGTTTGCCGAGGTGATCTCCCGTCTGGGGTTCATCCGGAATCTGATGAAGCGGGTGCAGGCCGACATCACCGCCTTTGAGCCCGACCGCATTCTCCTCGTGGACTACCCCGGCTTCAACTTGCGCATCGCGCGTTGGGCCAAGGCGCAAGGCATCGCGGTGGACATGTACATCTCGCCGCAGGTCTGGGCGTGGAAACGGCATCGGGTGCACCAAATCGCGCGCGACATCGACCGCCTGCACGTGATCCTCCCCTTTGAGCCGGAAAGCTACCGCGGGCTGAATCTGGAGGTGGAATACGTGGGCCACCCGTTGCTGGAGACCCTCGACCCAAATGGCGCTTGGGACGAAACGCGGCGCAAGGAATGGTGCCGCCAACAGGGACTGGACGACCGCCGCCCGCTGTTGGCCTTGCTGCCCGGATCGCGCAAACAAGAGCTGCAGCGGATGCTGCCGGCATTCGAACAGACCGCCGCAGCATGTCCGGAATGGCAAGCGGTCATCGCGGGAGCGCCGGGACGTCAACCTGCCGACTACCCCACCGACCTGCCCGTGATCTTCGGCCAGACCCACGGGCTATACAAGGCTGCGGACGTCGGTCTGATCACCAGTGGCACAGCGACCCTCGAAGCCGCTTTGGCCGGCCTTCCGCAGGTGGTGGCGTACCGCACGAGCCCGTTGACCTACCGCATCGCAAAGGCCTTTTCCAAGGTTTCCTACATCTCTTTGGTCAACCTCATTCTGGGGCGCGAAGCGGTGCCCGAGCGCATCCAAGGTGCGTGTCATCCAGCCGCCTTGGTGGCCGCCCTCAAGCAAGTGTCCTCCAAAGAAGGCCGGGCGCAGCAGGAGCGCGACCATGCGGAATTGCGGCGCATCCTGTCCAAATCGGGGGCCAGCCGGCGTGTGGCCGAAGCCCTGGTGCGCCCCACAAGTCGCTGAAGCTCAGTCCCAATCCGGGGTGGGCACCTCCCGGTCGTGGCTCACATCGTAGCCAAAACGCAGGGTTCGGCTCTCCCCAGCCTTCAGGGTCAATGTCCACACCAACTGTTCGCGCTGCTCATCGAGGACGCCGCCGTCCAACTCGTCGGGGTTCACTTCGATTTCGAGGGCCCGGTTGCGGGGCAAGGGTTCGACGAGCATGACCGTTCCGGCTGTGACGCTGCGGTTGGACACCTCCATCACCAGCGCGCGGCGGTGCTGAATTCGGTTGCCCAAGGTCGACCGGTTGCACAGCCCCGGCTCGACATCTCGTCGGACCGACCAATCCGGCACCTGCCCGGCCTCAATGTGCAGGGAGTCGGCGCGCGCAGACAGACCGGCTTTGCGGGGCACCTCCCCCTCCAATCGCAGGGCAACGTCTGGCGAGGACAGCACCCGGGATTCTCCTTCCGCCACCGACAGCGTCATCATGACGCCCTCCCATTGGGCGGGAATGCTGTGGTATTTGGCCGCGGCATCTCGACGGAAGGTGGTCAGGTGAACCTCGCCCCGGGTCGACCCCGACACGTTCACCGCTTGGGGCGCCGGGTACCGCGGGGCATCCAACCGCAAGGGCCGGTTGCTGCGGGGCTTCTTGGTCTTGCGCTCGTAACCGGGCGAAGCGTCCGCCATGGTCACCGTTCCCACCTCTGCCCACAGGCCGTCGACAAAGACCACTTGTGCCGTGCCGTCCACAGGTGCGCTCAGGTGAAAGGCCACCCGCTGGGCCCAAGTCACCACCCCCGCATCGAAGGAAACGGCATCGGCCGCGGACCACCCGGCATTCGGCTCCACCGTCTGGCACCAGACCGTGCCGGGCGACGCCACCTTCAACCGATGCACATGGACCCGGCGCGCCGCGTGTTGTGCGGCTTGGCGCTCGAGTTCGTCCAATTCAGCCTGCAACCCGCCGACTTCTTCGCGCAACTCCACCCGACGATAGAGGGCTTCGCGGAAAGCGGCGTGCATCCAATCGGCCACCTCTTCAATGTCTTCGACCAAGATGGCTTCCGCCAATCCCCCGATGTGTCGGTTCTCTCGCAGCAAGGCCAAATCCTCCTCGACCAAGTCCAATTGGGCGGTTTTCAAGGCCAAGTCCAATGTGCGACCGGCCATCTTCTCCTCGGTGTCGGCCAAGGCCGCTTGAACGGCGTCTGTCCGCCACTCCGAACGGGTGCCATCCAACGCCACCACCTCGAGATCCGCTGGCTCCGTGAGCACCACGATTGGGCCGTCTTGTTCGGCGAAACTCCGGGCCACCGGAACCATGCGCCCGGCGTCCACATTGGTCTTCCACGTCACCACCGCCACGTCGCGGTAGACTTCGATGCGTTCGACAGACTGTGCGCCGGCATCCGACGCCGTGAAAAAGAGGATGGCGCCCAAGGCCAAGGTGCGATTCAAACGTCCGCTCATGTCCCCGAAGGTAAGGGCCTTAGGGCACGCAAATCACCGTGTCGATGAACGGCGAATAGGCGACCCAAAGGCCCAGACCGCCCTGGACGTTGGACGCCACATCCGAAGGGTTTGCGAACGGGCTCCCCTGCGCTTGAATCTGCTCTTCCATGCTGGAAATGGTCTCGTAGGCACCGCGGTCGATGTGGTCCCAACGGACGGCCACCGTGTCGCCAATCTTGTAGAATCCAATCTCGGAGGGATCGGCATCGTCTGCGAAATCGTCTCCCGTGACCGGCCGGAAGAAGGAAAACTCAAAGGTCACACCGTTGAAGAAGGCATCGTCGAAGGCGCTTTGCGTGGGGTACAGGAAGCCCTCATCGCGCCCCACCCGACCGGCAGAAATGCGGTAGGCATTGCCCAAACTGTCCGGGTCATCGAACAGTCCGTAGAGGATGCCGAGGGTGTCCACATTGCCGGGAATGCCGAACCACAAACTGTCCAAAGGAACGGGCGGATTCAGCTTGGATTGGGCAAAGACGGTGTCGCCTTCGAGCGCAGCACGCACGCCATAGGTCTTGCCCACCTCTCCTGAAGTGGTGGACGAAGTATACGCACACAACTCACTCATCATCAGTGTCTCAACAGGAAGCCCAAGCAAGTCGGCGGCCAGCGCCAATTCCGCTGGCTCCAGGTCGCCCGAGCAGATTTCGGCCATGGGCTCTTCCACCCCGTCGACGGTCAGCACCACCTCCGCGCCCCCTTCGTACAAGCTGCCCAATTGCGCGGCGTCCACCGGGGCGAAGTAGTCCTGGCTGCGGCTGATCAGCACCAGTGGGGGCTGTCCGGTCTCGATGCGCCCCTCCAACACGAGCAAGGGCTCCTGGTCGGGCAGGGTCACATCGATGGGCGTCTCACAAGAGGCCAGACAAAAAGCGAGTGCGGCAGTGGGCCAAATGCAAGGGCGGGACATCGATGGAAGGGAGACAGAATTCATGGCGGGACAATGACGCAACGCACGGCACGTCAACATGTTCAAAATTATGCCGCACATCGGCCGCTTCCTTGCGTGAAAAACCGCGGATTGTCACACCTTGCAGTCGATTCTTTGCCATGTTCAACCGTCGCCAGCTCCGCATCAAGGTCCTGCAGGCCCTGTACGCGTTCCACTCCGACAAGGAGGGTTCCGTTGAGGACGCCCACAAGCTTCTCTATTCCTCCTTGGAGAAGACCTACGACTTGTATGTGCTCCTTCTTCTGCTGATTGCGGAAATGCAGGACGCCGCCATCGAGCGCATTGAGGCGGGCCGCATGAAGCAGCAACCGACCCCAGAGGATTTGCATCCGAACACCAAGTTCGTCAACAACAAACCCCTCAAGGTCATCGTCAAAAGCAAGGTCCTGGCCAAGGAAGCCGCCAACCGCAACCTCGGCTGGGGACAGGAGCAGGACATGGTCAAGCGCCTCTTCAAGTCCCTCGTGACCTGCGAGGACTACGTGGCCTACATGGAGAATGAGGACCGCGGATTTCAGCACGACCGCGAATCCTTGAACCGCATGTTCCGCAAGCACATCATCAACGACGAGGCGCTGCAGGACTGGATTGAGGAGCAAAGCATCCTGTGGAGCGATGACCTCGACCTGACGAGCTCCATTGTCCTCAAAACCGTCAAAACCATTGCGGAAGACTCCGATGACTTCATCCTGACCGAGATGTGGAAGGACGATGGCGACGACAAGGCGTTTCTCGACACCCTGTTCAGCAAGACGCTCGCCATGGCGGGAGAGCACGACGCCGCCATCGAATCTGCAGCCACCAACTGGGAGGTGGACCGCATCGCCACGATGGACTTGCTCTTGTTGCGCATGGCCCTCGCCGAGGCGCGGAACTTCGAATCCGTGCCCTTGAAAGTGACCATGAACGAGTACATCGAGCTCGCCAAGTTCTACAGCACCGAGAAATCCGGGGCCTTTGTCAATGGCGTGTTGGACAAGCTGTTCAAGGCCATGCGCGAGGACGGCCGCATTGTGAAGACTGGACGCGGACTGATTGAATGACGCGACGCGCTCCCCAGCCCACTCTCTTCCGGCTGACCGGGCTGCTGCTCGTCGGGTGGATGGGTTGTGCGCCTGCCGATTCGGACACCATTGACGCCAGCTTCATCCATTTGCCCGGCGAATCGGACAACGCCCAAGCCCCGCGCATGTCGTGGAAGGCGACCCACATGGACCTCGGCCTGCTCGCGGCGGGGGAACAGCGCCATTTGACCTACACGGTCACCAATGCCGGCGGCGCTCCCATGCTCATCGCCCAGGTCTTGCCCAGCTGCGGCTGCACCGTCGCCGACGCTTGGGACGAGGGGCCCATTGCCCCGGGTGAATCCCGCGACATCGTGCTGCATGTCAAAGCGGGGGAAACCACCACCGCCTTGGCCGAATCGGCGACCGTGGTGACCAACGCCGTGCCTGCCTCCATTGAACTCACCTTCACCGCGGACGTCCTCGGACCCGACCGCGCCGACCCCCTTCAACCATGAACTTTCACTTGATTTTTGCCCAAGCCGCAGCTGGCGGTGGGACCTCCACCCTTGTCTTCATCGTTGGCACCATGGCGGTGTTCTACTTCTTCATCATGCGCCCGCAGATCAAGAAGCAGAAGGAGACCCGGAAATTCCGGGAAAACATCGCCAAAGGAGACCGCGTGGTCACCGTTGGCGGCCTGCACGGAACGGTATTGGACGTCAATGACAAAACGGTGCTCTTGCGCATCGAAGACGGCAAGATCCGGGTCGACCTCGGCGGCATTTCTGCCGATGGCGCCGCCAGTGAAGAAGCCTTCCAAAACAAAGGCTGACACGTGGGCGCCCCTGACCGCCTCCGCTCCTCTTTTGCGATCCTGACGGGCCGGACCTTTGCGGTTTGCCTGGCCTTGTCGGCCTTCCTGTGGCTGCTCCGCACCCTCGAAGGCGACCGCACCGTCACGTGCGATTTCGCCATTGAACTGGTCGGCGCAGAGGCGAGCACCGGTCTTCAGGCCATGCTGCTGGACTCCACGGCCAAAGCCGAGGTGACGCTCTCGCCTTGGGACCACCTCGTGGCCCGGTGGACCTTGTCCCCGGATCCAGTCCGGCTCAAGGTGGAAGGGCTGCGCACCCCCCGAACGGAAGTGCCTTCGGGCCAATTGGCGGCAGAATTGGAGGACCGGTTGGGCAAGAGTGCCCGTGTCCGCAGCATCACGCCGGCCACCCTCGCCATTGACGTGCGCCGCAAACCCCGCACCCCATGACGACCGCCCAGACGTCCCGCCCCTCCATGCTCACGGCCCTCGCGCCCATCCTGCTGCTCGTGGCGTTGTTGGCGGCCGACGTCATCGCCTTTGGCGAAGACAGCAGCTACGGCAGCAACCAGGTCGCCCTGCTCATCGCCTCCGGGGCCACCGTGGCCATTGGCATGTTCCGCGGCATGGGGTGGGCCGATTTTGAATCCCGCATCAAGGACACCTTGGGCGATGCCATTGGCGCCATCCTCATCTTGTTGCTCATTGGCGCACTGGCCGGCACTTGGCTGGTGTCGGGCATCATCCCCACGCTGATCGATGTGGGCCTGGACGTCTTGAGCAAGGACATCTTCCTCCCTGCCGCCTGCATCCTCTGCGCCGCAGTCAGCCTGGCCACCGGGTCCAGCTGGGGCACCGTCGGCACGGTGGGTGTGGCCCTCATCGGCATCGGCCAGGCCCTCGGACTCAGCGAAGGATGGACCGCCGGGGCCATCATTTCCGGGGCGTATTTCGGGGACAAACTGTCCCCGCTTTCCGACACGACCAACCTTGCTCCCACAGTCGCCGGAACCGACCTGTTCACCCACATCCGGTTCATGTTGTGGACCACGGTGCCGAGCATTTTGATCGCCCTTGTGGTGTTCACCATCGCCGGAATCGGCGCCGAAGGCCCGGCCGACATGGGCGGTGCGGCGCTCTTGCAAGACGTCCTGGCCCAACACTTCAACCTCCACTGGGGCCTGTTCCTGGTGCCGGTCGGGGTCATCGTCCTCATCGCCCGAAAAGTGCCACCGGTGCCGGCGCTGTTTCTCGGGGTCCTGGGCGGTGCGCTGGCTGCGCTGGTGGCCCAGCCTGACCTGCTCCGCACCCTTGGTACGGACGCCATCGGCCCCGCCCTCGGGCTGGGCGACACCTACCTCGGCACCGCCTTTGGCACGCTGATGAAGGCCGCCGCCCTCGACACCGCCATCGAGACGGGCAACCCCGTGGTCAACGACCTCTTGACGGCAGGCGGCATGGCCGGCATGCTCAACACCGTTTGGCTGATCATTTGTGCGCTGACCTTCGGCGCTGTGATGGGAGCCGCGGGCTTCCTCGAGCGCATCACCGCCGGCATCCTGACTGCCGTGCGTGGCACCTTCTCCCTGGTCTTCGGCACCGCTTTTTCGAGCGTGGTGTTCAACGTGATCGCCGCCGACCAGTACATCGCCATCGTTGTGCCCGGCCGCATGTTCCGGGAGGCCTATGCCCAACGCGGCATGGCGCCCCAGCTGCTCAGCCGCACCCTCGAAGATGCAGGCACCGTGACCAGCGTGCTCATCCCCTGGAACACCTGTGGTGTGGCCCAAAGCGGCGTGCTCGGTGTGGGGGTGCTGGCCTTTGCCCCCTATTGCGTCTTCAATTACGTGTCCCCCCTCATGACCTTGCTGGTCGCCGCCTTGGGCTTCAAAATCCCACCAGCCAGCCCGGTGGAGGCGGCGGATTCAGCCGGTTCGGGAACCCACTGACCCCTCGGCGTGTTGGAACCCCGCATGGACGCCTACGCCTCACTTCAGGACGACCGGACCATCCGCGTGGAGCGGGCGGCGGAAAACAACCTCCAGCAAATCGATGTGGAGATCCCGCGAGACCGCCTCGTGGTGGTCACTGGCGTGAGTGGTTCGGGCAAATCGAGCTTGGCTTTCGACACCCTCCATGCGGAGGGGCAACGCCGCTATTTGGAGACGTTCAGCGCCTATGCCCGCCAATTCATGGGCGGTCTGGAGCGGCCCAAAGTCGAGCGCATCACCGGATTGAGCCCCGTCATTGCGATCGAGCAGAAGACCATCAGCCGCAACCCCCGCTCGACGGTGGGCACGGTGACAGAGCTGCTGGATTTCTTGCGCGTGCTGTTTGCGCGGGCGTCCACGGCCTACTCGAGCGCCACGGGAGAGCCCATGGTGCGCTTCACCGATGAAGGCATCCTGTCGCGCATCGTCGAGGACTATGCCGGGGAGCGCCTGCTGCTGCTGGCACCGCTGGTGCGCGGCAGAAAAGGGCATTACCGCGAACTGTTCGAGACCATCCAAAAACAAGGCTACCTGCGCGCCCGGGTCGATGGCGAGGTCGTAGAGCTTGAGAAGGGCTTCCGGGTGGACCGCTACAAGGTGCACGACATCGAAGTGGTGGTGGACCGCATCGTGGTGCCCGACCCGCCTGCGCTCGACGAAGATGGCAAGCCCGCCAGCGAAGACGCCGACCGGGTCATGCGTTCGGTGCGGACGGCGCTGGCCATGGGCAAGGGCAGCATGATGGTCCTGCCGGTCGACGACGCTGTGCCCCGGCACTTCTCGCGCGCTTTGATGTGCCCGACCACGGGCATCAGCTACCCAGAACCGGAGCCCAACCTCTTCTCGTTCAACTCCCCTTACGGCGCGTGCACCACCTGCAATGGCCTGGGGCAAGTGGCGGAGGCCGCACGGGAACTCATCATTCCCGACGGATCCAAGAACCTGCGGCAAGGCGGTTTGGCGCCGTTGGGGGTCATCAAAACCGGCTGGACGCGGCAAGTGGTCGAGGTCATGCTCGAGGCGGCGGGCCATTCCGCGCGCACGCCGCTTGACCAAGTCGACGAGGCCACCCTGTCGGCCATCCTGTACGGAGCAGAACAGCCCGTCGTGCTCCCCGGCAAGGCCGGCACAAAAGAGCGCCGGGTCCGGTTCGATGGCGTCATCGCCACCATTGAGCGGGCGGCCAAGGACGGGTCGGGCGCGCCCCTCAAGCGCTGGGCCCAGAAATTCCTGCAGAAGCGCCCTTGTCCTTCCTGCGGGGGATCCCGGCTGAAGCCCACCGCGCACCAGTTCAAGATCGGCGGGGTAACCCTGCCCGAGGTGGTCAATCTGGACCTGCGCCATCTGCAGACTTGGGCAGACGGTGCTTTGGAGGGGTTGGGCGAACGCGAAGCCGCCATCGCCAAAGAGCCCCTCCAGGAAATCCGGGCGCGGCTCGGATTCTTGCTCGACATGGGGCTGGACTACCTCACCCTCGACCGCCCGGCGCGGTCGCTCAGCGGCGGGGAAGCCCAGCGCATCCGGTTGGCCACCCAGATTGGCTCCAAACTCACCGGCGTCCTGTACATCCTCGATGAGCCGAGCATCGGGCTGCACCAGCGGGACAACCAGCGCCTGATCGACAGCCTCAAGGCGCTGCGCGATGTGGGCAACACCGTCATCGTGGTGGAGCACGATGAGGACATGATGCGCCAAGCCGACCACCTCATCGACATCGGCCCCGGCGCGGGCAAGCACGGCGGCATGGTGGTCGCCCAAGGCCCCCCGGAGTCCCACCTGTCGCAGGGCAGCGTCACAGCGCAGTTCCTCGACGGACGACAGCAGATTGCCATTCCCGAGAACCGCCGCAAGGGCAACCGCAAGAAGTTGTCTCTCCTCGGCGCCACCGGCCACAACCTGCAGGGCGTCGACCTCAAATTGCCCCTTGGCACCTTCATCTGCGTCACCGGGGTGAGCGGCAGCGGGAAGAGCACGCTGATCAACCAGACGCTCCACCCCGCCCTGCACAACCACTTCTACGAGGAGACCAAACGCCCCCTGCCGTTCAAAAAACTCAACGGCCTGCAGCACCTCGACAAGGTGATCGCCATTGACCAGAGTCCCATCGGACGCACCCCACGATCGAATCCGGCGACCTACACCGGGGTCTTCAACGAGATCCGCAACCTGTTCACGCAACTGCCGGAGGCCAAGATCCGCGGGTACAAACCGGGGCGGTTCTCCTTCAACGTGGCGGGAGGCCGTTGCGAAACCTGCAAGGGGGCCGGACTGCGGACCATCGAAATGAATTTCCTGCCCGATGTGCACGTGCAGTGCGAGGACTGCGGCGGCAAGCGCTACAACCGCGAAACGGTGGAGGTGCGGTACCGGGGCAAGTCCATCGCGGACGTCCTCGCCATGACCGTCGAGGAGGCGCTGGTGTTCTTCGAAGCCCACCCCAAAATCAAGCGGGTGTGCAGCACGTTGCGGGACGTCGGGCTCGGCTACATCACCCTCGGCCAGCCGTCCACCACCCTGTCCGGTGGGGAGGCGCAGCGCGTCAAACTCTCCACCGAGCTCGCCCGCAAGGACACCGGCAACACCTTCTACATCCTCGACGAGCCCACCACGGGCCTGCATTTCCAAGATGTGGACATGCTGCTCAAGGTGCTCCACCGCCTCGTCGACCAGGGCAACACCGTGCTCGTCATCGAACACCAGCTCGACGTGGCCTGCAACGCCGACCACATTGTGGACATCGGTCCAGAAGGCGGCAGCGGCGGCGGCACCATCGTGGCCCAGGGCACGCCCGAAGACGTGGCGCAGGGGCCAGGGGCCACAGCCCCTTTCCTGCGCGACATGCTGAACCGGTCACATTGACCGTTGAAAAAGCGCTATCTTCTACTCATGGCGCAGAAACCCCACATTGACCCGAGGAGCTGGAACGACATCAAGGCGCACGACAGCTGGTCCATTTTCAAAATCATGTCCGAATTCGTGGAAGGCTTCGAAAGCCTCCAACGGGTTGGGCCGTGCATCAGCATTTTCGGATCGGCCCGAAAAGGCGAAGACCACCCCGATTACCAACTGGCCGTCGAGACCGGCAAGAAGCTTGTCGAACACGGGTATGGCGTCATCACCGGCGGCGGGCCCGGCATCATGGAAGCCGGCAACCGGGGCGCCCATGAAGCCAACGGTGTCTCGGTTGGCCTCAACATGGACCTGCCCCACGAGCAGCACCACAACCCCTATATCAACCCCGACAAAAGCCTCGAGTTCGACTATTTCTTCGTGCGCAAGGTGATGTTCATGAAGTACTCCCAAGGCTACATCGTCTTGCCCGGCGGATTCGGAACCCTCGATGAGCTCTTCGAAGCGATCACCCTCATCCAGACCGGCAAATCCAAGCGGTTCCCCATCATCTTGATGCGCAGCGAATTCTGGAGCGGACTCGTGGCGTGGATCAAACAGACCCTGCTCGACGGCAACGCCACCATCAGCGCCAAGGACCTCGACCTCATCCACATCGTGGACACACCGGAAGAGGCCGTGGCCATCCTCGACGACTTCTACGAGAACTACTTGCTCAAGCCCAACTTCTGATGCAACCGCTGGCACCGCGCTGCAGTTCCAGCTCCATGCGGTTTTCCTCTTGTCTTCTGTTGGCGGGTGCCTCCTGCTTGCTGCTGGGCTTTTCAGGCTGCGAGGGCAGCACGTCGATGACACACACCTTCCACAACCACCTCGAGGACACCCTTCACTTGTCGGCGCGGTGGGACAGCCTGCCGTGGCATGACACTGTAGACGTGGCCATTCCGCCCGGTACGGCGCACACCATCTACACGTACGACATGTTGGGCAAGTGCACCCGCTGTGGCGGTCTGCAAGACCCGACAGCGTGGATCGATTCTCTCGTGCTCCTCGACCGCGGTTGGCTGGACTACCCTGGAGCAGCCGAAGATTGGCAGACGGCGGTGTCCGAAGGCCGAAGCTGGATCGCATTTGACCACACCCTCCATCTCGGCATGAGCAGGGTAGAGTGAACAAATGGTGCGGGGCGCTGAAGGCCCGCCTTCCATTCGAGCGCACTTTTGCGGGACAAATCAACCGCATGAAACACGCGCTACTCCCTTTGCTGATGCTCGCCACGACGGCGGGTGCACAACTGCCGTATGACCTGACCGTCCTCGACCAACCTTACACCCCCTTGACGGAGGCGACGGTCCTCGACATGGACCAGTTCGACATCGACTACGGGGATTTCCCAGGTTGGGATGACCCCAGTTTTTCTGTTCAACTCGGCTTTGAATTCTCCTTTTCCGGCTACACCGTGGACGCCCTCGATCAGGTCGACCTCGGCGCGTTGATGGCGGGAACGTACATCGACGACAAGTCGGGATTGCCGCTGCTGCAGGCCTTCATCCCAACAGGGTTAGACCTGACCGACCGAGGCCTGCTGGGACTTGACCCCTCCATCATTCGCTGGAACACCAGCGGCGCACCGGGCAGCCAGGTGTTCACCATTGAGTGGGCCAATGCCGGCATTTACGAGGAGATTTCCGACAGCACAAGCACCAGCTTCGTCAACATTCAAGTGCGCCTGTTCGAGGCCAATGGCGTGGTGGAGTTCCACTACGGGCCCTCCTTGGTTGACGAAGCCGGCGACTTTGGCCCCAACATCACGGGCCTCATCCTCGCCTTGGATCCCTTCAGCTATGCGGGCAACATCTACGCCCTCAATGGCGACCCCGCCGACCCGAGCATCGTCCCTTACGACAGCGTGGACGAGTGGTACTACGGGGCGACCCTCCTCGGCCACCCGGCCGATGGCACGGTCTACCGTTGGGGGCCAACCGGCACGACCCTCGACGTCACCGAAGCGCGCGCCACCGCGCTGCAGGCTTGGCCGAACCCCACGGCGGGTGAGGTCAATCTGGCCTTCAGCGGTGCGCACACGTGGACCGTCCTCGACGCCACGGGCCGCGTCGTGCTGCACGGCGCAGGACAAGACGGCGACCGCCTCGATCTCTCCGGACTCAACGCCGGTGCCTACACCGTTCGGCTCGACAACGGGGCCGCCCAACGCGTGGTGAAGCACTGACGGGCTGACAGCCTGACACGAAAAATCCGGCGGCCTCCTGTCAGGTCGTCGGATTTTTTGCGTTCGAGCCGACCGGCATGGCATTTGCCTACTCCGGGGCAGCACAAGGAAAACCACCATCATGCAACAAGGACAGATCAACGTACAGACGGAGAACATCTTCCCGATCATCAAGAAGTTCCTGTACAGCGACCACGAAATTTTTCTCCGCGAGCTCGTCTCCAACGCCGTGGACGCCACCCAGAAGCGCAAGGCCCTCCTGCGGGTCGGCGAAATCGAGGGCAACGCCGAGGGCGCCCAGGTTCACGTCATCCCCGACAGTGAGGCCAAGACGCTCACCATCCGCGACGCCGGCATCGGCATGACCGAGGAGGAAGTCGACAAGTACATCAACCAGATCGCCTTCTCCGGCGCCACCGAGTTCGTCGAGAAGTTCCAGGAGAAGTACGCCGACAAGGCCGACGCCAAGGAAGCCATCATCGGCCACTTCGGCCTCGGTTTCTACAGCGCCTTCATGGTGGCTGACCGCGTGGACATCTACTCCTGGAGCCAGCGCTCCGGCGCCGTGCCCGTGAAGTGGACCTGCGACGGGTCGCCCAACTTTGAGATGGGCGCCATCTCCGAAGACGACTTCAAGGCCCTCGGCCGCGCCGAGGACCAGCTCCACGGCACCGACATCGTCCTGCACCTCGGTGAGGACGGCGAGGAGTTCAACGAAGACGCCCGCATCACCGGCATCCTCGAGAAGTACTGCAAGTTCATGCCCGTGCCGGTCGTGTGCGGCACCAAGACGGAGTACGTGGACGACCCCGAGGGCGCCAAGGACGAGGAAGGCAACGTGAAGCGCGTGCCCGTCGAGGAGCCCCGCGTGATCAACGACACCGATGCCATTTGGCTCAAGTCGCCCGCCGACCTCGAGGACCAGGATTACCTCGATTTCTATCGGACGCTCTACCCGATGAACTTCGAGGAGCCGCTGTTCCAGATTCACCTCAACGTGGACTTCCCCTTCAACCTCACGGGCATCCTCTACTTCCCGAAGGTCAAAAAGGAGATGGATTTGCAGCGCAACAAGATCCACCTCTACAGCAACCAGGTGTTCATCACCGACAACGTCGAGAACATCGTTCCGGACTTCCTGACGCTGCTGCACGGCGTCATCGACAGCCCGGACATCCCGCTCAACGTGAGCCGCTCCTACTTGCAAGAGGACGCCAATGTGAAGAAGATCACGTCGCACATCTCCAAGAAGGTCAGCGACAAGCTCGCCAAGATGTTCAAGGACGACCGCGAGGACTTCGCCGCCAAGTGGCCCGACATCCAGGTCTTCACCGAGTACGGCATGCTCATGGACGAGAAGTTCTTTGAGCGCGCTGGCAAGTTTGCCCTCTACACCGATACCGACGGGGCGCACCGTACGATGGACGAGCTCGTGGAGCACGTCAAGGACGCCCACACCGACAAGGACGGCAACGTGGTCCTGCTCTACACGCCGAATCCGCAGGCGCAACACAGCTATGTGGCCGCGGCCCGCGACGCCGGGTACATGGTGCTCCACCTCGAGAGCCCGTTGACCTCGCACTTGATCCAGAAGCTGGAGATGAATTCCGGCGACACCAAGGTGCAGTTCCGCCGAGTCGACGCCGACATCGTCGACCGCCTCATCCCCAAGGACGACGCGCCGGAGAGCGTGCTGACCGAGGAGCAGCAGACCGCGCTCAAGGAAGAGATCGAGGCCATCGTGCCGGACAAGATGGTGTACAAGGTGGCCTTTGCCCCCATGTCCCCCACCGCGCCGCCGGTCACCATCACCCAGAGCGAGTTCATGCGCCGGATGAAGGAGCAGCAACGTGTCGGAGGCGGCGGCATGGCCATGTTTGGCGACATGCCCGACACCTACGAGGTCATCTTCAACGCCAACCACCCGTTGGTCACCTCCTGGACCGACGGCGACGCCGAGGCCCGCAAGCCCAAGGTGGAACGCGCCATCGCCCTGGCCCGCCTCTCACAGGGATTGCTGCAGGGCGAAGAGCTCACGCAGTTCATTGCGTCCGGTTATGCGGACCTCAACGACTAAACTCACCCTATGAAATATGCACTCTGGGCGTTGCTCGCCCTCCTGCTCCTCGTCGGCTTCAGCGCCATGTCCAGCTACAACGGCTTTGTGTCGTTGGAAGAAGGCGTGGATGCGGAATGGGCCAATGTGGAGACCCAGTACCAGCGTCGATTTGACCTGATCCCGAACCTGGTGGCCACCGTCAAGGGCGTGGCCGAATTCGAGCAGGAGACGCTGACTGCGGTGACCGAAGCCCGGGCCTCCGCCTTCAACGCCATGCAAGCCGTGGGCGATGGAACCGGCAGCATTGCGGACTTCCAG